>NZ_AFPU01000001.1:964617-1286156 GCF_000220175.1 Nitrosarchaeum koreense MY1 | reverse complement strand
TGAAATGGATAAATCCCTAGTTTAATTTACAAATTTTCTATCTAGGCACAAATTCAAGCTCTAACTATCTATAATCAATAGTGATGAATATGTATAAGAAAATGGATCTCTATAAAGCAAAATATTCTGATAAAAAATTTGATCGACATTCTAAACCTAATCAAACTTCTAGAAATTCTAGAGATGACATACCTTCACGTTCTTTTAGAAATTCTAGATATGAAAGACCTTCTCGAGATAGATATTCCAGAAATGAAAGAAAACCAGAAATGCATACTGTAACATGTGGTGATTGTGGAGATGAATGCCAAATTCCATTTGAACCAAAATTTAACAGACCTGTATATTGTAGCGAATGTTTTCAAAAAAATAAACCACAAGAATCTCGAGATAGATATTCCAGAGATGAACCAAGATCTCGAGATAGATATTCCAGAGATGAACCGAGATCTCGAGATAGATATTCCAGAGATGAACCGAGATCTCGAGATAGATATTCCAGAGATGAACCGAGATCTCGAGATAGATATTCCAGAGATGAACCGAGATCTAGACAAGATGATTTTAGAAATTCTAAATCTAAAAATGAAAAATTCCTAAAAAAATCTGAGAGTTTCTATTCAAATGGTTCTGAAAAATTCTATTCTTCTCTAAAAGAAAAATTATTTGAAATTTTAGGTGGTAAAATATGTTCCAGTTGTGGATTTAAAGATGAGCGAGCTTTAGGATTTAATCATATTAATGATGAAGATGCATTTGACAGTATTCGTAGAGGTGGATTTGCTTCATCCTGGGGAAAGTATATTTCTGAACCAGAGTTGGCTAGAAAAGATTTGAGAGTATTATGTTTGAACTGTAATGAAATTAGGCAACCTCAAGCAAAAACTGAACATAAAAAACCGAAATCTATGAATAAAAAAAGTAGATATTTTCCAAGATAATTACTTGAATCCCTTTTAAGAATTTATTAACATTTTTAATAATGATTATTTATTTTCCAAATATGGATAATGACTTTAAAGCATTAGGTATCAGTCTTGTTGTAATGGTTGGAATTGTAGCAATTTACACAATATTCTCAGGTTAATTCACTCTTTTACAATTTCTACATATTCATCCAACATTACAGTAGAAACTATCTTGTGTTCTTTTTCGATAACTGATTGAATAAAATCTACAAAAACATCCACATCTACTTTATCTTTTAAAAGAATACTGTGGGCTGATTTGTCTTTTAATGCTACAACTATTTCATTATCAAATATGTTTAAAATTGCTGTAATGAAAGTTTCATTCATGTCTTTGATAAATAGAAGGCTGGATATCTTTTGAGCCTCATACTTATCATCGCATCTAATTTTGATTTTCATTAATTCTCAAAAATGAATTGATCGATCTGATCTTTTGCTTTCTCTCTTTTTTCTTGATGAATTGCAAGAAACTCGTTTATTTTTTCAATTAATATTGCTTTTAATTCCCCAGTAAGCATTTTTCCAGATTTATAATCATCATAAATTGATTTTAGTTTATTATCATCTGGTTCAAAGAAAATTCTAAGATATTGATAAGAGACATCAATATCTGGATTCCCTCCAAGTTTTCTATGTTGCTCAATATCTGTCTGGCCTCCAGAAAATGCATGCTTGTTAATTTTTTTCTTTACTGTATTTGGAGAATCAGTTGTATAGATAGTTCCATTTTCATCTGAAGCTGACATTTTTCCTCCAGGTCCTGATAGCCCTGGAATCATGATATTATGAATTAAGGCTGGTTTTTGTTTTCCAATTTTTGGAGCTATGTCTCTTGTTAATCTAAAATGAGGATCTTGATCAACTCCTAATGGAATCAAAACTGGTTTATCTTCAATGAAACACGGTGCAGATTGTAATGCTGTATAAAAAATCATTCCAATATTTGTCTCATTTGTAAATCCAAATACTGCTTTTGTATTTGAAAAATTAATTTTTTTAGCAACTTGTGCAGCAATAGGATATAATGTTTGAATGTTTTTTGTATTGATAATTATTTTTGTATTGTTTGGTTTAAAGCCTAAAGCAATAAAATCAAGTGCATTTTCATATGCAAATTTACTAGTTTCTTCTAAAGTGAGATTTGGTTTTGCATAAAATTTTTCATCATCTGTTAATTGAAAATACATATTTACACCAAATTTGTCTTGTAGCCATTTAGAAAATACCCAAGGAACCAAATGACCAATATGAGTATGTCCTGATGGTCCCCTGCCAGTATATAAGAAAAATTTCTTACCTTTATCATAATCCTCTAAAATTCTATTTAATTCTCGATGAGAAAAGAAAATACCTCTTCTTAGCATAAAATGGTCTTCGCCTGTAGTTTTTTTGATTCTATTAAGAATATCAGATGAAATTTTTTCAGTTCCAAATTTTTTGATTAACTTATCATAATCAATATCACCTTCAACATGCCAAGGAGTTACTATAAAGTCATCAGCTGACATTCATTTTGACTTAGGTTAAGGTTTAAAAAGTCTTTTTCAGTCTTTCTGCTGATGTCACAGGTACTTCATGAGATTGAAAAAAAAATTATTACCTCTTTGAAAAACAATGAAAAACAAACTCCTGAAAACCTTGAAAAATCTACAAATCTATCCCCTGATCAAATCCGCCGTGGAATAGAATGGCTTAAACTAAAAGGTTTGGCTATTGTAACTGAATCTCAAGCTATAAGTCTATCACTTGGAAAAAATGGATTAGAATCATTTCATAAAGGATTGCCTGAAAGAAGATTACTTGATTTATTAAAAAATGAATCAAAAAAATTACAAGATCTTCAAAAAGACCTTGGAAATGTTTTTGGTCCTGCTATGGGATTGGCAAGAAAAAATAATTGGGTGGATGCATCTGAAGAAAAAATCTTCCTAAAAAATTATCCTTCTGAGCTTCCAGGAGAAAAAACTCTAAAACAAATTGGAGAAAATAAAATATCTAAAAATGAAATTGATGCTGATGATTTATCCTTTATTTTGAAAAGACCTGATTTTATAATAGAAAATGTGATTAAGACAAAAGAAATATCATTAACAGATATTGCAAAATCTATTGAAATAACTGCTGGTTTGTCAGGTGAGATAAATGTTGAATCTAAAGTGCCTGACGTATTTGTTGCACGTACTCATCCTCTAAAGGATACTATTGATGAAATTCGTGAGATCTTTGTTACATTAGGCTTTACGGAAATAATTGGTAGTATGACTCAACCAAGCTTTTGGAATTTTGATGCATTATTTACTCCTCAAGATCACCCTGCACGAGAATTACAAGATACATTTTATCTTGATGGTATATCTGCCAAAAAAATTGGGACTTCAGAACAAATCAAAAAAATTTCTGAATCTCATAAAAAAGGATGGCGATATAATTGGGATATTAATGAAGCACGAAAAATGGTTCTTCGAACCCATACAACATGTGTAACAATCAAACACCTCGCAGAAAACAAACCTGATGAAGCTAGAGTATTCTCTCTTGGACGTGTATTTAGAAATGAAAAAGTAAGCTACAAACATCTAGTAGAATTTAATCAGATTGAAGGAATCGTAGTTGGAAAAAATGCTACTTTGCGTGATTTAATGGGAATACAACAAGAATTTTACAGACGAATAGGAATCACAAAAATAAAATTCTGGCCAACATTCTTTCCTTATACCGAACCATCTTTACAAACAATGGTTTACAATGATCGATTAGAAAAATGGGTAGAGCTATTTGGTATGGGTATTTTTAGACCAGAAGTAACAAAACCTCTTGGAATTACAAAACCTGTACTAGCTTGGGGTGGAGGTATTGAACGAATTGCAATGCTAAAATATGGTTTGGATGACGTTAGAGAATTTTACAACAATAATTTGAGTTGGTTGAGGAGTACAACAAAATGCCAGTAGTTGAACTATCTTACTCTAGACTTCAAAAATTAATTGGAAAAGTTTCAAAAAAACAAATTTCTGACTTGCTTCCTTTCTTAGGACTTGATATTGAATCTGAAGATAAAGATCTGATAAGAATCGAGTATAGTCCTAATCGACCTGATTATTCTACTGATTTAGGTATTGCACTTGGTTTACAAGGGCTACTTGGAATCAAAACAGGAATTTTCAAATTAATCATAAAAAAATCAAATAATTATGTTATTCATGCAGATCCATCTGTATCTAAAATCAGACCATTTGTAACTGGAATTATTGCAAAAAATGGAAATGTTGATGATAATTTGATTAAACAACTAATGGCAATGCAAGAGGATCTTCATTTTGGACTAGGTAGAAAAAGAAAAAAATCTTCTATTGGAATTCATGATTTAGATAAAATCATTTTTCCTTTAACTTATACTACTACTAATAGGGATCACAGATTTATTCCATTAAATTCTAAAAGTGAACTTACCATATCTGAAATTCTTAGTAGTACTGATGTAGGGAAAGAATACGGAACAATACTTGGAAATTCAATAAAAATTCCTCTTATTCTAGATTCAAAAAAACAAACAGTGTCATTTCCACCTATTATCAATGCAGCAGTAACAGCTGTTACTCCAAAAACAAAAAATCTCTTTGTTGAAGTAACAGGTATTAACAAAGAGGATGCAGAAGACATGCTTTCTGTAGTTGCCACAATACTTCAAACTGCCGGATTTACTCTCTATTCTACAAAAATTCTTGGGGCCAAAAACACTTCACCAAAATTAGAGTCAAGAAAAATCTTGATTAATTCTAATCTAATCAATCAAACACTTGGACTTGATCTTAGTAATTCTCAGATTATCTCATCTCTTAAAAAATCAAGACTCGATGCTACTTTGAAAGGTAAAAATATTATTTGTTCTGTACCTGCATATCGATTTGATATATTTGGTCCGATGGATTTAGTTGAAGAAGTTTCATTGGGTTACGGTATCCAGAATTTAATTCCAATTTTATCACCATCTCAAACTTTGGGACAACCAAATTCAATATCTGTAAAACTCAAATCTCTAAGTCTGATAATGGTTGGATTGGGATACACTGAAGCTCTAAATTCAAGCTTGACAAGTAAACGAGTTCTATATGAAATAACAAACAGAGAACCTAGAAACATAATCTCTGTATTAGACTCAAAGAGTCAAGAGCATACAATTTTGCGAGATTCAATTCTTCCTGGATTGTTAGAAAATCTTTCTAAAAATATTCATACTGCTTATCCACAGAAATTATTTGAAACTGGTACTGTTTTTTCATATGGAAATCCCATAAATGAAACAACTAATCTTGCAGGAATTAGTGCACATCAAGATGCAACTTTTACTGAAATTAAGTCCATCTTGCAGTCTGCATTAAAAATAGGATTTAATTTAGAAATTGAAACAAAAACTTTATCTCATCCAATTTTTGAAGAAGGACGAACAGCTTCAATTTCAATAAATGGAAAAACAATTGGTATGATTGGTGAAATCAATTCAAAAACAATTGAAAACTACAAAATACGTGTTCCAGTAGTTGGATTTGAGATTTCTCTTTCTGGATTAATTTTTGAGTAATTTTTTATGTTTTGATTTTTTTCAATTATATTTTCTAATTGAGACTAAATTTGTGCTTAGTTACTTTATATCGCTGAGTAATTCTGATCAATGGTTTTTAGCATAGCTAAATCTATAGTTAAACGCCCAAGAGCAGGCACACAGACGGATTAGGATGATGTCGATCGTATTGATACCAATGATTTCTAATTCACCCAGGTGTGCTACAATATGGGCAAACCCCGGTTAGAAAACCCAAGGAGGTTTAGGCTAAAAATACCAATGATCTTGCGCGAGTCAGAACCGGGGAACATTTAACAATTTTAAAACGTAAAGCATTCATAACGATGTAAATTTTGAAAAATGTGAATTATTGGTTAGCAAAACAAGAACCTAGCGGATCAAGAGGATATAATTTTGAAACTCTAAAAAAAGATAAAACAACAATATGGGATGGTGTTCATAATAATTTAGCTCTAAAACATATGCGTGAAATAAAAAAAGGGGATCTTGTTTTATTTTATCACACTGGTGATGAACGACAAATTGTTGGAATTATGGAAGTGATTTCAGATCCATATCCAAATCCAAAAGAAGATAACAAAAGATTCATTGTGTTTGATGTTAAATATAAAAAATCATTAAAACGTCCAATCACATTAGATGAGATGAAAAAACAGAAAAAATTTCAAAATTGGGAACTTATTCGTATTTCTAGATTATCTGTAATGCCTGTACCTCAGCAAATTTGGGATACTATTATTGATATTTCTCAAAACTAAATTCGGCATAATCGGTTTATTGATATAGTCGTTTTGTTTAATGGATATATGGCAACAGCTTATGTTTTAATAAACTGTGAACTAGGTTCTGAAGAGGCTATTATACAGCAACTTAAGGGTCTAGACGGTGTGAAGGAAGTTCATGGCACTTTCGGAGCATATGATATCTTAGCCAAGATTGAATCTGATACTGTAGAAAAACTCAGAGAAACAATTACTTGGAAGATTCGAAAAATTGAAAAGATTAGATCTACTCTAACCCTTATGGGTATAGAAGGTCAATCATAAACATTCTTTTTTCTAACCATGATTTTACATTTTATTTTTGTTGTAAAAGAAGAAGATCTTGAAAAACGTAAACTTGAATTTGAATATGTAAAACAAATGGGAAGTTTTTTCAAGGTTTGGATCAAAGAAAAATTTGGTAAAGATTTTGAAGTTCAATGTGATGAATTAATTACAAAACCAAGACGTTTATTTCAAAAATTAGATACACATACGCTGCTTCAAGATCATCAACAAAGAGGATCTGAAATTTTTCATTTCTATCTTTGTCATTTTAAACCGCTATGGACTGATTGTACATGTGAAGGTTATCAAGCAGAAAACTTTGGAATGGTTTGGTGGCAACCTCCTAAAGATAATTTTGACACGCTATTTCTTGCAGAAAAAAATTGTACAACTGTTTCTCATGTATTAGCACATGAACTTTTACGAACATCAGGACATAAAAAATTCAGAGAGATAGTTCACGATGTGTGGACAAAGCATTTCTATGATCAGTTGGATTTTGAACAATATGGGACCGATTTTGAAAAAACTGATGGCAAACCAATGTTTCTTACAATTGATACCTCTACTCTTAGAACAAAATATACCTAGTTAACTAAACTATATTTTCAATAAATTCGAATCAACACTTTGTTACTGAATAAATATTGTTTTCAAAATTTGCTGTTTTGAAATCAAGTTTGTTTTCAATATCATGTGTTCTAGATTTACTCAAATTCTCAAGCTCTACTAATGCATCTCCTCTAAACCCTACTGAAGAGCCATAGATTGCATCACTTAACATGGTTCCATGATCACCTTTTTTGATATCGTCAACCATTTCATAAAATCGGGTAGTTTCTTTTTTATTTACTGGATTTCCAGTTGCTTTGTTAACTGCAACTGCAATATACATTCCATTATTTTTTACTGCAACAGGTATTTTGTGATTTGTTCCAGTCGCTCCTGGAATAGTTTCATTTACTAAAACCTCACATTTATGATACATACTAGAAACATAAGCATAGAATCTGTATTGTGCATATTTTCCTGCAGCATCTTCTTCACATCCCACAAATACCTTGTGTAAAAGTTCTAAGGCATCATCATTCATGCTCTGTAATCTATCATCAATTCGTCCTCTTTCTAAGAGATCAGATTTGCATTCTTTTGCAATCAGGACTAAAATAAAGTCTGGTAAATTATAATTTTTTAAAGCTGCAACAAATGCCCCTGCTTGGGACATTCCAAATTTTGGAAAACCTTTATTGACCATTTGAATTCCTCACTTTAGAATATTTGATATTACTCAACAATCAATTATAAAGCTGCTTTTAGTTTATAATTGTTAAGAAATTTACATGCCTATCACATTATTTGCAGTAATTTAGATTGCAAATATTAAATTCCGGTTAAATTGACATACATTTGTGGAAATAGATACTACCCCAGAATTTGTAACTCGTATTTACAATAAATCACGTGAAAATATTCAAAAATATCGAAAAATAATTGGCAGACCTTTAACACTTACTGAAAAAATACTTTCAGGACATTTTGAACAAATGGCTGAAAAAAATCTCGATGAGGGTAAAAACTACGTTTTCCTTATTCCTGATCGTGTAGCATTACAAGATGTAACTGGACAAATGGTAATGCTACAATTTATGCAAGCAGAACTTAAACAAACTGCTTTACCTACTACAGTTCACTGTGATCACTTGATTCGTGCTAAAGTATCAGGTGATTCTGATATGAAAGTTGCACTAGATGAAAACAGTGAAGTCTTCAAATTTCTACAATCAGCTGCTGCCAAATATGGATGTGGCTTTTGGAAACCTGGTGCAGGAATAATTCATCAAGTTGTTCTTGAAAATTATGCATTTCCAGGAGGATTAATGATTGGAACTGACTCACACACTCCAAATGCCGGTGGATTAGGAATGATTGCTGTAGGAGTAGGAGGATTAGATGCAGCTGAAACTATGGCTGGATTGCCATGGGAATTACTTTACCCTAAAAGAATTGGAGTCCACTTAACTGGAGAACTTAATGGGTGGACTGCACCAAAAGATATCATTCTAAAAGTTGCTGAAGAACTAACAGTTTCGGGAGGAACAAATTCTATTATTGAATACTTTGGATCCGGTACAAATACAATTAGCTGTACTGGAAAAGCTACAATTACAAACATGGGTGCAGAAGTGGGTGCAACATGTTCAATATTTCCATATGATAAAAGAATGGAAACTTATCTAAGATCAACAAATCGAGAAAAAATTGCAGAACTTGCAAATCATAATATAGAATTACTTGTTGCAGATAAGGAAGTAGAATCTAATCCTGAAAAATTCTTTGATAAAGTTATTGAAATTAATCTTTCAACATTAGAACCACATATTGTTGGACCACATACTCCTGATCTAGCAAGATCAATTTCCAATTTAGCTAATGATGTAAAATCTAATGAATACATTGATTCAATATCCGTTGCATTAATTGGAAGTTGCACGAACTCTTCTTATGAAGACATGTCTAGGGTAGCTAGTTTAGCAGAACAAGCAAAATTAAAAGGTATTAAATCTAAAATTCCCCTTCTAATTACCCCAGGCTCTGAACAGATTAGAAGTACTATTGAAAGAGACGGACAAATGGATTCACTAAAAGATATTGGAGCTACAGTTTTGGCAAATGCATGTGGTCCATGTATTGGTCAATGGGATAGACCAGAATTAAAAAATGATGAAAAAAATACAATTGTTACTAGTTTTAACAGAAATTTTCCAGGTCGTAACGACGGTCGCAGAAATACTCTAAATTTTATTGGTAGTCCAGAGATGATTATTGCATTAGCTCTAAGTGGTAAACTTTCATTTAATCCTCTAAAAGATGAATTAATTGCTGCAGATGGTTCAAAATTTAAACTTGAACCACCAAAACCTGCCCCCGAGGTTCCAAAAAATGGATTTAAGATACCTGAGGGAATCTTTGTTTTACCTCCTGAAAATTCAAGCGATGTCGAAGTAATTATTGATTCTAACAGTAAACGACTCCAACGTTTAGAACCGTTTTTGCCATGGAATGGAAAAGACTTTGTTGACTTGCCTATTATGGTTAAAGCAAAAGGAAAATGTACTACCGATCATATTTCTCCAGCAGGTGCTTGGCTATCACTTCGTGGCCACCTTGATAATCTTAGTGATAATATGCTTTTAGGTGCCGTCAATGCATTCAATGATGAAATTGGTAAAGGAAAGAACATCTTAAATAATCAACTAGAATCTTTTTCAAAAATTGCTAGGCAGTATAAAGAAAAAGGAATGCGTTGGATAATAATTGGTGATAATAATTATGGTGAAGGAAGTAGTAGAGAACATGCAGCAATGTCTCCTAGATATTTAGGATGTGCAGCTGTTATCACAAAAAGTCTTGCAAGAATACATGAAACAAACTTGAAAAAACAAGGAATTCTAGCTTTGACTTTTAGTAATCCTGATGATTATAATAAAATTCAAGAAGATGACAAGATTAGTCTTATCGGATTAAATAATCTAGAACCACAAAAACCCGTAAAATGTATCATTAAGCATAAAGATGGAACAAACAATGAAATTTCTCTTAATCATTCTTATAATAAATCACAAATTGAATGGTTCAAAGCTGGTTCAGCACTAAATGTTTTAAAAAATAAATAATATTCTAACGTGGGGCCGACCGGAATCGAACCGGCGACCTACGGGTCACTACAGCTCCAAACTTACATCATCCGTGAGTCAGTTTAGCTTAGTTTACCTTTGGAGCCCTTAGCGGTGATCTAACGTATGCACTGTCGCCCTACCAGGCTAGGCTACGACCCCACGAACAAGAATGAAATAGACTAGAATTTTAAGTTATTTTAACCAAGATTTATTTGCGATTAATCATGAGCTTCATCTGTTAAGGTAGATCATGGTAAAACCAATTGTCATAGTAATAGCTGCAATTCCTGCTATTCTTGCAATTTTAATTGCAATTCCATTACTCACACAACCTGAGATTCCATATTCCGCATCTAATTCAAGTGATGTAATGGAAATTGAATATGCAAAATATCAATTAAAGAAAATATCTTTTGGAGTAACTGAAAGACTTGGAGCACAGAAAACGGAAATCTTACTAATAAAAAATAATGGAGAAATAAAATATTCTGTAACTGAAGACGGATATCCAAAACCCGATATCAAATCAACTATAGATGAACAAAAACTTCGTAAATTAAAAGCTTTGATTAAAGAAACTGGTTTTATTTCAATTCCTTCAGAATCATTTCCGATTAGCGATAATGTAACTGATTTTCAAAAATCAAATATCAAAGTTATTCTTAATGGAAGAATTAATCAAATTAACTGGCCCGAACAAAATGCAACTGATAAATTCATACCTCCAATAATATCTATAGTTGAATCTCAGCTTGATAATATTATAGAGCAAATCGGTGAATAGGTACAAATAACCTTCTAATAAAACTCTAATTATGCTTTCACTTTCAGGCGAAAGAACTGATGCAAAAGGAATCATTCAAGAAAAATCTAACTCTAATAATATTTTACGCGGAACATCTACTTTAAAACGTGGTTTTGCTCATATGCTAAAAAATGGTGTAGTGATGGATGTTACAACTGTAGAGCAAGCTCAAATTGCAGAAGATGCAGGAGCTGTATCTGTTATGGTTTTAGATAAACTGCCATCTGATGTAAGAAAAGCAGGCGGAGTTGCGCGAACTGCAAGTATTCGAATCATCCAAGATATTATGGATTCAGTCACAATTCCAGTCATGGCAAAATGTAGAATTGGTCATGTCTATGAAGCAAAAGTTCTTGATGAAACTAATGTGGATATGATAGACGAATCAGAAGTTTTAACACCAGCTGATGAACATCATCATATTTGGAAATGGGATTTTACAACACCTTTTGTTAATGGAGCGAGATCACTGTCTGAAGCATTAAGAAGAATTGAAGAAGGAGCTGCAATGATCAGAACTAAAGGGGAACCTGGTACTGGAAATGTTGCAGAAGCTGTTACTCATATTAAAAAAGTCAACGATGAACTTAGAACAATAAAATCCATTTATGATTCTGGTGATGATCAAGATCTGATTAGAATTGCAAGAGAATTCAAAGTCTCATATGATATAGTTGCAAAAACTGCTAAACTTGGAAGATTACCAGTAGTTAATTTTGCAGCAGGAGGAATTGCAACTCCAGCCGATGCTGCATATTTGATGTCACTTGGTTGTGATGGGATATTTGTAGGATCTGGAATTTTTAATGCAGACGATGCTAAAGAAAGAGCAAGAGCTATTGTTCTAGCAACTACATTTTGGAATGAATCTGATAAAGTAAAAGAGGCACAAAAAATGATTGATGAGAGACAATCCATGTTAGGATTAGATGTTAAAACTCTTGAATTAAGAATGCAAGATCGTGGTGGTTTAGCATGAGTCTTACTGTAGGAGTTTTAGCAATTCAAGGTGATGTTCATGAAAATATCACATCTACTCAAAGAGCAATTAAAGAATTAGGAGTAGAAGGTTCAGTCATAAGTGTTAAAACTTCTGAAGAGATTTCAAAACTAGACGGTTTGATTATCCCAGGTGGTGAGAGTACCACTATAGGACAACTATCCCTTGTAAACAGCTTACTTAAGATAATTAAAGAAAAAATTGAACAAGGAATGCCAGTACTAGGAATATGTGCAGGTATGATAATGCTTTCAAAAACAGCAAACGATCGCGTTGTGGGAAAAACAGATCAACCTCTTTTAGATTTACTTGACATTAATCTAGAAAGGAATTCATTTGGACGACAAAAAGAATCCTTTGAGGCAAACATCTCTATGAATTCTATTAACATTCCAAAGTTTAACGGTGTTTTTATTCGAGCTCCATCTGTTTCTGATACTGGTTCAGGTGTAGAAGTTTTAGCAAAGTTTAATGAAAAAATAATTGCAGTCAAAAAAGGAAATATGTTAGGCGTATCATTTCATCCTGAATTAACAGAAGATGTGTCATTACACAAATATTTTATAAATTTAATTAAGAAATCAAGAAACTAGTCCATTATGATAACTTCATCGCAATTCTTTTTAACCATAACTTGGAAAATTTTAAAATGAAAACAAATTTTATTTTATCATATACATTCTGTTCTATCTTACTATTGGGCATATTTGGGTTACTTTATGGTGATGCCTTTGCACAAAATCCATCTTTGAATGATGATGACTCTAAAGCTGAAGAAAGACAAAAGGAATTAGAACAGAAAAAAGCTGAACAGAAAGAAAAAGCTGAAGAAAGACAAAAGGAATTAGAACAGAAAAAAGCTGAACAGAAAGAAAAAGCTGAAGAAAGACAAAAGGAATTAGAACAGAAAAAAGCTGAACAGAAAGAAAAAGCTGAAGAAAGACAAAAGGAATTAGAACAGAAAAAAGCTGAACAGAAAGAAAAAGCTGAAGAAAGACAAAAGGAATTAGAACAGAAAAAAGCTGAACTTGTTACAAACAGAGAAAATCTTGAAGCAAAACAATCAAAAAAATTCCAACAATATGAAGAAAAATTAAAAGAAATCAAAGAGAAATCTCAAAATAAAATTAAAGCAAACATATCTAGTGATGAAATTTCTCTAAAATCTAAACAGATTGAAGAACAAGTTATTAAAAAATCCGAAGAAATTCAACAAAGACTTGCAGAAAAGTCTGATAAATTGGATTCTAGAATAAAAAACATTCTTGATAAGATAAATGATGGACAATACATGGGAGTAAAAACTCCGACCAAAGATTATACTGAAACATTTGAGCTGACTTTTGATTCTGTAGATGCATCTCAAGTATCAAACCAATCACAAATGTCTACTCTGACTGGCAAAATGACATTTACATTATATGATAAAAGTAAATCTGATCTTAAATTAGAATTAAATGAATGTAATATTGTTGTTGATGAAATTAATTATAATTGCGGATTTGGAAAAGCTAGAACTGTATCTTCAGGACAATCAGGCGCTAAAGATTCGCTTGTAATTATGGCATTTTTAGAGGATGGCGTGCTTGAAGAACTACATACTACAATGAAGCTTTTTGTAAATGCTAATATCCCAATTAACAATATTGATCAATCTCAAGTTTCAATAATTGGTCCACAAAGCAAAATTTCTAATTTATGGATTCTTAATGGTAATGCAACTCTAACTAAATTAACTTCTGAAAATATTGTCTCTGGAAATAATATTACTACTTCATTAGAAGAAGGAATGTCATTTGGCGATAAATGATGAATAGTGTTAAATCTTTATTTTTATTTAGTTTAATCTTCGTTGTTTTTTTTATTCCATTAATAATTCCAAACTCATTTGCAGATTCAGGAGTTGTTGCTATAGAATCAATTGATGTAATTTATAACATTGAACACGGAAATATAGAGTCCATTTTTCTGGATCCTGATTTTTTTGAATTAATCATTACTATGAATACTCAAGATGATGGGACTATTGAAATTACAATTCCGCGAGAGATCTTAGATGCAACATTTGAATTAACCGATGATATGTTTTTTGTTTTAGTAGATGGTTTTGAAACTGACTATGTTGAATCAAAATCCACATCAACATCAAGAACTTTGATGATTCCATTTTTTAATGGAGATTCAATTGTTGAAATTATTGGTACATATGCATTAAACCCATTTGTCTCCGATACTGAAATTGTAATTCCAAACTGGATAAAAAATAATGCTGGATGGTGGGCAGATGGATTAATCGAAGATGCTGATTTTGTTTTAGGTATTCAATATTTAATTAATGAAGAAATAATGACTATTCCTCAAACTCAATCAGAACAATCTTCACAGCAGCCTATCCCAAACTGGATAAAAAATAATGCTGGATGGTGGGCAGATGGATTAATCGAAGATGCTGAGTTTGTTTCTGGACTTCAATATTTGATAACAAATGGAATTATACATGTATAATTTAGGCTCAATTATCGTCTAAATTATGCATTGATTTCAAATCCTTTCTAAAAGGTTCTAAACTTTCTGGGATGATAATTTTAATCGAATCCTTTAATGAAAGATTTTTCAGCTTTTTTTCATTCCATACTTTGGAGTTAAATTCAGTTATCTCTTTTGTAATCTTACTTTGTTCTTGTATTGATTCAGACTTTACTTGAAGTTGCTTATGTATGCTATCTGATGAATACAATGTCTTCCAAAGATATTCTGTTATGAATGGTGTAATTGGTGCTAATAATTTCAAAATTGTTGACAGTGTTTTATGTAATGTATAGATTGCTCCATCTCTTTCCTCATCTGTAAATCCAATTCCATACGCTCTCGCTTTGACCATTTCAATGTAATGCGCTGCAAAAATATTCCATGTAAATTCTCTAATTGCAATTGCAGGAATAAAGAAGTTATATTCATCGTATCCCCTCTTACATTCTTTGATTAGACTATCTAATTCAGATAATATCCATTTGTCTGACTCTGTTGGAATTCCAGATTTAATTACTGGGAAACTAGACAAAAATCTTGATACATTCCATAGTTTACTGAGAAATTTTTTTGTAGATTCAATTTTTTGTTCATTACATCTAAAATCATATCCATGATTAATTTCACTTGCACTCCAAAACCTAAAAGTGTCTGCTCCAAATTGTTCAATTACTGGTAAAGGATCAATTGCATTTCCTTTACTCTTGCTCATTTTCATACCTTTTTCATCAAGACCATATCCCATAATCCATGCTTCAGACCATGGTTTTTCTCCTGTCAGCTGCTCACATCTTAGAAGTGTATAGTACAACCAAGTTCTAACAATATCTTTTGCTTGAGGTCGAAGTGATGCGGGATAAACTTTATTGAAAAAATCTTGGTCTCTATTAAATTTACAAACATAAAGTGGTGAGACACTGGAATCCATCCATGTATCAAAAGTTCTTTCTTCTCCTACAAACTCACTATTTCCACACTTGGAGCATTGACTAATGGGGCATTTTTCTAACCATGGTTTATAGTACTTTCCAGGCTCAGGAACATGTGGTTCTGAACATTTTTTGCAATACCATATGGGTATCTCAGTACCATAATACCTTCTTCTTGAAATTGGCCAATCAATATTGATAGATTCTAGCCAATTCATGAGAATTTGTTTATGCATTGATGGATAAAATGTAATTTCTTGTCCTAATTTTTTCATTTTTTCAACTGATTCTTTTTGTTTTAGATAATATTCTTCCATTGGGATAATTTCAATTGGGTTTTTACTTCTTTCAGATACAGGAGTTCTGTGATTAATATCTTCAATTTTTTCAACTAATCCACTATTTTCTAAATCTTCGATAATTTTTATTCGTGCTTGTTTTGGTTTTAATCCTGAATAACTACCCGCAGCTTCTGTCATCTTCCCATCTAATCCTATCGCAACAATTTCTTCTAATTCTAACTCTCTAAATAATGCAACATCGTTTTGATCTCCGTAACTACAAACCATTACTGCACCAGAACCAAAATCTTGATGTGCAGAATGATGTGTTCTTAGTTCTACCTCTGCATTAGTAATTGGTACAATTACTTTTTTACCGATAAAATTTGTATATCTTTCATCTTCTGGATTTACAATTACTGTTTTACATGCACACAGTAATTCTGGTCTTGTACTTGCTATGATTATTTCTTTATCTGTCTCTTTAATTTTAAATTTCATGTAGACTAGTTTAGTTGGCAAATCTTCGTAAATTATTTCGGCATCTGCAATTGTTGTACCTGATACCCAATCATAATTATTTGGTCTGTTTGCAAGATAGACTTGACCTTTCTTCCAAAGTTCAATAAATGTAGACTGTGTTAGTGTTCTATATTCTTCAGAGTCAGTCCTATAGTAATTAGAAAAATCACCGCTGATTCCCAAGTTTTTCATAATCAATATCATTTCAGCTTCTAAATCATCAAGTGCAGCTCTGCATAGTTTTAGAAATTCACCTCGTTCAGTTTCACGCATTCTGATATTGTGCTTTTTTTCTGTGTAAATTTCCACAGGAAGGCCGTTTCTGTCAATACCTATTGGAAAATACACATTTTTTCCAGCCATTCTTGCAGTGCGTGCAATCATATCGATTTGAGAATAATGTGCAGCTGCACCGATGTGCCACGGTCTACCTGATGGATAAGGAGGTGGTGTATCTATCGTAAAATTATCTTCCTTTGGAGAGAAGTCATAAATTTTCTCATTTATCCATTGTTCGAGAATCTCCTTTTCTAACTCTGGGTTCCAAGCTTTTTCTGCAATTTTTGGTTCCATTTCTTAATTATCTTGAAATATTTGAAATAATGTGAGATCCTTTATTGTATCCTTCATAAATGTAAACACCAACGGCTTCTACATTATGAGGTAATTTAGGAGCAAGGAGTTTGATTATCTCACTTGAAAGATTTTCTACAGTAGCTTCTCCTTCTAATAGATATGCAGTATTTATTGGAACTTGAATGTCAAACATTCCTTTTGGACCATCAAATTGTATTTGATAATGTGAATCGTCTTCTCTTTTTAGATATTTTCTGTTAATGAAAAATTTATGATCAAATTCTACAACAACTTCTTTGATTATTTTTTTTGCAATACCAAAATCAACAAGGAGGTTATCTTTCATTTGTCCAACTAATTCTACCATGACAGAAGATGTATGTCCATGTAAAATTGAACATTTCTCTACTAACGGAAGAATATGTGCATAATCAAATGAAAATGATGCATCTTCTAAAAATATTGAACCTGTTTGTGGTGTCTTATCATAAAACACAATGTCCTGAAGTTCTTTAATTTGTGCTACATATTTTGCATGGCCTATTGCCATTACTTTTTGTTCTGGAAAATCTTCTTTGATTTTTTTGTATTTTATAATATCTTCATCATTATCAATTACTTCGATGAGGCCTTTTTCTGTTTTAAAATCAATTGTTACTTCTTTACCGTTTTTTAATGTAATTTTGTGATTGTATTGGTATTCTTGATCTAAAAATGAGAGCATCTGAGCTACTGTTAATTCTGTTCTAGTTTTTAGTAAATTTCCTTTTTTATCGATATATCTAAAATCTGAATCTAGAATTGTGGGACTTGTAGCCATGTGAAATAATTTGATTTTGGATATAATATAAATTCTGTAATGATTTTGTCTGAAATTCTTTGATTTTCTCTATTGTAATGAATTTAGAATTTTGGCTAGATTGACATCATTTTTTGTAATGCCTCCAGCGTCATGAGTTGTTAATTCTATAGTTATCCTATTGTAGACATTAAACCATTCTGGATGATGATTCATTTTTTCAATCTCCATAGCGGCTCTGGTCATAAAACCAAAAGCTTGATTGAAGCTCCCAAACTGAAACTCTTTGTGCAGTTTTTTGTTAACCACACTCCATCCTGGTAGATTTTTTAGTTCTTCAATGATGTCATTTTCTGATAATCGTATCATATTTTTTTAGAAATAATCTTAAATTAAAAGATTGATTCATTACCTTTCTATACATTCAAACTTATGAGCGATAATGAATGAAATGAACAAAAAACTGCTTGAAAATATTAAAAATTCAATTTCTGAAACTATTAGTACAAAGAAAATTGGAATTGCATTTTCTGGTGGTGTTGACAGTACACTGATTTCAAAAATTTGCTTTGAGATGAATTTTGATATTACTTTGTTGACAATTGGATTTGTTGACTCTCATGATGTTTTATTTGCAAAAGAAGTTAATTCGTTTCTAAGGTATCCTCATCATATTTTAGAAATTAATCCTGAAACTTTTGCAAATATTACAACAAAAATTCATCAAATTATAAAGACAGAGAACCTTTCATGGAATGAAAACTGTATTGCATTTTATTATGTTTCTAAACTTGCAAATAGTTTGAATCTTGATACCGTTATCACTGCAAATGGAATTGATGAATTATTTTGTGGGTATAACGCATATAGAGAAGCATTTTCTGGTGGGGAATCACAAATAATGGAAGTAATGAATACAAAATTAGATAATGAACTAAAAATGATGAAGGCTGTAAATTTGATTGCATCTGAATTTAAAGTACAAATTCTTCAGCCATTACTATCTACAAATTTTATAGAGTATGCAAAAACCATTCCAATTTCTGAAAAAATTCATGACTCTGAAGACTTGTATAGGAAACACATTATTAGAAAATTAGCAAGTGAAATCAAAGTGCCTGAAATTTCATGTACAAAACGAAAAAAAGCATTACAATACGGTTCTAAAATTCACAAAGCATTGCTAAAAACTAAATAAATTTACTAATTGTTTTTTGAACTGATTTTTTTACATTGCTAATTATTGCAGGCGATGCACCAAGATGTTTTTCTGGTGAAAAAATAGAATCAATCTCTTTATCTGTAAGAATTGCAGTGAAAGCTTTATCTTTTTTTATTGCGTCAATATACTGCATTCCTTTGTCATTTGCCTCAAATGCAACTCTTTGCACATCTCTATATGCAACAAATCTTGGAACTCCTTTTTTTATTAATGCCTCTAAAACAAATTCTGCAAATATTTGCCCTTTTGTGATGTATAGATTTTCTACAATTCTCTTCTCATTTACAATTAGATTTGAAACTATCTTGATCATGGTTTCTAGCATTTCATCTATCAGAATGGCTGTTGTAGGTAGTACAAATCTCTCATTTGCTGAATTTGAAAGATCTCGTTCATGCCATAATGGGATATTTTCAAATGTAATTGCTATTTGACTGCGTAGCATTTTTGATAATGATGACACTCTTTCACTTTTTATGGGATTTCTCTTTACTGGAACTGCACTACTGCCCATTTGACCTTTTTTGAATTGTTCAGCAACTTCGCTTATCTCTGTTCTTTGTAAATTTCTAATCTCAATTGCAATTTTTTCCAAAGTTGCACCAATAAGTGCTAATTCAAAAACATATTCTGCATATCTCTCTCTGGGAATTATTTGTGTAGTTACTTCTGCTGGAAATAGGTTTAATCGTTTTGCAACTCGTTTTTGCACTTCAAGTGATTTTGCACCCATTAATGATCCTGTTCCAACTACTCCTAGTGTTTTGCAAATTAAAACTCGTTTCTTAATCTCTTCAATTCTTTCAACATGCTTTGCCATTTCTGCTGCCCAATTTGCAAATTTTAATCCAAATGATATTATGCTTGCATGTTGACCATGTGTTCTACCCACTGCTGGGATTTTACCATGTTGAACTGCTCTTTTTGCTAACAATGATGCCATTTTTGCAACTTTTGGTTCTATGATTTTTAACGCATCTCTCATTTGCATAGAATTACTTGTGTCTACCAAATCATTACTTGTTAATCCATAATGAATCCATGGTCTTGCATTTTTTGTACATTTTTCGCTCAATGATTCAACTAAAGCCGCTGTATCATGATCACTTTTTGCTTCTAATTCTTTAATTCTTTTTACTGAAATTTTTCCTGACATTGCTGCATTGTAAATTGTTTTACCAACTGATTTTGGAATAATTCCAATCTCGCTTTGTGATATCGCAGCTGCTCCTTCAATTTCTAATTGATAATTTACTTTTTTTTGTTCACTAAAAATATCCATCATTTCTTTAGTGCCATAACGTCCACTATCTATCGGTAAAATTGCCAATGTTTACTCTTTTATGACATTGAAAATAAATCTACTTATGATTTAAATTGGCTTGAGGCAAAATTTTACCAATCATTATGTCTTCTAATACTCCTAAAAAAATTGGAGAAAATCAGTATCTAATTGAGGCTGACTCTAATCTTGGAATGAAAGTTCCTGTAAAGATCTACGCTGATGAAGCCTTACTCCAAAAAATGTTATCAGATAGAACTATCATGCAGGCAAAAAATGTGGCAACCATACCTGGAATTGTGGGTCATAGTGTAGTTTTACCAGATGGTCATGAAGGATATGGTTTCCCTGTAGGAGGTGTAGCAGCTATGGATGCTGAAGAAGGAATGATTAGCCCAGGGGGAGTGGGTTATGATATTAATTGTGGTGTTAGACTACTCCGCTCAAATTTAACTGAGAAAGATGTTCGAGCAAAACTAAATGAACTTGTAACTGATCTTTTTAGTTCAATCCCATCAGGTGTTGGTTCCAAAGGAGCAGTGAAACTAAGTCATTCACAACTTGATGAAGTTCTTGTACGTGGTGTTGATTGGGCAATTGATAATGGATTTGGTTCAACACATGATGCAGATGTCTGTGAAGAAAATGGACAAATAAAAAATGCTGATCCAAATAAAGTTTCAGATAAGGCAAGAAAAAGAGGTGCACCACAACTAGGAAGCTTGGGCTCTGGAAATCATTTTCTTGAAGTACAAAAAGTAGCTGAAATTCATGATGAAGAAGCTGCAAAAAGAATGGGGATTAAGGAAGGAACAATCACAATTTTAATTCACTGTGGCTCTCGTGGATTTGGTCACCAAGTATGTAGTGATTATTTGAGAATCTCAGAACAATCTATGGAAAAATACGATATTACTTTAGCAGATAGAGAACTTGCATGTGTTCCAAATACATCTGAAGAAGGTGAATCATACCGAAAAGCAATGTTTGCTGCATTAAATTTTGCATGGAGTAATAGACAAATGATTACTCATTGGACAAGAAAATCTTTTGAACGAGTCTTTAATCAATCAGAATCTGATCTTGAGATGAATTTGGTTTATGATGTTGCTCATAATATTGCTAAAGTTGAAAAACATAAAGTTGATGGCAAAGAAAGAAAACTTGTAGTTCATAGAAAAGGTGCTACACGTGCATTTCCTGCAAATCGAGAAGAAGTTCCATTAAAATACAGAGATCTTGGTCAACCTGTTTTAGTTCCAGGTTCAATGGGAACTGCAAGCTGGATATTGCTTGGAAAACCAAATTCAATGGATTTGAGTTTTGGTTCTACCGCTCACGGTGCTGGAAGAACTATGTCTAGATCAAAGGCAAGAAGAGATTTCACAGAAGATAATGTCAGAAAATCTCTAAGCGATAAAGGCATATTTATCAAGGCATTAACGCGTGATGGAGTTGTGGAAGAGACACCTCAAGCATACAAAGATGTTGATGCTGTAGTAGATGTATCTCATAATCTAGGAATAGCCACTAAAGTAGCAAAATTGGTGCCTATAGGTGTGATTAAAGGTTGAGCGAAGACGATTCTGAGCTTGAAAGATTAAAGGCAAAAAGACTTGCAGAAATGCAACAAAATATCTCTACTAGAAAAAAAATAGAAACACCACTTGCCAATTCACAATCTAAAACAACAAAAAATCCTCGAGATGTTCTTGTTGGACGTCTAGGATTCAGAGGTCTTGAAGTATTACAAAATGCAGAATCACAATTTCCAAATGATACTACGATGGTCGTAGAAAAATTAGCTGAATTAATCACATCAGGTGAAATTACTGAAATTCTTGATGGTGGAAAATTATTAGCGCTATTTAGATCAATTGGTCTTAACATTAGAATGGAGACCAAAATTAATGTGGAACAAGACGGAAAATTTGTTTCCTTATCTGATAAATTAAGTAATAAATCATCTGACGAAAGTGATTAGTCTTGAGTATTATTTTTGAAATCAGCACAAAAAATTATCTTGATGATCTACTATTAATAAAAAAATCATTATCTCATATGGAAACTTTGGTTGAAGGTTATAATGGGTATACTCTAAGTGAACCATCATCACAATTTGGATGGACTTTTTTTAAATTAACTTTTAAACAAAACTTACACCAAGGTATTGAAGAAAAATTTGCTGACATGTTAAGCAAATATCGATTCAAAAATCAATCTGAAAAATTTACTCAATTTATGACTGATTATTTTCAATCTAAAGGTTGTAACGTTAGAATAAAAGTATTGAACTAGACTCTTCTTCCTCTTTTTCCACCCTTCTTTCTGGTGGTATCATGAGGAATTGGTGTTACATCATCAATTCTTCCAATTTTAAATCCGCCTCTTGCCAAAGCTCTGATTGCAGCTTGTGCACCTGGGCCTGGAACTCTGGAACCTACTCCTCCAACAGCTCGTACTCTGATGTGAAATCCTGTGAATCCTTTTGTATGTGCAACTTCGACAACTGCGTTTGCAGCCTTCATTGCAGCAAAAGGTGATGATTCGTATCTGTCAGCATTGACATGAACTCCGCCTGAGCTAATAGAGATAGTTTCTCCACCAGTTAGATCTGTCATGTGAATAATTGTATTGTTATAGCTACTGTAAATATGGGCAATTCCCCATTTTTCAGGACCATCCGTCTTTGTTTCTGGTCTAGATTTAGTTTGAATCTCCTCTTCTTCTTCAATTGGGGATTCTACTTCAATCTCAGCTTCAATTTCTGACAATGTCTAATCACATCTAAAAGGGTTTAAAAAACATTCATTTTTTGAACCTGTTTTTTGGATACGCATGATTTTTTCATTATTGCTCAAATACTATGTTTAATTTGTTCTTGTATGGTATCCATACTTTGGCTACTAATTGGTATTGTAATAATATCTGCAATTTCTGGCTCATTAATATTCGAATTTTTAACACCAAATAGCGATTCTTCTATGACCTCATTAGAAAAAAAATGTGAAGGTATTGCCAAAGAAGGATTTCGAATACATGTAATGTACCCAGATCTTCAACCTGATCAGCTTCCTTCCGCTGATATGAATAGATTGATACATCTTGATGAAATGTGGATCAAAGATTGTGTTTCCCGATTGTCTGCCGAATCTGTCTTTAATATAATTCAAAAAGTAGAACATGATTTTTACTCTGGTGAGTGATCTATTTTCTAAAGTGATGCCATCCAAAATCTTTCAAGGAACTGAATTTTCCTCCTTTCTGAACAAATACTCCTTTACCTTTAGTTACATATCCAATTTCAATAATTGGTGTCTTTAATGATGTGGCATTTTTTTCAATTATTGCCTTATATTTTTTTGAAGCAGTAAATACAAACTCGTACTCTTCTCCCCCATGAAATACTAGTTTGTTAGGTTCTATTTTATTTGATTTTGCAAATTCTAATATTTCATATCTATCTGGAACATTGTTTATGATAAATTTACAATTACTTTGACTAGCCATTTCATTTAATGTAGTAGATAATCCATCACTGGAATCCATCGTAGATGTAAAATATTTTTTATTACTTACACCAAAATCTAATCTTGGGTTTGGCCTAAAAACTGAACTAATTGCCTTTTTGACAAAAGTTTTCTTACCTTTCTTTTTTCTAAGTAAAATCTCTAGGCCTGATGCAGTATAACCAAAAGGACCAGTTGCAAATATGATATCTCCTATTTTGGCTCCTCTTCTTTTCACTATATTATCTGTAGTTCCGAATAAGGATACAGTGAATACCATTTCCTTTCCTTCATTAGTATCGCCTCCTAAAATTTTGAACTTGAATTCCTTGGAAGCATGGTTAAACCCATTTGATATTTCATTAATTTTTGAGCGTGAAATCGTTTTTGGTAAATTCAACGAAATTATTCCATATTGAGGTCTTACTCCTTTAGCAGCAAAATCACTAACACATGCTACAATGCTTTTTCTAACCGCGTCAGAAATTTTCATTTTTGAAGGCATATCTGTACCTTCAACAAACGTGTCGATTTTAACTATGATTTTTGTTTTACCTACTTTGAAAATCTCTACATCTTCTGATACAAATTTTTTATTTCCTAATTTCTTTTGCAAATTTTTTATTATTGCAGACTCATCTAATGCTGTCATAACATTGTTTCACTAATTCTAATGTATTTTTTACAATTTCCTTACATTTATCTAAGTTGTTTGATTCAGCTGAGACTCTTATGATATCCTCCGTATTTGATTTTCTAATCAAAACCCAACTATCTTCATCAATAATTCCTTTAATTCCATCTTGAGTGATAACTTCTGAGTATTCTTTTGTAAGTTTTCTGGACACTTCATCAATAACTCTATCATGAAATACTGAATCTACTTTGATTTTCTCTCTTAACTGTTTGTAGCTCTCCATAAAATCTAATATTTCATTAAATTTTGAATTTCCCATCATTGAAGAAATAAGGCCACTTGTTAGAATTCCTTCTCTACAAAAATTAAATTCTGGTAAGATAAAACCACCACTACTTCCTTCTCCACCAGCTTGTGCATTTGTTTTTAACATCAAATCTATTACATTTGCTTCTCCAACTTTTGATCTCTGTACACTACCTCCTTTTTCTTTGATAAATTTTTCAACTGAAACACTTGTATCTATGCTAAATACAAATTTCTTATATCCTAATTCTAATGCTTTTGCTACTCCCAACCCTAAAGTCACATCGGGAGTTTGTTTTTCTCCTTTTCTTACAACAACTAGACGATCTCCGTCTAAATCAAAAGCAAAACCGATTCCTCTTTCAGAAGTTACAGCTACAAGATCTGATAAGTTATCTGCAGTTGGATCAGGACCTCTTGAACAATTATTCAGATCTTCGTTAATTACTTTGACTTTGCATCCTAACTGTCTTAGTAAATTTGGAGCGAATTCTTTTGCAGCACCTCCACCAATATCTACAACTATTTCAGGTTGATTCTCTATTTGTCCAATCAATTCTTTTGCATCTTGTAAATATGATGATGTAATTTGCTCCTCAACACCTATTTTTGACATTAAACCTTCTTGATTTTCAATTATCTTTGGTAGTTCTTTTTCATTGATCCCCCTTCCCTTAATGATAAATTTTATTCCATTCCACTCTAGGGGGTTATGTGAAGATGTGATGACTATTCCTGCCCCATATTTTCTTGATTCTCGAAAAACTACTGGAGTTGGTACTGTTTCTAAATTGTAAACATTAACTCCATTTTTCATTAATGCTGCTGATGCCGTTTCTTTGATCATCATTCCTGATGGTCTTGTATCTTTACCTATTACACATTTTTTAGATTCAATCAACGAAGAAAAATTATTGCAAAAATACAATGTGTCTTTTAGATTAAAATCATCCCCAAAAATACCTCTAATCCCAGAAACTGTTTTTTTCATTTGATCAAAGTCGGAAAGGCTTTTTATTAACTCTGATGGCATCACCCAAAAGTGCCTTGGTAGCTCAGCCTGGTAGAGCGAACGCCTCGTAAGCGTTAGGTCGTGGGGTCGGAGCCCACCCGAGGCTTATAATAATTTCAAAAATTTTCTATTTTTTAATATTTTATTCATCAAGTGTTTCAATATCTGTTTCTAATTCTTTTCCCAATCCTTTCCACCACTGTGTTGTCTCGTTTGCCATTTGCCCTCATAATTGCTTTTAATTCTCCTTTATAGATCTGTCGGTTGATTTAACATTGATCAATACTCTCTAATAGTTTTAAACAGAATTATTTTGTTTTTGTCTTAATTTTTTACGATAAATTATAATTGCTAGTGCCCCTGCAGCACAACCAAAAAATACCGGCCATCGCAATTCGTTTCCAATCATACCTATAGAAGAATAAATCGTCCCACCAATTAATCCAAATCCGATCAGCTCAAGAATTTTTATCATTATTTTTCTATATCCAAGTTAAATCAAAAAGATATATGGTTTTGTAAATCATACTGTATATGGACAAATATCTCTTGGTTGTTATGATATTTTTAATTGTCACAATTCCTATAGCGTTTATCTCGCCTACCACTGGTAAAATGTATGACCAACCCCTTATTCCATTATTTTATACTGCAATTGCAGGAATATCTATAATTGTAATTTATAGCTCATATAAAGAAAGAAAGCAAAAACAAAAAGATAAGTTAAATCGAAGATCTAAAAAATAAACTTAGAGTTCTAATCCAAAGGATTCTGCAATGCCTGCAAACTTTGCATAAGATTCCAAGTACTGTCTTCCTTTTTCAGTTATTACAAATGTATTCTTATTGTCGAATTCTATCTTATTGATTAATCCAGAACCTGTTAAATTTTCTAAGAATTTTGATAATCTAGAATGTGATAAATTTGCCTTTGTTAGTAATGATGTTGTTTTAATACCCTCTTGACCAGATTGCTGTGTGACCGTCAAAAGATCTGCTACTATCTGCATGCTTGTCCTATAGGAAACCATATGGTTATAGGTATAAAACCGAGATATAAGGGTATTACCATTAATTCAGATCAGATAAATACGCTCTAATCTGCTTTTTGTTATATTGACATCATCTATTCCATGGTTTGATAATTTTATGGGTGTAGCCTATCGTTATTATGATCTCCGAATGAATATCGTTCCTTTATTTAGTGATAGAAAAGAAGCTTCAACTATTTGGCATGATACCGTACATTGGTGGTTAGATTCAACGATCAAGATTAGATTTGTTAAGATCGATGATGAATATTGGATAATTATTGGTTCAGATTCTCAGCACCCAGAATCAAATATGTCTTTTTTTAAAGTATTACAAAAATCAGAAAATTATGAACGATTCAAGAAGGGACATGGTGGTGAAGCATATTTGAGATTTGGAATTTACACAAAGAAATCTCGTAAGGATGTAAAAAATGACGCGTTATGTGATTGTGGACATGCAGCAGAAGATCATGATGAAGGTGATGGTGATGTATGCTTATACAACGATTGTAATTGTAAAACATTTTCAAGTTTTCAAGTAAATCTACTAAAAAGAAAAAAAACAATCACTAACATTGTATTTCTTGAAGAAAAAGATGTCAAAGAAGATCCACTTGCTTGGAATTGTCTTTATGTTAACAAATATTCAAAATCAGACTAGTCTTTTTCCTTATTTACTCGAACATGATCTCCTGGGTAATGCTTATCGATCTTCTTTGAATAACAATCACCGCAAATAGGACCTTTAATTCCCCATTCTTCCATGGGGTTAAAACGTAAAGATATTTTGCTATTGCAAATTGTACATTTTTCTTTGGTTCCCAAATCAATTACGCTCTCTTTGATCTATATAAAAAAGATTCTAGAATCTATTTGAAAAATCATGTTAAATAATACTGGTTTATATGAATTCTAGGTAGGTAGTCTGACCAGTGTAAACCTCCTGCAAATTTTTACTTGGTTAGACTTCTACCTTCTTAAAATCTAAAACAAGTTATTTGCAAGTTTTTTCAAGGCTAAGATTTCTTCTTCCTCTTGCCTTATTTTTTTATCTACTACTCTAAGCATTGAATCATTCCATACATGTTGTGAGAAGAAATTGTGTTTTGTATTTGCTAACTCTATTTCATCATCTACTACTGTATCTTCTAAAAATTTTGTCACAACCACATCTGCAATTTTCAGAATTCTAGAATTTAGTTTAAAACTACGAAATATTGGTTCCATTCTTCTCACATCACTCTTGAAATCTCCTTTAGTTTCTAGAATTTTTTTATGTAAAATTCTAAAATAAACTCCGACATAAAATAAAGTTGCATATCTTTTTGTTTTATGACCTCCTTGTTTTCCATACTTCAATGTCTTTTTTGCATATTCTTTTACTAAATATGGATATAATAAAATTCTATAATCATCTTTTAGATTATCGTTGAACACATCATCATACTTACTTCCTCTCGGAAGAAATTGAGCTGGAGAACTATATGCTTCTGTAGGTCTTTGTTCGATTCCAGCAACTAGAGCTTGTATGGCATCTTTTGCAACAATGACTTTTTTGTGATTATCTGGAAGATATTCATTATATAGAGAATCTCCTTGATATTCTGATTGTTTTGATTTTGATTTTGTATCAAACGATCCTGCTTGAATCTCATAAAAATACCCGCAATTTTTTAATTGCGATTTAATAGATTTATGAAAATCCATTAGTGATACAAGATCTTTTCCTCTAACTGAATTCTGTGAATTTCTATATTTTGTAATGTTGTTCTGTTCTTGCTCATCATCGGCTTTGATTATTGTAACTGTCATAGAACCATCCATGTTTTTTGTTCTCTTTGAATGATCAAGAATTGAATTCGAAGTCTGTGCACCATTTACAATTTGTGGCGCATGAAGTTCTATGAGATTATCTCCTAATTCTTCAAAATCACTAACTACAATTGTAATTCCATTGTTATAATAAAAAAATTTTCCTGGATTACTTTGAAGTGTTTCTCTCAATCCTTTGTTTACTGTTGTTTTAAATTGCATCCATTGTCTTATGTTTGATTCAAACACATAATCTCTGTTTTTGCTAACAAATTCAGTTAATTCTCTTAGTTTTAAAATTCCTAAAATTGTATTTTCA
The DNA here is from genome assembly GCF_000220175.1 of Nitrosarchaeum koreense MY1. NCBI lineage: Archaea > Thermoproteati > Nitrososphaerota > Nitrososphaeria > Nitrosopumilales > Nitrosopumilaceae > Nitrosarchaeum > Nitrosarchaeum koreense. The sequence continues at coordinate 1,257,303 of NZ_AFPU01000001.1, read as the reverse complement.
TGTCTAAGCATTCTTTCTAATTTAATAGATGATTTTTTTCCAGCAGCCGGTTTTTTTATTCGCTCCCATAATTTTTGAACAATTTTTTCAATATCTATTATTTCAATTATATCATCTTGATACTCTACTTTTTGATCTGTCACATAACAGCATTTTATTTTTAGATTTTTTTCTTTGATCTTTGTAACTAACTGAGCTAATTCAGGCCTCATTTTTGAAACATCTTTTCCAAGTAAACGTTTTGCATCTTCTTTGAATTTTGCAATTGCTTCAAATGAATGTGAAGTCCCATACTTTGATTGAAATAGACGAATAGTATTATCTGAAAAATCTACTGGTAAGTATGCATCAATGCCGAGATCATTTGCACCATCTACAATTGCATCTGCAGCATCATCTTCTGTGGCCTCAAAAACTCGTGTAAGTACCCATTGAAGAAAATTATTGCCTTTTTCTACCTCGCTTTTTGAATCTTCTGCATATTCTTGTATGCTTACTCTTACATTTTCTGAAAATCCTTCTAATGGTAAACTAGAATTTTTATGAGCTAAAAGTGTATGGGAACCTGGTATGTATTCTAATAAGCTATTTCCGTTTTGAGCCAATTGTTATATCAATTATGTTATATATTTAGAGAATTTGGTAATTACATAATAACTCCGATCAATATGTGATGTAATTTGAAGAAAAAAATAATACCCTTAGCCTCCATTTTTGTGATAATTATAGTGGTAATTGGCATCGCATTAATACCTCAAAATGATAATTACGTTCAAACCACGGACGACTCAAAACCCATACTCAAAGCTGATGTTATCATGCCAACAAAAGTCTCCCGTCCTGGATGTGAAAAAACTGATTCTTGTTACATTCCGTCAAAAATTTCAATAAAATCTGGTGACTCAGTTACATGGTTAAACGAAGATGCAGCATTTCATAGTGTCACTTCTGGTTATTATGGAAATCAAAGTGGACTTTTTGATAGTGAATATTTAGATCCTGAGGAATCTTTTACATTTATTTTCAAAAATCCTGGTGTCTATGATTATTTTTGTACATTACATCCATGGATGAAAGGACAAGTAATTGCTAATTGACAATAAAAGGTACCCGAGGGAGTCGAACCCCCTTGTATAAGCTTTGCAGGCTCACGCATAACCGTTCTGCCAGAGTACCGTTTTGAAAAACATGAATTGAATAATTAAACTCTTTAGATTAAAATCAGATAAATGGTTTTGATGCAAGTTTGATGTCTTCGGCTTTAATCGTTTTTCTTCCTGCATGTAAAGCCATATCTACTGCACTTTTTGCAATTTTGTTAGCCAATTCTTCAATTATCCCTCGTAGTTCTTCTGCTGATTCATCACTAACCCTCTCCGCACCTGATTTTTTTAAAATTCTATACATTGCTGAAATGCCCAATTCTGATGATTTCATTAACCTTCATTTTCTTTTTTCCGATAAAAGATTATGAGTTAAAAAATATCACTAAGGAATCGATTTATACAGACTATTTTCAAAGTTGAGGCAATGGCTTGGCTATATGATTCTCATATTCATTTAACTGATCCATATTATCAAAATGATCTGGATTATATTATTCGGGGCATGGAAAATATGAAAATTCAAGCTTGCTGCGTCTCAATGGATACTATAACATCCCAAAAAACATTGGAGCTTGGAAACAAGAGTAATCTTATCTTGCCCTTTATTGGTATTCATCCTGAACGTATCGATGATGATTTAGAATTAATGATAAATCTAATTACTGAAAACCAACAAAATATTTCAGGTATTGGAGAAATTGGATTAGATCCTACATATGTCAAATCTGATGAAGACAATAAAAACCAAATCTACTTTTTTGAAACCTTTCTATCCCTTGCAGAAAAATTCAAAAAACCAATTTCTATTCATTCTAGAAAAAGTTTAGATCAGATTTTTTCTATAATGACTTCTTATAATACTACACATGCATTACTTCATTGGTTTGATGGAAGTAAAAAGCAGCTTCAAAAAGCAATGGATATGGGTTTTTTTGTTTCATATGGACCTGTAACGATTTATGCCAATGATAAACAAGCACTGTTATCTCAAACACTGGAAAACAAAATTCTAGTTGAAACTGACGGTCCTGTAAAATTCTCAAGGTGTTTTGAAATGAAATCTGGTCAGATTAGTTTCATACCAAGTGTTGTGTTTTGTGCCTCCAAAGTACTTGGTAAATCATATGATGAAATGGCTATGTTATTGGAAGCAAATACCAAATCATTCCTTCGAATATAGGTATAAAAAACCCCTATTCAATACACGAGGAGTGGATAGAATTAAGCGACTTTCATACGAAGTATTAGATGAGCACAAACAAAAATTTGGAGAAGATTTTGCTGATAACAAAAAAATCTTAGATCAAATAGCTATAATTCGTTCTAAAGGATTAAAAAATGAAATTGCAGGCTATATTACTAAATTTATCAAAAAAGAAATTCGTGACGAAAAAATAAAACAGTCTCAAATTGAATCTTCTAAAGTCGAAAATTACACATTACAAGAAAAAATTTCAGATGATGACTCTAATGAAGAACAAGTTATTGAAATTGTCTCAGAACCAAAAAGCACCGCTACTGAAGAATAACTCTTAGCAAAACAGAAAATTAATCACTAGCATTTTTGATGATATCTATATGATCATGATTAAGCTTGTAGGAGGTGCAAAAAAGTCATTTTTAACCGATGAGATAAAAATTGATAAATCTGATATAACTATTCAAGAACTCCTTGATTTATTACTAAATCTAAAACCAACAAATACTCCTAATCTTGATGTTGAAAATATTTTGATAGCAATTAACGGTGTTGATTCTTCTGCAATGGATGGCAAAAATACAGAAATTAAAAACAACGATGTAGTAAGTATAATTCCTATAATTCATGGTGGTTCGTCTAAAAGACTATTTTTCAATATATCAAATAAATTAATTCAAGTCGTTGAAATTAAAGGCAAAGATGATCTTACAGTTACTTTTGTTGATAATCTAAGGAAAAAATTTCCTAGCGTAAAACTTCAGGCGGTGTCCAGCAATTTTGTTTTAAACAGATATCATCTTCAAAAAATTATTTCATTATCTGTTTATTCTGAGAAGAATGATATTTTACTTTCAAATAAATTTGAAATGGATATTTTGATGCGCTTTGCTATTTCATCTCAAATTTCTACCGCAATTAATTCTGCTGGAATGAAACCAAAACAAAACTTTATGTTAATTGCGCTTGGAAATAGAAAAATATTAGACAAGCTTTACAATGAGATTGAAATTATTTCAATTCCGTTATTTTCAAAAGATCATACATCATTTTTAAAAAAATATTATAAAATAACAGATAAACAACTTGATACAGTCATCTCAAAAAATCCTCTTGAAGATATATTGATCGAAAAAGCAGCAATTTTACTCTGACATACTTCTTTTTGTTTTTTCTACGCTCAAAATATCTGTTTTTTTGACTATGGCAATTCCTGTTTTATTTCCCAAAATTTCAATTAATATGATTTTGTCTGGAAATTCTAATGATACTTTATTTTTAACTTTATTTGCTATTCTTGAAATTAACTCCTGACTTGAAATGTCTGAATTTCTTTTTTCAATTGATATTCGGTATGAATCATGAGAAGAAATTAATTTAATTAAATCTGAAATTCCTTCTTCAATACTTTCAATCTTTGTTTCTGTAATTTTTTGAATTGGAATAATTCTTAAAGAATATCTAATACACCATGGTTCATCTAATATCATTTCTTTGATTTTATTTACTACATCAATTGGGTCTAGTTTTGTTTCCGCAGTCAATATCCCAGACATGTTTGTAATGATTATCTTTGGTTCTGAATCTCCTATCTTATCTAAAATATTTGATATTTCTTGTTTAGTTTCTAATTCTAAATGTCTGGCACACGTGATTATTAAATTCAAAGTATTTTCAGGATCTCCCCTTGTGTTAAAACTATATGTTTGTGAATTCTCAATTGGTTTACTATCATTCTTTCTTTAATTATTCATTTACATTTGAATAAGTTTTTTAATTGACTGAATTTTCTTATCATAGATATGTCTAGTCCATCGTCAGAATATGAGGACAATGAATTTCAAGATGATTTTGATGATGATTTAGAGGAATTTGAAGAAATTGAAGACTAGATAGTTAATCCAAAGTTATCTGCAAAAGATGTGAATGTATAATACGCTTGAAGAAATTCTCGTCCGGATTGACTAATTCTATATTTATTTGAACCAGTTGTCCCATCTTGTTCTAATAATCCTTGAGATACAAGTGTCTTTAAAATTCTGGAAATTCTTGAATGTGAGACATTAGCTTTTCTAATGAGATAAGTTACTGAGGCTCCATCTTCATCTTGTAGGTCATCACGTGTGGTGGCAAGTATGTCGCCAATAATTTTCATATGTGTTCTGTACTCTGTCATTACTATCCCTGTATACATTAATTGCATAATTTCTATGAGAGTCAGTTGATATTTTGCAATATACTAAAAAGATAAAAGAATTTGACAAATTTTGATTTTGAAAGTAATTTGAGCCTAATACTTGTTAATCCAGATCATCGAATTTTATCTTGGTTAGTGGGATTTTGCTTACTGGAATAAACAATGCAATTAGACCTCCAATCTTGATTGCCATAGAAATTGAGTACAAAATAGATTCTGGAAATACAAATGAATACCATCCTAAAAACTCTCCAAGAGCTAATAGTGCTAATCCCACAGCTACGGATATTGCTCCTTTGTTTTTGTTTTCAAAATATGATAACATTGTTTCAATTGCACCATAAGCCAATAAAATAAATGAAATAGATCTAAAGATGTGTTCTATTTGTACAGATGACACTAAAAATAACGGAAAAATTCCAACTGATCTAAAGTATCTTGATTTTGGAAAAAATGATTTAATGCTATGTGAAAATGCTATAAAGAAATATCCTATTGTTTGAATAACAATTCCTAGAGTTTGAATCCATCTTTCTATGTTTCCTGATTTTGTTATAAAATCTTCCACCATATATCCTGCCCATATTACAAAAAATCCTGCACTTATTGAAAAAAATGCAATTGTTAATCGAAATAATGTAGGGCTACCGGTATTTCTAAATCCAATTAGTGACATTATCCCTATTGCAAGTCCCACTAAAAATCCAATTAAATTTAATATGTTTTCTAGTAGAAATTCCAATGATGATTAACAATTCATCAATCTAATTATTTTAATCTGCTGAATGATTTTACCATGTGGTTAATCCCATTCATCTAATGACCCTGCAGCCTGACCTTCAGTACTACCTGTATAGTCACCAAGAATATCCGAATACGTTGGTTCGTTATGAGCAATAAATTTAACATATTCACCATAACTCATATCTAAATCACAGTTATCACATTTTACAAAAGAAAAATCCATTGATAATTCTGCATTTTTCTTGCATTTTGGACATTTTATTTTCACAACTAATTCTGCATTTGTTATTTATTATTACTTTACATTCGTAAAATGCCTATCTGATGGTTTTCACTTGATAAAAGATAAAAGGAGTTCTATTTTGTTAGAATCTATGAGTCGAGCTTGTACAAAATGTAAGAATTCCATCCCAGATACAGAACAACTTGATATGGTTGCTGAAAAATATCCAGTTTGCAACAAGTGTTGGGCTGAATGGAAGGAATACCGTGTAATGGTAATGAATGAAATGAGATTAGACATGTCCATGCCAGATCATAGAAAACTGTTAAAAAAACACGAAAAAATCTTTGCAGGCGTACTTACTCCTGAAGGAGAAATTGTAGATTATACCAATGAAGATAATAGAAAACCTGACAAGCCACCTGGTGCTTAAAAATTCAGGTGTGTTTTAGCATTATCTGGTATAATTAGCATTAATTTTCTTTTATCTTCAACATCTAGTTCACTTACTATCTTCTTAATTGATTGGACAAGAATTTCTTTTTCCTCGTTCTTTAGCGTCAGGAAAATCTCTAGTATTCCATCTAGATTAAACTCAATTAATTTCTGAGGTGATTTTGAGACCTCATTGATGTACCCTGAAAATAATCCATTTCTTTGTTCTTCAGGTAGTGTAGTTAGAATTTCTAGCCACGTCTTGAATAGTTTAGCAAAATTTGGAAACGGAATTGTAGGCCCAGCTTCAAGTGCGTTATTTATGATCTCCATTTTTTCTGCATCACTCATTGAAAAAAATTCAACCATTCTTTTTTTCAAAACAGGTATTCTGAGAAAATCTGGAAGATTTGCTAAAATTACTATGATATTTCCTGCATAATTAGGTCCTGCCAACGATCAACTCTATTTTTAATTGAATATTAAATCATCTGACAACACTTTAGCTTAAATAAACGAAATTTGAGTTCGAGAATATGTCTTCTACTGTTGTTGTTGGTGGATTTTTTGGTGATGAAGGTAAAGGAAAAATTATCTCATATTTGGCAATAAAAGATAACCCAAAAATTATTGTCAGGGGTGGAGCAGGTCCAAATGCAGGTCATACAATTAGAGATGGTGATAAAACATACAAAGTCAGAATGTTGCCAAGCGGATTTTTAAATAAAACTGCAAAAGTAATGATTGGCCCAGGTGTTGTAATTAATCCAAGTGTTTTATTAAAAGAGATTCAAGATTTTGGTGCATCTGGTCGTGCATTTATTGATAAACACTGTGGAATTATTGAAGAAAGTCATCTTCTCCGTGATTCTAAAGGAGAATTAAAAGAAAAAATTGGTAGTACTGGTTCTGGTACAGGACCTGCAAATGCAGATAGAGCTATGAGAATTTTAAAACTTGCAAAAGATATTGATTCATTATCTTCATTGATTGTGGATGTTCCTGAAGAAATTAACACTGCCCTTTCTTTAAATCAAAATGTTCTAGTTGAAGGAACACAGGGAACTTTCTTATCTTTATGGCATGGGACATATCCTTTTGTAACTTCAAAAGACGTTACTGCATCTGGAATATGCGCTGATGTTGGGCTCGGACCAAAAAAAGTCGATGAAGTAATTGTTGTTTTCAAAGCATACGTTACACGTGTCGGTACTGGACCATTATCAAAAGAACTTTCTCTTGAAGAAGCTGAAAGAAAAGGTTGGTCTGAATTTGGAACTGTAACTGGACGACAGAGACGGGCAGCTGATTTTGATTTTGACTTAGCTAGGCGTGCAATCATGCTTAATAGTGCAACACAAATCTCTATTACAAAATTAGATGTTCTATTTCCAAATTGTGCAGGTAAAACATCATTTGAGGAACTTTCTACTGATGCTCAATCATTCATAAAAAATATTGAAGAAAAATTAAACACGCCTGTAACTATAATTGGAACAGGACCAAATGTCAATGAAATTATTGATAGAAGAAAATAGCCTGAAAAATTTTAGGGTAAGTTTAATTTAGTATTACACAAAAATTATTTGTGGAAAAATTAATTGTGGATAAATTACCTCGTTACATCGAGGTTTCTTCTACGTTAGAATTTTCTAGGCTTGTTTGTGCACTTGAGCGTGCACCACGTGTATCATTTCTTCATGAGCATAATGGAAAAAAAGTTTTATCAGTTCAAATGGATATACTAAAAGAAAAACCAATTGTGTATTACACGCCATTTGAGAATGATGGTCACTACATCTGTTATGGATTAAAAGGTGGAAAAGAGGAATCTGATATTGTAAATTCTACATCTGATGCAAGCAAGCTATATTCTCCAATCGTTAGAATAAAATCACTTCCTGATGCATTAAAACCTGGAAATGGAACTGCTGACAGATATTTGCCAATTGAGCTTGAAGATCTATCTAGTCTTGCAAAGCTTACTTGGGGTTTTGAAGAAATTCCATTTCCGCTGTTTTTATTTCCACATGCAAATAAATGGCTAGTTGGAGTTTTTATGAATTTTAATGAAGAAGGTGCATCTTATTTTTGTCATGTTGTTCTTGATTCAGATCCTGGAAAACCATTTTTAAAATTCACCACTAATAATGGATCTGAACCTTCTTTTGTTGATAATCCTTCTGAACATGGTTATTCTTACATCAAAATTATAAAACTAAAAGAGACGCATCCCTTAGTTGATTATGGCCACCTTCAAAACTAGACTTTCTCAGATATCCAAAAAGAATGGCAAAATTATTCTTGCTAATGATTATGATTCATCTGAAAAAAATTTAACTACTAAAACAATACAAAATATCAAAACATTATATCCATATCTCTGTGGAATAAAATTAAACTTTCATTTATTATTGCCATTAAGTTTTAAAGAAATTTCTAAAATAAATAAAACTGCACATAACTATGGATTGCAAACAATTGCTGACATTAAACTAAACGATATAGGTAATACAAATAAAGTCACAACTGAGCATCTTTGGAATTTGGGTTTTGATGCAGTAATCGCCAACCCAATTATGGGATTAGATAGTCTAAAACAACTAGTGAAATCGTCTCACAAGGAAAACAAGGGAGTAATTACATTATGTCATATGAGCGCACCTGAAGCAAAACTATCATACGATATGGAAATCAAGATGGGTAAATCGCAGAAATTATATCAATTATTTTTGGATTGGGCAATTACCTCAAAGGTTGATGGAATTGTAGTCGGGGCAACATTTCCAGAAATTATTCAATATTGTCACAAAAAAGCAGGCTCTAAATTAGATATTTTTTCGCCAGGAATTGGTACTCAGGGTGGAAGTGCAAAAAATGTGCTCTCTGCAGGTACTGACTATCTTATCATTGGTCGAACTATAATCAATGATAAAAATCCTGTATCTGTTTCTAAAGAATTACAACTGCAAAGTTTTTCCAAGTAGTTCTTTTGATTTAGTTAAAATTGATTTTGCATTGTCAAACGTTGTTTTTTCCATCGCAGTTTCATAATCTGCCCAAATATAATCAAGGTGTTCATGAGAAATTATAACTTGTTCTGTTTTTGTTTCTGCTAAGAAAAAAACAACTTTCTTATTTACTAATTCCCCATGATATTGAAAATTATATTTTATCCATTCTTCAAAATCATCTAAAAATACAATATCTGTAATTCCTGTCTCTTCTCGAGTTTCTCGTATTGCTGTCTGATGAGTTGTTTCGCCCTCTTCCATTTTTCCTTTGACAAAATCCCAATGTCCAGATGGATAATTTAATAATAAAAATAAAATTTTTGAATTTTCTCTTCTAAATATTACTACTCCTGCAGAAGTTTCTTCAATCATTTCAATACTCTCCCAATTATTTACCTAATCTTCGTTTTCTTTCTTGAAATGTTCTGATGGCTCTCATCAAATCAATTTTCCTAAACTCTGGCCAAAATATGTCCATGAAAATTAATTCGCTATATGCACTTTGCCACATTAAAAATCCGCTCAATCTTTTTTCTCCCGATGTTCTTAAAATCATATCTGGTGATGATTGTGGTAAATGAGATGTGTATAAATTAGATTCAATTTCTTTTTTAGTTATATCCTTTACATCAATTGAGCCATCTTTGATCTTTTCAGCTATTTTTTTAACAGCATCAACTAGCTCATTTTGTCCTCCATATGCTAGTGCAATATTTAGGAAGTGGTTATCATAATTTTTTGTTGCATCATCTAATCGTTTTAAAACATCTTTAATTGAATCTGGTAATAGTTCAATTCTTCCAATTCCTTTAACTCTCATTTTGTTTTTATGAATTCTTGAATCATTGTACAGTTTTTCTAATCTAATTCGAATTAATTCATAAAGATGACTTAATTCTTCATCGTCTCGATCTAAATTTTCTGCTGAAAGTGCATACAAAGTAATTATTTTTATGTCAAATTCCTCACACCAGTCCAGAAGATTTTCTACTGCATCAGCTCCTTTCCAATGTCCTGTTTTAGGAATAGTGAGATGTCTTTTTGCCCATCGTCTATTTCCATCTAAAATTAAAGCAAGATGATTTGGGATATCACCGCCACGTATTTCAGTTTCAAGCCTTTTTGAATATATTCTATATAATCCTGATAATTGAAATACGGTATCTTTTATTTTATTAATTTCCAATCACCATTCATGATCAATAACCCTAGATGATATCAGTGTTTTTCAGGAATAAAGATATTGTAAAGAATTTCTTACTTTTTTAGTCTACGATCATTTCTTGATGTTTGTGTTTTCTATATTTTCTAAATAGAATTGTGGCTGATACTAACGTAGCAGCTAGTCCTGCTAGTAATGGTGGCACTAGTGTGATTGATTGAACGTCACCGTTCATCATTATGAGGATAAATTGTGATGTTATAGGGTATAACGCTGCAAGAACTACGATTCTTAAAATATCTGTAATTTGTCTTGGAACTCCCCCAATCCAATTGCTAAGTAATATTCCTGCAAAAATTGCTCCAAGACCCATCCATAGAATTGGTAAAGCTCCTGTGATGAATTGACCAATTATTATTTTATCGGTAACTATTCTGAGTATTTCTGTCTCATCACCTAACACTTCTGGATCAATAGAGCTTATTCCAGTTGGAATGGATGATAAAATCAACAATATGCCAGCGACCATTGTAAAAATTCTGATAAAACCCATCGGCGTAGGTCTTGTCAAGTTAGACCATGCTTTATCTACGTCAAATGCTCTAATTAGAAATGAAATACCTAAAATACTAACTAACACTGCAAATATTTCTTCAGTATATCCAAATACTGTTGCAATTCCGCCAATTAGCAAAAGTATGCCTGGAACTCCTAAGAAAAATTTAGAATACTTTGAATCATATGCTAACATTTTTAGATATTTTCCAAAAACTGCATAGGAATATTCTACACTTCTACTTACTTTCATCACAACTCTTTGTACTGAAACTACTGGCAATACATTTTGAATAACTGGAATTACACTCTCATCGTCTTCTCCATCGGATACAATAACTGCTCCATTCGCAGAAAATATTTCTAATATTTTTTTAATTTCTTTAAGGATTTTTTCATCAGCTTGAACTCCTCTTTCTTTTACTCCTGCAACAATTACAACTTCTACTTGGTAACCCTTACTGATTAAATCTTCATATGTTTTAATTGCTGCAAACATTGAATTTGAATCTGCATCTTCAGGATCTTCCAATGCTAATCTCTGTGCAGCATCAATACAGGCATCTCTTCCAATTATTGGAGTAGTTATGCCTGCTTTTTCGCCTACATCATTGTCTCTATCTACACAAATTACTAGTAACTTGTTTGAAGTTGAAGCATTGACATCTTTTTCTATGTCGGATCTCTGAGACATTCTTTTTCTAATCGTTGAATTGCTTTTTAACGATTTCCAACTTTTATAAATATGATAATTATGTTTTGAGCCTAACTATGGTCTTAACTCGTCTGATTTTTTGATTAATTCTTGTATTTCTAATCTTAATGATTCAATATTTTGTAAAGTTTCAGCATCTATTTGACCAACTTTTAGCATATTTGCTGCAACCTTAGTTTCTATAATATATTCATTAAATTTTTTCATAGCTTCCATATAGGTAATGTAGCTATTTTGCCATTCTTCTGTTGGTTTTGATGTTACAAACTCACTAATTTGAGCTGTAACTTGCGAAGTCGTTACTTCTGTTATTGAGATATACTCATCTGGAGAAGTATTTCCATCTAAAAGATTCTGAAATTCAGTTTCTATAGATTCTTGTAATACTTGATGAATTTTCTTTACTCCTTCAAGATAGTTTTCATAGTCTGAAACGACCAAAGTTGCTGGATTTTCTTGAGGTACAATCCAAAGGAGAAAACTGGCAGCTGTAATTGATGCTAAAATGATAATAGTGATTATAATTCCTTTTTTAGATGCCATTTTTTATTCTAGAATCATGGTGTTTATAACTGGTAAACCTTTCAAAATTTCGTCTAATGTTGAATAAATAGTAAAAAAAATCCATTCATATATAATTATTATGATAAATATTAAAAAAATTACAATATTTCTTATTATTTTTTATAATCTTTGATTATTGATGTGTAAGAAAATTTACGCCCATCTAGTCTATAGTTAAATAATTTTCACAGGCTCTTCCTAAATACCACCACGTGAGACATTTTTCATAATGGTAGAAGCATATTGCGTAAAATGCAGAGCTAAAAGACAAGTAAAGGATCCCAAAGAAACTAAACTAAAAAATGGACGCCCTGCTGTAAAAGGCACTTGTCCAACATGTGGAACTAACGTCTTCCGAATAGGAAAGATGTAGGCCAACAAAATCCACACGATTTCTCTTTTTCAAAAACCAATATAGGGTACAGTATACACAAATTTTCAGTGGCTAAATCAGATTACGAAACATTGCTTAAGAGAATTCAAGATAAACTAGGCGATTCTAAAAAAGTATCTACTACTAGATTTGAGCTTCCTGTCGTGGATGTTATGTGGGAAGGCCAAAAAACATTTCTGCGTAATTTTTCAGAATTTCCTAAAGTACTTCGTCGGGATCCTGATAAAGTCTTACAATATCTTTCTAAAGAATTTGCAGTTCCAGCTGAACGCTTAGGTGACAAGGCTATGTTTGTTGGGAGAAGAGCTCCTGACGACTTTACACGTCTTTTCCAAATTTATGTTAAAGATTATCTTGAGTGTCATACTTGCAAAAGTCCTGATACAAAAATACTAAAAGAAAATAGGATCTCTTTTTTGATTTGTGAAGCTTGCGGTGCTAAATCTACTCTAAAAGGTAAATATGCGTAATGCGATTCTCAGTTAAAACTACTGAATATCAAAAAAATTTAATGTTAAATATATGCGATGCAGAACTTCTTGGAAAAAGTATATCCGAAAATGAGTTGACCATGAAAATTAGTGAGAGCTATTATGGTAATGAAATAATTGAAATTGATGAAGCTAAAAAATTGCTAGAAAGTTCAAATATAATTAATATGGTTGGCAAAGATACTATCTCTCTTTCTTTAGAACTTGGAATTGGTTCTGAAAATGGAGTAAAAAAAATTTCTGGAGTGCCTTTTTTGATCGTTTTTAAAATGTAAATTCATTCAATGAAAAACTATGAAGTTATTTTATCTATCACCATCTAGTATATTTTTTAAATCAAATTCACTAAAGGAAATCTCTTTTATCTAGTAAGTGTGATGATATTCATTGTCCGATGATCTAATGTCTGATGATTTGTTATATGATGATCTAAGTAGAAAACTAGAATCTAAAGTTGATCATAAATTAACTTCAAAATCAAAAAGAGGAGGATTAGACGATGGATTCAAAAAAGGTAAAGTGATCAACGAAGTCTTAGACAAACCAACTGTTATGACATTATACAAAATGATCACAGATCATGTTATTGCATATGTTAATGGTCCTGTAAGTGCAGGAAAAGAGTCAGTTCTATTTTGGGCTGTTGATGAAAAAAATAATGATGTTGCATTAAAAATTTATTTGATTAGTGCTTCAAATTTTAAGAAACGTGAACAATACATTACGGGTGATCCAAGATTTTCAAAAATAAAAAGAGGAACAAAAAACCTGATTTATTTATGGGCAAAAAAAGAATATCGAAATTTAACACAGGCTTACAAATGTGGAATTCCTGTCCCAAGGCCTCTTTATTTATCAAATAATGTTCTTGCTTTAGATTTTATTGGCGAGCACGGTTCACCCGCAAAAATTCTACTTGAATCAGAAGTTGATGAAACTGATTATGCCCAATCAATTTCTATAATTACCAGACTTTATCAAAAGGCACAATTAGTTCATGGCGATTATTCAGAATATAATATTTTTAAAACTCCTAATGGGTTGGTTCTTTTTGATCTCGGGTCTGCAGTTGATCTTAGGCATCCTAATGCTCAAGAATTTCTTAAAAGAGACATTAATAATATAACAAGATTCTTTTCAAAAAGAGGAATTTCAGTTGAAGATCCAATTAAAATATTTGAGGATATCATAGGATGAGTTTTGAAAAAATACTTAGAATTCCAAATGAACGTATAGCCGTATTAATTGGCAAATCCGGTTCAGTAAAATCTAAGATTGAACAGCTATGTTATGTTACTTTAGATATCGATGGTGAATCAGGTGAAGTTTTTATCAAATCTAACGGTGATGTTGAAAGTATTCAACCTTTCAAAGCTATGGAGATAGTAACTGCAATAGGTAGAGGTTTTTCTCCTGATAATGCAATGAGTTTACTAAAGGGTGAAAATGCATTACACGTGATAGATTTGAGGGAGTTTGCCGGAAAATCAAATGCAAATATTGAAAGGATAAAAGGGAGAATTATAGGAGAAGGCGGTAAGGCAAGAAAAAACATGGAAAATTTAACTGGGACTCATATTTCTGTATATGGAAAAACTGTTTCAATAATTGGAGATACTAGTAAACTAAAATTGGTTGTAGATGCAATATCCTCAATATCAAATGGTAGTATACATGGTGCCGTTTACAACAAATTAGAAGCAGCAAATAGAAAAAGTAAACAAGAAAAAATGCAACTATGGGAAAATCAAGATGTCTTCTATTAAAGAAAAATTTAATCAGATCTCACCAAGTGAGTTTTTTTATAGAAATAGGGATTTAGCCGGATTTAGCAATCCTACTAGATCACTTTATACCGCTGTAAGGGAGTTTGTAGAAAACTCTTTAGATGCATGTGATCAAAAAGGAATCTTTCCTGATGTCCATCTTTCAATAAAGGCTGTTGATCCAGACGCTCCGGATCCTAAACCATACATCTTAACTGTAAAAGACAATGGTCCTGGAATAGAATCTAAACATGTTCCATTAGCCTTTGGAACTGTACTTTATGGCTCTAAATTTGGATTAAAACAGGCACGAGGAATGTTTGGTCTAGGAGCTACAATGGCGATTCTATATGGACAAATTACCACAAACAAACCGGTTTATGTTAAAAGTTCCACTGATGGAAAAATTCAGGACGAGTTTGAATTGTTGTTGGATATTCAAAAAAATAAACCTGTGATTTTAAAACATAATACCAAAGAAGTAACAAAAAGGGGTCTTTCTGTCAGTATTTGTCTTGAAGGCGATTATGCAAAAGCAGGTTCAAAAATTAAAGATTATGTTTATGAAACCTCTTTGATTACGCCATATGCAACAATAACTTTTGATGATCCTAAAGGAGAAAAATTCCATTACTCTAAAATTGTAAATGAGATGCCACCTGCACCGACAATTATTAGACCTCATGCACATGGTATTGATGTTGAAACAATTAGACGTATGATGGTTGAATCTCAATTCGAAATTCCAAACATTGATGATATAATGATTGAAAAAGTTAGGAAAGATTTGGGACTGGCAAAAAAAAATCTCACCTTTACTGGAATTATGGATAAAGCAGCAAAACGTTGGAAAACTCTTTCCAGACCTGTAAGAGTTGTTATTTCTTTGATGTCCTTTCTTGAAATGGATTTTGATAAACTTAGTAAAGTTAGAATTGATGATATTGATGTACCAAATAAAAAATTATACTATTGGGATTTTGGTGATTCACAAGCAAAAACAATTGATCTTGATTCTGATAATCCTTACTATAAACAATTAACTGGCACGGTTCAGGGTGAAACACTAACTGCATTTTTGACTAAACGATTTCAACGAATAGGGCCTTCAACTGCTGTAAAGTTTGCAGAGTTTGCAGGTTTCAAACCTGAAAAACGGATGGGATCATTGACAAATGAAGAACTTGTAAAACTAAGTGATTCATTACAGAAATTTGAGGATTTTCTTTCACCTGATCCTAGCTGTTTAGCTCCCCTAGGGGAAGAACCCCTTGAGAAAGGTATGAAGAAATTCTTCAAACCTGATTTCTGCGCAGTGGTTCAGCGTCCAGCATCTGCCTATTCTGGTTTTCCCTTTGTTGTGGAGATGGGTATTGCTTACGGTGGTGAAATTAAACCAGGTGGACCACATGTTTACCGTTATGCTAATCGAATTCCATTACTTTATGATGAAGGAAGCGATGTAGTTCTCAAAGTTGTAAATGATACCGATTGGAGTAGGTATAAAGTCAAAGGTGATCCTCCTTTTGTTATAGTATCTCATATTTGTTCAACTAGAATACCTTACAAAACAGTTGGAAAAGAAAATGTTGCTGATAGACAAGAAATAGAACGTGAATTAAGATTAGGTTTACAATTTCTTTCTAGAAAACTTGCAGCATACATGTCAAAACGTGGTCAAGCCGAGATGGCAAAAAAAAGAGCAAATCTATATGCAAAGTATCTGCCCCTTATTTCGCAATTTTGTACAGAACTTTCCGGAAAGACTAAAGAACCAAATTATAAGAAATTATTAGAAGAGGAGATTACAGTTGACGACAAATAAAATTAAAGATCGTAAGCAAAAAGCAAAAGTAAAACAGCAGAATATTATCGATGCCCTAAAAGATCATGGTGCTAAAGTTTATGGTGACTTAGATAACGGACAATTTCCAAAATTTTCAATACCTAGCAGATCAGTCAGTAATATTGTTTATGATAAAAAACTTAGACAATATATCTTAGGAAACTCTGCTGCTGTTAGAAGTTCTAGAAACTCATCTCAATTAAGATCATTTACACAATTAATGTGGTTGGCATTTTTTGCTAACCGATTAACACAAGAAAAAAAATCATCTACGTTAAGAGATGTGTATTATTCATCTCAAGCATTCGCAATTGAATTTGAAGATCAATCTGAATCTGATAACATTATAGTTGATCTCGAAGCCGTATTATCAAAACCCCGAGAAGATTTTCATATTTTTCCTGAAGAGAGAAGCTCAATTTTTGGAGATTTGAATATAGAATACACTATTCCTGGATACGAAGGAAAAAAAATGAATCTTTCAAACCATCCTGATGGATATGCCATTGGTCCAAGTCTTACTACTGCCGAATTATTAGATACAAGTGCTGAAATCGTAATTGCCATTGAAAAAGGTGGTTTGTTTACAAGATTTGTTGAAGAACAAGTTGATAAGAAATTCAAATCTATTATCATTAATACTGGAGGACAAGCTCCTCGTTCTACTAGAACTCTTTTAAAGAGACTTCATGATGAATTAGGACTACCAGTAATTATTCTGACCGATGGTGATGTGTATGGAGAACATATTGCAATGGTAATAAAATCTGGTTCAGCAAATGCTGCACATCTTCGAGAACTCACTGTTCCTGATGCAAAATGGGTAGGTGTATGGGCTACTGATATTGAAAAATTCAAACTTCCTACAATCCCAATGACTGAATCAGACATTAAACGATGCTATGATTTACAAACTGATCCAAGATATCAAGAAGGTATTTGGAAAAAAGAACTGGATGTATTTCTTAAAATTAAAAGAAAAGCTGAATTAGAAGCATTTTCAAAATATGGTTTGACAAACATTACTGATAAATATCTTCCACAAAAATTAGAACTTGCAAAAAGTTTGTAGTTATTTTATTCTTAGTGTAAGTACGCCGTTTCTATATTTGAAATCCTGAATTTGCATTTCATTTGATCCTGTTATTGGAACTTCTTTTGAAAATCCTCCAGAACCGCGAATATACAATACGCCGTCAATTAGTCTAACTGATATCTTGTCTTCTGGACCAGGAACTTCTGATACAAATACAAAATCTGCATCTCCTTTGATCAAATCATAGACCCAATTTTTAGTTTCTTGTTCCCTAGCATTGTATACTGGTTTTTGATCCTTAGTCATTTTCTTTAGAACATGAATCCAATAAAACATTGTAATTGCCGCAGCTCCAATTAGGATAAAACTAACAAAACCTGAACCTGCTCTTTGGGTCATTATGTAAATAATTCCTAAAAACAAAATTACCATTATTGGAATTACAAAGTTTAACGATTGTTCATTTGAATATGTTCCCTTATAACTTGCCAAGTAACTCAATTTGACTCTGACCAAATATAAAGTATCTTTGGTTTTTATTACCATTTTTTGAAAATTGTTTATGTCTAATGATAATAAAACCAGTAAACTTACTATGAAAGAGATTATTTTGAAAGGCTCAATTATTGCTGTAATTGTCACAGTTCCATCAATTACAACTTTTGCAATATCTTGGTTTATTCTTGATAATTTGATGCAAGCTGCAATAATAGGCGGTGTAATTCATTTTATTGCTATGGGATTCTCACTAAAAATATCAAAGAAACTATTGGTAAAAAGGGAATCAAAATAATTCTTTATTTGCTTAGATTTTATTTTAAAAATGATGGAAATTTCTAGAGTAGAAAAGGATCTAATTTCAGAAATAAAACTAGTTCCATTACAAGCTAAAGTATTTCTCTTAATTACATGTCATGGAAAAATGACTCCTACAACTATTGCAGAAAAACTAAATATTTCAACTGAGGATGCTTTGAAAACTGCTAAGGAACTAATGACATTGGGTGCTTTCATAGATATTTCTGAAACCGAGTTTGAGGCAATGCATCCTAGATTTACTGCTGTAAACATGTATAGAAAATTCTGTGAACGTGAAAATATCGAATTTAAGAGAAATAAGATTGTTGACAATATAGGTGTGGTTCTAGAAAAATCATATGATGATGCAAGAACTAAATAATCCTAATGTTTTGTGAACAACATTGAGTATTGATACCGAATCCTGTAAACATCAACCAGTGTATTTTGGGGTAGTTAACATCAACATTGACGAGAGAACCATAGGTTCAGTTGATGTCTGGAGATGCGGTGTATGTAAAAAACGATTTTGTGAGGAAAAACAGCTTGGAATTGAAGAGTTAGCAGATTTGGTAGGAATGCCAAAAATTGATCCAGATGCAAAATGGGGTGTTACTGTATGTAAATTACAACAAGGAAAGTACAAATGGAAATTAGTTAGACTGAAAGAAAATTCTGAAATAAAACATGAATGTTTAGATGAACAAATCGTTTCTCTGAAAGTAAATCATTTCAAAGTTGAAGATGATAAACACTGGAGCTTTTTGGTTGATGATAATATCAACAAAGCAGTAGAAATCTAAATGAATCTTAAAGTTCACATTAATAATGTTCATGGAAGCCAGATGGCAGCAAAAATAACTGGTACTTTTACAATCGATACTCATTCTTTTAGATTCAATGCAATAGCGTTTGGTAGAATTGGAGGTCAAAATATAGGTGCAAAAATTTCCAAAGTCACAGAAAAGAAATTAGAAAAATTAGGATATAATGTTGATGAAGTAATAAATTCATTACAACTGAACCTTCTTCAAGGAGATCTTACATTACCTGAGGGTTTGAAAAGAGAATCTTTTGTTGATGACTAAAATTCAGCTTCTGCCAAAGCCTTAGAACAAGAACAACTTCTTGTTTTTGGAATTTGATTAATTAAATCTGTTAGAATTTTTTTTGTTCGCTCTACGTTTTTTGATAACGTTTCTAATACTTCTTTGGCTGTTACTGGTTTTTCTGCCCATACATCATAATCTGTAACTGTTGAAATTGATGCATAGCACATCTGAGCTTCTCTTGCTAGCTGACATTCTGGAACTAATGTCATTCCAATAATACCTGCACCTGTACTTCTGTAGAATTTTGATTCAGCCTTGGTGGAAAATCTTGGTCCTTCAATGCAAACATATGTGCAATCTTGATGAATTGGAAAGTTTTTCTCTTTTATTACTTTAAGAATTGATGATTGTAATTCAGGACAAAATGGATCTGCTACTGAGATGTGGATAACCCTTCCAAGTTCTGAAAATGACCCATTTCTTGATTTTGTGAAATCTAAGAACTGTGTAGGTAATGCAAAATGGCCTGGCTCTATCTCTTCTTTCAAACTTCCAACTGCAGAAGGTGCAATTATTCTAGTTATCCCTAATTCTTTGAATGCCCAAATATTTGCTCTATAGTTTATCATATGTGGGGGAATTGTGTGTTTTTTTCCATGTCTTGGTAAAAATGCAATCTTTCTTCCCTTGAAAATTCCCACTGTAATTGAATCTGATGGTTTTCCATATGGTGTATCTATTGTAACTTCTTGCGGGTTTTCTAGTATTCCGGAATCATAAATTCCTGTTCCTCCAAAAATTCCGATCTCTACATCTTTTTCCATGTTAATACTTGACCAATGATTTACAATTGTATTGATTTATTCCTTTAATTCCGTTTAGTTCTGTTAACTCAATAATGAATGCAAATCCCGCAACTTTTCCACCTACTTTTTCGATTAGTTTTGCAGAAGCTTTGGCAGTTCCTCCTGTAGCAAGTAAGTCATCACAAATTAGGATCTTCTGTCCTTTGCTGATTATGTCTTTTTGAATTTCAATTGTATCTTGACCGTATTCAATTTTATATGATAGTTTGCTAGTCTTACCTGGTAACTTTCCTACTTTTCTAATCATTATCATTCCCTTATTGTATCTGGTAGCCAAAATACATGCAAGTAAAAACCCTCTTGATTCTATACCTGCAAACAAATCAATATCTTTTGGATGGAAATGTTTTGCAAATTCATCTGCAATAAATGATAATGCTGATGGATCTTTTAAAAGTGGACTAAAATCTCTAAATAATATTCCTTTTTTAGGGAAATTTGGAAATTCAGATATTTTCTCTTTAAGATTCATGTATTGAATTTAAAATAGGTGGAATAAAATTGTTTGAAGTTATTTTATAGTAAATGTAGTTTCAGCAGTATTATGAGCATCAGTTACTTTGATGGTATATGTTCCTGGTATTGTGCCTTTTGGAATAAACCATGGTTGTTTAATTTCGCCTTCTTTATTAGATGGGAATGATAACGCCTCTATTTCTTCACCATCTGAATTTAGGATTATCATTTTTACTGTTTGTTCTGCATTTATCACTTTAATGTTAAGACTTTTTCCATATCCTGAAATTTCTATACCTTCTTCTACTGTAACTACAAGTCCTTCTTCTTTAGAAGTTATTACTTCGATCTCAACATTATCAAAGTTCGAGCCGCTTTTTGCATTGACTATCCATATGCCTGGTTCTGCTGATGATGGTAATCTTAAACTATCATCTGCAATCTTTCCATTCTTATCTGAAAATATTTCTTTAGTTTTCCATACTGTCCCATCAGGGTCACTTAGTGTGAGTGTTAAAAGTGAGTTTTCTTTTGTATCTCCCAAAATTAAGATTGCCTCTCCCGGTCTATAATCTAATTTTGTGCTACCAATTTTAATTACACCAGAACCTGTTTGTAATCCCACTGTGAATACCTCCGAACTTTTAGAAGCGCCTTTGTTGATAATAGCAGTGTATGCTCCTGATGAATATCCACTTAGTTCTAATTCATATGTTTTTTTTCCGTCTTGACCTAATGTGATGGAAACAGTATTTTTATTATCTGCAATTATTTTTGGTTTATCTGATGGATCAACAATTAACATAGTTAGTTTATCTAGAGGCTTTCCAGTTAGTGATATTTTTGCAGTTTCTGTTGATTTATAATTTAATTTATCAAATTCAATGTTAATTGGTATTGATGGGATCTCTCCTAATCCTGCGTAAATAAATTCTCTTTTTCCATCCTGTTCTGCAATTAATGTCCATGTACCTTCTTTGTCTACATTTGCTATTGTTGGATATTCAAATTCAACATTTCCTGTCTCATCTATCTCAATGATATCTGAGGTTTTTTCAATTCCAAGTGGATCTTCTAAAATTAACTCTAGTGATTTATTTGGCAATGCGGTGCCATTAAATTTCATTGTCTCTCCAGGATTAAATTTCAAGGTTATTGGTTTTATGAGAATTACTTTTGATGTTTCTATCATCCATGAAGTTGTCTTTTCCTCTCTACCATCTGAGATAATGGCGCTATATCTTCCAAATGGTGCATCTAATGGAACAATTATTGGTTCTGCTAATTTCCAATTTCCTTTTGCATCAGCTTTTGCTGTTCTTGTGTTGATGATCTTTCCCTCAGGATCTTTTACTGATGCTGTTATAGCACTATTTGGCTGTGCTGTCCCTGAAATTTCTAAAAAATCTGTTCTATGTAATATTTCTGGTAGTCCGACAATTGTTAGTGGGATGTTATCTGATTCTGGAATTCTATTGTTTGGCTCTTCTAATCTTAAACTGATGCTTTTCTCTTGATTATTTTTATCTTTGATTATGAAGTCTACTCTGTCCGCATCAATATTTTCTGGAATTTTTACCGTAGTAATAAAATAACCCGCATCATTCGTGACAAAGCTAGAAATTTTATTAGAATTTATAAAAAAATCTAATTCTTGTGCTGCACCAAAATTATCTCCAGTTATTCTTATAGTTGACCCCACATTTGGTTTTTCTGGAATAATTCTGAAAGATGAATTTGCTAAAACCCCTTCCTCTGAAACTGTTGTATCTGATTTTGCTACTGGTTTAGAAATTGTTACCGGCTTTGGTAATTCACCTGCAATCGTTTTTCCAATTTCTATTTGTTGGTCACTTTTATCAAGTGCTTTCCAATTAATTCCTGAAGATATTTTATCTGTTTTAATTCCAATCTTTATTGATTCTCCTGGTTTGATAACTTCTGATGATGAAGTAAATATTATAACTCCTTGAGGAGTTTTTTCACCAATCCATCCATTTTCTGTTTTAAATGATTTAAAATTATTATCACTACCTAACCAAATTCTAAATGCGCTTACATCAACATTTCCAGTATTAGTAAATTCAATAATCGTAGTTTCTTCAAATGAAAAACTTTTTGCATCTACTGTTCCTTCAGCATGTGCTGGAATGATGATTGCCACTGTTAAACATAAGATTATGGAAAGGAAAACTCCTCTGATTGAGGGTTTGCTCATAATTTCAAACAATTTCATATCTCAATTAAACCTTAAAGGGTATTTTACTGCTTTTGTATTTGTTGATGAAGTATTTTTCATCAGTAAACTTCTTTAATCCTAATTTCTTGCTCTCTGAAATTTGGCTAAATCTGCCTTTGTAGTGACGTTTTGATATTGTCTGATTCTTTCAGCAATTAATCTATACAATGTTCTAAATTGGTCTTTAGTTTTATCTGATAAGAAATCAGTCTCTTCTAAGGTAATTTTTTCACAAATATACCTAGTAATCTCCTCATTATCGAACTGACCCCAATCATCATCATTATGTTCTTCCCAAATTTTTCTTAAATTCTCTAAAACACCTTTCTTTCCCTTTGAAGTTACATCAAGTGGTTTAAGATTTGAATACCCTTCTTTTCTCAATCTGATCTCATAAGTTTGATTGACTGCATGAAGATAATCTTCTAAAACAATATAATCTTCAATTGATTCCAAATTCTTACCATCTCTTTCAAAAAGTATTGTCTGTATTGGTGAAAAATCATTTGATGTTAGTTGAGCTGAAATCTGTTTAGATTCATCTGAATCGTCCAATAAAATAAATGTCCTATATCCGTGATTTCTATAAAATATTGCCAGAGGTAATACTGAATTTTTATTATAAGCAGCTACTACATTAAGTGGATTCATTGATATATTTGGATCCTGTAAAAATTTATCAAAAGCATTAAGATACATTGCATCTGACATTGTCTCAACAATAATCACTGGTCTTGAGTTAGTTCCAATTTCTCTATCTACAATCGATTCGACCAACCCTCTTGATAATCCATATAGAATTGGGGTTAGTGTTTTATCATCGGCATTCCAGTAATCATAAAAAATTTTACTAAGGTGTTTTCTTTTATCTAATTCTACTACCAACAAGTTTCCTGGAGTATAATCAAAAATCATAAATGGTGAATGTGTTGCATACAAAACCTGATTTGAGCCTGCAAGGTTCTTTAATAAATCTGAAATTCCTCTTTGTTGAGTAGGATGAAGATTTCTTGCTGGTTCATCAAGAAGTAATATTGCTTCTTTGAGTTCTGCTCTTTGTGTTTCTGCTGCAAAGTTTACAATAAAAGAAAACGTCCATTTGAAACCTTCTGCTCTTCTATTTAGCAATCCTGTGTTGGTTACTGTTCCATCACGATGAATATCTGAAATTACTACACTCATGATATTTCCTGGATTGTATCTCAATTCAACATGGATTGGGTCGCCTTTCCATGCTGGATTTAATTTCTTAGTTAATCTATTGCTTGCTGTATTCAATAATTTGATACATTTTGATGGAGTTTCTTTTACGTCATCTAATGTTTTAATGTCTAATTCTGCCAAATAGAAAAGATTTCTTACTGTTTCGGCCTTGTCAAACTCTTCAATAAATTCAATTGAGCTTGCTCTGACCCCTTTTTCTTCTCTAAGATATTCATTGAGATTGATATTGCCATAGATTTTTTTGTAATCAGAAAAATAAACAAATCGAGGATGTAATTCAGATGCAATGAAATTCTCTAAAGCTGATTTTTCACTACTACCACTAAGAAGTTTATGATACTGATTTTCTGGATTATGGTATATTTTTTGCCATTCTTCTATTACTTTAGGCTCTTGAACAGCTATTACATGAAATTGATTGCTAAATTCAGCCATTCCGCTATTAAATATCTGCTGATTCTTTGGTGGAGGACCATCAAATAATTCAGTATTGATTTGAATTTTAAGATGATTTGGTATTGTATCTAAAAAATTCTTAATCTGCCTTGAAAAATTCTCCCAAGAGTTTATTTCATTATTTCGCTCATCACTAAGTTGAATATTTTCAAACTCATATTGTACTCTAGGTATTTTATTTGTTCTAAATAATTTTATTTTTCTTATATCTGGTAAACCTGGAAACGCTTCTTTGATTAATTTAACCTCGTTTGAACTTAATTCAAATTCTCCTTCAGCTAGTGTAACTTCTCCTTTCAACTCTTCTGATAATTCATCGCAAAGATCTAAATCTGAAATTTTTTCATCTTTATTTAATAATGTTAATGCTTGTAGAATTGTTGTTTTTCCACTTTCATTTCTTCCAACAAATGCTGCTAAATCACCAACAGTAATTTCGCCAGAATCATGAATGCAACGATATGCTCTAACTCTAAATTTTCTAAGTCGCATCTAGCAATATTTAGTCGGGTCCGATTTAACTCATTCGTCAAATTCATCATGCGTATTGGAATTTTGCTAAATAGATATAAGGGATTTACAGGTGAAAAACGAAATGGCAACAAGTTTAGTATATGTTGTATTTGTTTTGCCAATTGTACTTTCAATTGCTTTTGGTACTGTTGTTATGGCTGATGTTCTTCAATCGCCGGATCGTGAACTCAATATGTGGCCCATGGGCAATTCTGAAATCATGAAAAATGATGAAGATATCTCCATCATTGGATTAGAAAATCAATATTCTATTTCATCCCCTGTACAAATTCAAGTAAAAATTGATGATTCTCAGTTTGACTGTGGAGATCTGTATGTTACTGTTTATTCTGGAAAACATATAGTTACACAAAGTGGATTTTTAAAACAATGTTTTGATGAAAACAACTCTCTTTTACCTATTGATGATGATTTCTCTGAAATAATAGATAAACCTGGACAGTATGATCTAGTCGTGAAAATGACCGATCAGAATCAAAAGAATACTATAACCACAAGTGGAAAATTTACCATTAAATAGGAATGAATTATTGTATGATTAGGAGTTATATTAAAAATTAAGGTGATTTGATGGCAAAAAAACAAGATAAAACATCTGACGTTCCTTTAAAAAAAGAAGCAGCACCTAAAGAAAAGAAACCTGCAAAAAAAGAAGCAGCACCTAAAGAAAAGAAACCTGCAAAAAAAGAAGCAGCACCTAAAGAAAAGAAACCTGCAAAAAAAGAAGCAGCACCTAAACCAAAAAAGCTTACTAAGAAAGAATTAGAAGAAATTAAAAAAGAAGCTGAAAAAACATTAGAAGAAGAATTAGAAGAACAACTTACCGATGAAGAGATTGAAAATTTCCAAATTGAAAAAGTTGACATGGAGAGACTCACAAATAAAATATGTGATGTTTTAGCTGAACGTGAATCTAGTGGAATGTTCCAAAGTGAACTTTGGAAAAAATTAAAGCTAACTAGTAGGGATGGTTCTCGACTTGCATTAAAGTTAGAAAGAATGGGAACTATTTACCGAGAAAAAATTCTTGATAAAGGTCGTTGGACGTATAAATTAATTCTAAAAAAGACTCCTATCAGCACTTTATCAATTGAGAATGCCCCATGCCTTGTTTGTCCCGTTGAACAAAAATGTTCACTTGAAGGAGAAATAAGCCCACGTAATTGTCAATTCATTGAAGACTGGGTACTATCAGAGATGAAAAAACCTACGAAAGCCAAATGAAGTTAATAGACGCACGTCGAGATCAATATAGAAAATTAGCCCATGAACAGGGTTATCGAAGTAGAGCTGCATACAAACTCAAACAACTAAATCAATCTTATCGAATCATTGGACCTGGATTTTATGTTCTTGATTTAGGATGTGCCCCTGGAGGCTGGACTCAAATGGCTGTAAAACTTGCTGGAAACAAAGGTAAGGTAATGGGTATTGATACTTCATATGTTGAGGAAATACCTGGAGCTCATATAATTAGAGAAAATATTGAAAATGAGTTTGTAGTTGACGAAATTATGTCTTATTTTGAAAGAAAAGTTAATGCAGTGATATGTGATCTTTCTCCACAAGTTACTGGGAATTGGTCTGTTGACCATGCAATACAAATTTCATTGAATTATGAATGTACAAAAATTATGGATAAGGTTCTAATGCATAAAGGTAATGCAATTTTCAAAGTATTTGATGGGGAATATTCTATGGAATTTAAAGATTATATTAAAAAGAAATTTGCTAGAATAAATCTTACAAAACCTGAAGCCAGTAGAAAACAAAGCAGTGAGTTGTATTATGTCTGCTTGGGATTTACTGGCTGATCTGAAAAAACACTGATTATTTCATTTATGTTTGCATTTGTTCTAAATCCAGTAGGATTAAACGACGTAGAGCTAGCAAGATATCCGTTTTTCTGTAAATTTATGATTGCGTCTTCTAATTTTGGTGGTGATGCTTTCATTTTAGATGCAATTTCATCTAATGTAAAATAGATTCCAGGCATTTCCGATTCTACTAGACATTTTTGTAATGTTTTTTCACAAACCTTTCCTACTGATAATTCTGGTAGTTTTAAAATCATATCATTAACAAATTCTTTATCAAAAATTTTATCAATCCATAAAGGTCCACCAATGTTTAATTTTGAATCACACAATTCACATTCATTAATTTGTTCTAATACTATTTTTCTATGTCCGCAACTTTTACAATGTATGATGTATCCAATATTTTCTTTTTGATCCTGTCGAATAAGTACTCGTACATATGTTCTGTAATAATGCATGTTGCTTTCTGCAAATATTGGAACAATCTCAATACCTATTCTTCCTGCAACCATTCTGAGACATCCTAGAATCAGTCTAATTGCCATCTCATTACCATATTCTGCTCTTATTGGCACTCCCCCGTATTTTCTCTTACACGCGCTTTGATAAAGGCCATTTAAAACCTGAAGATCTGTTGCCGTTATGGAAAGAATTCCTCCATGCATAGTAGCTCTAAGGCAACAATCAAAAAATTGGGATGGTGAACCAAATGGATCTATATCTACAATTGAACCTCTTTCGCCTTTTGTGGAATATTTACTAAGAAATCTACATACTTCCATTTCTGAATATTCGATATTCTTTAAATCGTTTAATTGTGCAGAGTATTCTGCTAATTTTAATGCGGATGGATTTAGATCATTAATTATTACTTTATCCATTTGTAATTCATTAGCAACACGTAATCCTCTTACTCCCAGACCTGATAATCCTTCTAAAAATATTTTTGGACCTTTAAATTTTTTTAGAAATGCTCCATATGCAATTATTGAGAAATCTCTACTCACTTTTGCTTTTGGATTAAAAAATGCTGGTTCTTTCGGTGGAACTTTATCTGTCAATGATTTTTTTGGAACGATAATTTTTGTTTGTCCTTCTACTATCTCTTGTAAAGTTTCATCTGGAATTTGCAATTTTTAATCTGTATTTCATTTACCTATAACGGTTTAATACATGTGTTTTAAGACAGAATCAATGCTGATTTGTGGAGTTGATGATGCTGGGCGTGGTTCTATGCTTGGTCCTCTAGTAATCGCTGGCATCATTATATCAAAAAAAGATATTCCTAAACTATCCAAGTTAGGTGTAAAAGATTCAAAACAACTAACTCCAAAATTGCGAGAAGAACTTTACAAAAAAATAATCGCATTAGTTGATAATTACTATGTAACAAAAATTTCTCCAAAAATAATTGATGCCAGTGTAACCAAACACAATCTTAATCATTTGGAGGCTAAATATATGGCAAAAGTCATTTCAAAATTAAATCCTGATACTTCATATGTTGATTCGTGTGATGTAAATCCAAAAAGATTTGGAAAAGAAATAGCAAAATTATCTAAACATAAAAAAATTCGTTCATACCATCATGCTGATAGCAGATTTATCGTGGTATCAGCTGCATCAATAATTGCCAAAGTTACTAGAGATAGGGCTATACTAAAACTCAGAAAAAATTATGATTTAGGAAGTGGATATCCATCTGATTCAAAAACAATTGATTTTGTTGCATCTTATTATAAAATCAATCAAGTATTGCCTATTTTCGTGCGTAAAAGTTGGAAACCTACTCAACAAATATTGAATAAAAAATCACTTTAGGAACTTTGCAATTACCATTGCATGGTCTTTGTCATAAGGATGAAGATCTATTACTTGTAGAATCTCAAAATAAACTTCCATTCTTTGTATCTCTTCTTCAACAATTCTTTTTGGAGATTTTGTTACATCTATACTTCTGGTCTTTATTACTAAAAAGAAATAACCGTCTTTCTTAAGATACATTTTACAATTTTCTATTGCTATGTTTGTTTGATCAGGCTGTGCAATATCTACATAAACTACATCAACTTTTCCAAATACTGAAAAATATTCTTTTGGTTTTCTTGCATCTTGTAAAATTGGAATTATATTTGCTCTATGTGAAGCAACTCTATCTAAGAAATCTCGCGCTACTCTACTAGCATGTTCAACTCCAAAAATAATTCCTGATGGTCCCACAATATCTGAAATATGGCTAACTGTTGTACCTGTTGATACTCCGAGATACAATACCGATGATTTATTTTTGAATGGAAATATTTCTAGTCCATTCATTATTGCGGCAGCTAATTTGCTTCTAAAAGGATCCCATAATCTATATTCCGTCCCTTTTTTTGTAATTAATTTTTCATTATATACTTGATTACCTATCACTAAATTTTCAGTAGCTAGTTTTTTTTCACCATCTGAATTTATCCAAAAAAATTCAAAATTATCTTCTTTCAAACTTGGTTCTCTTTTTATTTTTATTTGATTTTGAATCTGTTCTTTCTCTATAATTTTTATTTTCTCTTCTAGATTCTCCACCTTCTCTTCTAGAATCACTTCCCTCTCTTCTTCTGAAATCTCCACCTTCTCTTCTAGAATCACTTCCCTCTCTTCTTCTGAAATCTCCACCTTCTCTTCTAGAATCACTTCCCTCTCTTCTTCTGAAATCTCCACCTTCTCTTCTAGAATCACTTCCCTCTCTTCTTCTGAAATCTCCACCTTCTCTTCTAGAATCACTTCCCTCTCTTCTTCTGAAATCTCCACCTTCTCTTCTAGAATCACTTCCCTCTCTTCTTCTGAAATCTCCACCTTCTCTTCTAGAATCACTTCCCTCTCTTCTTCTGAAATCTCCACCTTCTCTTCTAGAATCACTTCCCTCTCTTCTTCTGAAATCTCCACCTTCTCTTCTAGAATCACTTCCCTCTCTTCTTCTGAAATCTCCACCTTCTCTTCTAGAATCACTTCCCTCTCTTCTTCTGAAATCTCCACCTTCTCTTCTTCTAGATTCCCCACCTTCTCTGAATAATTCGGGTTGTTTGGTTTCTCTTTCAGTAGGAGTTTCGTATTTTTTACTAATCTCGTTTACTCTGATGTTTAGTTTTTCTAATAATGTTTTATTGATGCCTTCTCCATAAACATCAACTCTAGCAGCTATCACGGCTTTTGCAGCAATTGCTCTGGCAATTTTTCCTCTTTGCCATCTGGGTGCTGCGTGAACCATAGCATGTTGAAACAATAATCCGTGTTTTGGTGGCTGAGCGCCTGTCTTTAATGATCTAAACAATGCTTTTTCAGCACCAATTATTTGGATAGTACTTGCTGGCATGGATGCTAATTTCTTTAGGCTTCCAGCTTTTCCTAATATTCTAGCACCTACGGCAGCTCCAAGAATTGCTGAAAGATTTGGTGCAACAGTTTGCATTTCTAGCTCTACATGCGCTTCTAATTTTTTTCGTAAGTCATGGAAATCTAGAATTTGTTTAGCAATTGATTGCACAATTGCTAAATTGATATCTGAAATGTCTCCTCCTCTACTTTTTGATGCAAGCAAAGCAATCATATCTGCTTTCGAATCTGGAAATCCTGCTTCTTCATACACTTTTTTTGTTAATGATTCTCGCTTTCCAGCCAAAACAATTTGAGAATAACCATTAATGCTATCAATAATGTTGTCCAGTTCTGGAAAATGCAAACCATACCATTCTCGTAATCTTGAGCTAAGTCCATTTGCAATTTTATCAATCTCATCTAAAGAATTTATTGCTTGAATTATGTGAAGATCTGGACTCTCAGAAACTTCTGTAACCTTTGATGATGATAATCCCATTGCAAATTCTCTTAGCTTTGACAATGCTTCTGAAATGTTTTTTGCAAATCCTGAATCAACAATAATTTGTGGTTTTGTGGATTGAATTTCTTCTAATTCTGATTCTTCCATCATTTGTGCATCTATGGAACTTTTTTTCAGTAATGTCATCAATGATTCATCACTAACCGAAATGCCTCTTTGAAGAGGACCAAGATAATTCACAAGTTCATTTAATTTTGATTCCTTTTTTTTCACAGAAATATAATCTCGAACTGCATCTTTGAACGGAAATGCTTTTTCGAGTTTCTCATCTTTAAAAACTACGATTCCAAATTCTGTTAATATTACAGAATACATGAATTGTTAATTTCAGGTCTCCTTTTAAAAAGGTACTAAAAACACGGTGAATCAACTATTATATTCGAAACCACGTACATGATTCAAAGTGGAACCCAGCCTGGTTACTTCTATAGGAAAAATTCAGCTAGAAAGACCTGTAATGCTGGCCTCTGGAATATTAGGTATTTCGTTAGATGTCTTTAATCGACTTTATCGTTCAGGTGCAGGAGCAGTTGTAAGTAAATCCCTGAGTACAGAACCATGGGATGGATATCCAAATCCTACAATATTTGGAATAAATGGTGGCGGATGGATTAATGCAGTAGGATTATCAAATCCAGGCGCTCCAAATTTTGCCAAAATGATAGAACCTAACAAAGATGTTCCAATAATTATTAGTCTTGTAGGCTCCATTCCTGAAGATTTTTCAACAATGGTTGAACAGTTTAAAAATTCTAAAGTTATTGCATACGAATTGAATTTATCATGTCCTCATGTTGCCAAAGTTGGATTAGAAGTAGGCGATGATCCAGAATTAGTAAAAAAAATTGTCAGTACTGTAAAAAATTCTACTAATGTACCCGTAATTGCAAAAGTAGGGCTGGGAACAACTCATTATCTTAATACTGTAAGTGCTGCAATTGATTCTGGCATTGATGCAATAACTGCAATTAATACAATACGAGCTATTGCAATTGATGTTGAAACCCAAAGACCAATTCTTAGTAATAAATTCGGTGGACTCTCTGGTACTCCAATTAAACCCATTGCCTTACGATGTGTTTATGAAATCTCTTCAAAATATGATATTCCTATAATTGGATGTGGTGGAATATCTACATGGGAAGATGCGCTTGAATTTATTTTGGCAGGTGCATCTGCAATTCAAATAGGAAGTGCAATTGGTGATAATTGGATACATGTTTTTAATGATATTAACAAAGGAATACTTCAATATATGAAAAGAAAAGGATATTCAAAAATAGATGAGATGATAGGACTTGCAAAGAAATCTTAATCATACAAAAATTTGTGTAATTGAAAAAGTAATTGATGAAACCCCTACTGTTCGAACTCTGATTTTTTCAGACGATGTAATGTCAAGTGTTCTACCTGGTCAATTTGCAATGGTATGGATACCTGGAATCAATGAACTGCCAATGAGTGTGATGATTGCTCAAGAGTCTGGTAAAGCTGCTTTCACTGTTAGAAAACACGGTCCTGCATCTACGGGTTTGTTCAATGTTAAGGTAGGCCAGCAAATTGGTGTTAGAGGACCATATGGAAATTCATTTGATCTAAAACAAGGTAAACTGTTGCTGGTAGGTGGTGGAACTGGACTAGTTCCTATGATGCGATTATTGACACACATCAAACCTAATGATGATGTTACAGTTCTAATTGGTGCAAAATCAAAGAATGAAGTTTTTTTTGAAGACTTGGCAAATAATTTATTGAAAAATAATCCTCACCGCGTAATTGTTACTACAGATGATGGAACCTATGGCGAGAAAGGATTTGTCACTAGTATGGTTGAAAAACTTGTAAATGAAATTAATTTTGATGGCATCTATACATGTGGTCCTGAAATAATGATGTACAAAACTGTCCAACTAGCTCATTCTAGAGGATTGTTTGTTCAAGCAAGTCTTGAACGTATGATGAAATGTGGCGTGGGAATTTGTGGGAGTTGCTGTGTTGGCGAAGATTTGGTTTGTAAAGATGGTACAGTGTTTGATGGTGATCATTTAATTTCAAATAAGGAATTTGGTCGTTTTCATAGAAATAAGGCTGGAATACTAGAAAATTATTAAGTTTAGTCAGCAAGGTTTAAAATAAATCATGAAATTATTGCGTTGAAGAGCATTGGGTACCCCAAAAATAGTATTAACTGCAGATCGTACATTAATGTCTCCCTATCGTGGTTTATCTCTAGCTACGTTTTTCGGATGCGCTCCTGCAGTAGACCCAAATCGTGATAAGAAAAGTCTTTTGTATAAAATTCTAGGAAATCAGGTTACTCCAAAGATTTTATTTGATTTTATTTGCAATTACATTCCTCACACAAATGGTGTAGCAAACTACGCTCCATATGGATTACGAAAAGTAGAGGCAGGTTTACTGCGCGACGGATTTAGACGTGAAGATGTTGTTGTTGCACATCCTGATCACATTGAAAAATTCATCGGACCTGATACGCAAGTTGTTGGTACATATGAAATGGATCCATTAGGAATGGGTCCTGTTACAATGACTTTCACATATGGACGTAAACAAACTTCCTATGATGAATTTTACAATACAGAATTACATCAACGAATTAAAGCTGCAAAACTAAAAACAGGAAGTAAAGCTAAAGTTATTTCTGGTGCTTCTGGTACATGGCAATACAACTATGATCCAGAAAAAATTGAAGAATTTGGTATATATGCTATATTGGAAGGAGAACTTGGTGGTATTGCTCCGGAAATTGACGGACACGCAGGCAGATTTTTCAATTATCTAATTAATGGCGATTTTGAAAATATGGATCCTTTTAGAAAGCGTAGTGACTTTAAAGTAAACATAAAAGAATTTGAGAGAAACGGGAAAAAAATTCATGGAAGATTTGTAAATTTTTGGGATAGACCAGATTTAGATGAAATCCCTGAAATTGTAGAACCAAGCATGCATGGAATGGTTGAAGTAATGCGAGGATGTGGTAGAGGTTGTAAATTCTGTGATGTTACATTAAGATCATTAAGATACTATTCACCAGAAAAAGTCAAACGTGAAATCGAAGTCAACATCAAAAAAGGTGGTGCAAAATCTGCTTGGATTCACAGTGATGATATTTTTGTATATGGAATGGATCCTCGAACTGCTAAAGGAATGGAGCCAAACAGAGAAGCCCTTGAAGAACTATTTACTGCTATCATGTCAACTGGTGTAGGCCATACAAACCCAACTCATGGTACTTTAGCAGGTGCAATAGCTGATGAGAAACTAATTCCAAACCTTTCACGAATAATTAAATCCAGTCCTGATAACATGATTGGAATTCAAGCTGGTTTTGAAACAGGAAGTTTGAGATTAATTGGAAAATATGCTGATAGAAAACTTGCTCCATACGATCCAAGTGAATGGCATTGGGTAGTAAAAGAAGGTGTAAAAACTCTGAATAAGGATTATTGGATTCCTGCATTTACTTTGATTATGGGACTTGATAATGATGAACAACCAGAAGATTCTTGGGATACTATTCGTTTAATCACAGAATTAGAACATGAACAACCAGACTCGATGTTTACTGCTACAGCGCTTACCTTTGTTCCAATTGGATTGTTAGAAAAATCTGATTTCTTCAACATTGGAAATGAAATGACACCTGCACAATTAGGCGTACTCTATAAAACTTGGCAGCATAATTTCAAATATGGAATTCAGAAATTCATGACAAAAACTGGTGCAAAAGGACCACAGCGATATTTCTTTAATGCAATTGCGAGATCTTTAGGAGGTATTCCTTTAGGTGCAATGGAAAGATATGCTCGTCATAAAAGTAAAGAACATGAACACGTTATTGAGACAATCAAGGCAAAATATTGGTAATCATACAAATACATAAATTTGCTATTTTAGATGATTAAGTATGGCAACCCACGGTTCACTTACCAAAGCAGGTAAAGTAAGAGGACAGACTCCTAAAGTTGAAGGCAGAAAAATTGTTGGTACAAACTCTAGTCTTAGAAACAAGAGTAACTTCAAAAAGCGATTTGAGTTAGGTAGATTTCCAGGGCAAAATAAGCCTGGACAAAGAAGAAAGAGACGTTAGCTCAAAATTGTTACAAGTTATATTTTTGCGATCATTTTCAAAACAGGTTTTCTATACACAGTAGGATAAGGGGAATCAAAAAGGAAAATTCAGCAATAATTGACGGCTACCAACTATACCACAATTACATTCGAAATCACATGGGTCTAGACGGCAAAACGCCTGCCGAAGCCTGTGGAATTACTATTGAGGGTGAGAACAAGTGGAAAACCCTGATTCAGAATGTAAGCATAAGATAAAAAATATGACTAGGATAGATTTCAAGATATCCTTGATAGTCGTGGATTATCTATGTTAGCATATTTTCATAAATTATGACTAGATTCCCAAAATTGGGTAAATACTAGTAACGACATTAGTATGGGTGGTTACAAATGATAGAAAAAATCCATTAAATAAAATTCCGCCATTGGATAATGAAGAAACAATCGACAGAATCTCCAATCTTGAAAATGAAGTAAAATCATTTGAGATAGAACAAAAAAGAATCACTAAAACAATCAAGACAAAGTCAACAATAATGATTGCAGTTGTGACAATGATTATGATAATTATCACTATGATCACCACAAATACCCTTCCAACATATCCTAGCAAGATCATAGAAGTTGTATACCCAACGACACTTTCAAGCGGGTATATGATTGAAAATCTCAAAGGAGAAAAAATAAACACGTTTGTATCATGGAAGATTGAACCTGATGATTCTTTTCACATTCATGTTGTGGATTCGCCAAACATAACACAAAAACAACTAGACATGATAAATGATGTAGTGTTCTCCACTGAAAAAGTAAATCTTGACGGAGAAGAATATTACAAGGGATGGTATGGTGCATTGGAAAAATCATCATACAAGACAAAATTCCCAATACCAATACACTATCATTCGATAATTACAGATGCAGGATCAGGTCACATCACAATAAGATTGACAACCCAAAACAATGGGGATGGATATTCAGGATATACAAAATCACAGGTCGATGAAGCAAACCATCAGATTCTAAAATCATCAATTACAATATTTTCTATAGATAAACTTTCAACGGAAGAGTTCAAATCAATACTACGTCATGAATTGGGACATGCTTTTGGTCTTGCACACTCACAGAACCCAGACGACCTGATGTATCCTGAAATCAAAACAAACTATCCTTACATATCTCCATGTGATGTTCAGGGAATAATCGGATTGTATGATGGAGAACAGAAAAGTGAAATTATCTGTCAGTAAGTACGATACTACTCAAAACCACATCCGATGACTTTTGACACCTAAAAAAACTGACGAAGATTTGACAGAACCTAAAAACAATAACGTTATAAAGTACTAGTACCGTACCATACAGTATGGTAGAAGATTTAAGATTAGATAGTTTGGAGGGCGTAGGTCCTGTAACTACTAGAAAATTATCCGATGCAGGAGTACACAATGTTATGGATCTTATCGTAAGAGGTCCTGTGGAAATTGCAGAAATAACTGGAATGGAAAAAGATACTGCAGAAAAAATTGTAAACAAGGCAAGACAACATCTTGTTGAAACTGGATTGATCTCCAGGGATTTTGTTACTGCAAGTGAAGTATACAAACGCAGACAAGATATTGGTAAAATTACAACTGGCACTAATTGTCTTGACACACTGTTTGATGGAGGTGTTGAAACACAAGCTCTTACAGAAGTTTATGGTGAATTTGGTTCAGGTAAAACTCAATTTGCACATACACTAGCTGTAATGGTTCAAAAACCAAAAACAGAAGGTGGATTGGATGGCGGTGTTTTGTATATTGATACAGAAAACACTTTCAGACCAGAAAGAATAGTATCTATTGCACAAGCCCATGAAATGGATCCAGAAAAAGTTCTTGACAGAATAATTGTAGCACGTGCATATAACAGCGCACATCAAACATTGATTCTAGAAGAAGCTGGTCCTATAATCGAAGAAAACAATATCCGACTAATTGTTGCAGATTCTGCAGTTGGATTGTTCCGTGCTGAATATCTTGGTAGAGGAACACTGTCAAATAGACAACAAAAACTGAATCATTTTGTTCACATGTTGTCTAGAATTGCAGAAACTTACAACTGTGCTGCAATTGCCACAAATCAAGTAATGGCATCTCCTGATGTTTTCTTTGGTGATCCAACTCGACCAATAGGTGGAAACGTAGTTGCACACACAAGTACATACAGAATATACTTTAAGAAATCAGGCAAGAAACGAATCGCACGAATGGTAGACAGTCCACACCATCCAGAGGAAGAAGTAATCTTTGCATTGGGTGAAGCAGGAGTGATGGACCTAGAAGATACAGAGAAAAAGCCAGGTAAAAAGACTGCCAAAAAAGCAACTAAAAAAGAAAAAGAATTAGAACCTGAAACAACTGAATCTATTATTGATTCTACACCTGAAACACTGGTTGAATCTACATCTGGAACTGCAGAACTAGAAATGGTTCAAGCAACCGAAGATCTTGACTCTGATGATGATTTAGAGTCACTAGAAGAGTAATCTTCTTTTCTTTCTTTTTATTTTATTTTCAAAAATTTTATTTTATTTTAAAAATTGAGATTTGATTAAATTATAATATTATAACAGAGCCTTAATTGTTGAATATGAGAGGCATCGTGAAAGTATAATGACTGATCTTTATCGTTTGTTACCTGAAGAAATGGAAAAATTGGTAATGGATATGGGGCAGCCAAGATATAGGGCAGATCAAATACTTTACCCATTATATTATAAATTTCCAAAAAACATCACCGAATTAAAACAACTACCTACCGCAATGCGAGATAAATTAATTGTAGATGGATACACAATTGGTTCTGCAACTGAAACTCATAGAGTAGTAAGTGATGATGGTGATACCACAAAACTATTACTTAATCTGACAGATGGAACTCCTGTTGAAACAGTTCTTATACAATATGAACCAACAAAGATTGGCGGTCATCCTAGGTCTACTATTTGCGTTTCAACTCAGGTTGGATGTGCAATGGGATGCATTTTTTGTGCAACTGGGCAAATGGGTTTTGAGCGAAATCTAAAAGCAGAAGAGATTGTAGCACAAGTTATTCACTTTGCAAATTTACTTCAGCAACGAGGTCAGCATGTAACAAATTTGGTCTTTATGGGAATGGGTGAACCTCTTGCAAATTACGATGAAACAATTCGTGCAGTTCGTTTACTTACACATCCACGAGGTTTTGGAATCGGGCAGAGAAACATCACGATATCTACTATTGGAATAATATCTGGTATTGACAAACTTGCAGAAGAAGATCTTCAAATCGGACTAGCAATATC
The DNA here is from genome assembly GCF_000220175.1 of Nitrosarchaeum koreense MY1. Classification (NCBI taxonomy): domain Archaea; kingdom Thermoproteati; phylum Nitrososphaerota; class Nitrososphaeria; order Nitrosopumilales; family Nitrosopumilaceae; genus Nitrosarchaeum; species Nitrosarchaeum koreense. Next base: position 1,219,106 of record NZ_AFPU01000001.1, on the reverse strand, counting down.
ATTACATGCACCAAATGATGAATTACGCAAAAAATTAGTTCCAACAGCTGGACCTCATTCAGTAAATGAATTAGTTGCAGCAGGAAAACGCTACTTTAAGCGAACTGGACGACGTGTTACATTTGAATACGCTTTAATTGAAAACATTAACGATTCACAAGAAATTGCAAAGGAGCTTGCCCTTCTTTTAGAGGGAAATGGTTCTCATGTTAATCTGATTCCAATAAATTCCACTGCAGGAAATTTTCAGCGTCCATCAAAAAAGAGCATACTTGAATTTGAAAGAATACTGCTAAAATCTCATGTAAATTGTACAGTAAGAGTTGAGAAGGGATCTGAAATTTCAGCTGCATGTGGACAACTCAGAACCGACATCATCTCTAATGCATGACTAGAAACTGTTAAAATAGGGTCACTGGGGAATCTACTCAGATATGGCAACTAAGAAATCTCATGGTCGTTCACACGGATTTAAGCACAAAGCAAGATCTGTGATGACTAAAACTGCTCCTAGAGGCGTATCGTTCTTACTTAGAGAATATCATGAAGGAGAACAAGCACTTGTAATTATAGATCCTAGACAACACAAAGGTTTGCCTCATAGACGCTATCATGGGAAAGTAGGTAACATTACACATGTAGGTAGACGTGCTATTACTCTAGATGTAAAATTAGGGAATAAAACAAAAACCTTAATCACAAGATTAGATCATATCAAACCATTCGGTGTATAATCATGGAAGAGATAAAAAAGAAACAAAGCATTTCTCTATCAGAAGTTAAAGAGATTTTAGGTAAAGTTGATGTTGAAGAAATGGATCAAATTCAACGATGGACATATGACTATGTCTCTAAATTTGTGACCATTGATCCAAAGGATGCTAAAGAAATGAAGAAACAACTAATGAAAGATTGTGATTTAACTGAGGAAGAAGCAGTAGAAATTGTAAATATTAGACCAACTAGTTTGGCTGAACTACGTTCATTTACATTTGGTTGGAAGAAACTTATTCTTGCTGAAACTCTAGAAAAAATGCTCAAGATAATCAAGGGGAACTAAGTTTCAAGGAGATTTATTTTGCACAGGGCACAATCCCCTCCTAGAAAATATGAGGAATATGCATATGTCTTAGATTTTAATCCGCGTGGAAAATCATCTACAGTACGTGGACGTGACGGAATTATTATCACTGCAATTGGTGAGGACAGACTTACTTTACTTGAAGTTCTTGGTGTTCCAAATTCAACATTTGATGTGGGAGAAAGAATCTACATTGGAAAAGAGGGAAGAACAAAAGTTCTTTCAGTTTTAGGAAAGCTAGAATATGAACACATTTCATCATCTGCTCAAAGTGAATTACGGGGAGTAGTTGAAAATATTGTCACCCAGAATGAAACTAGATTTGTAGATTATCTTAATAATGCAAGACCATTAACTCCTAGAATTCATGCACTGGAATTAATTCCAGGAATTGGAAAAACATACATGAAAATAATGCTAGAAGAAAGAGAAAAAAAGGCATTTGCAAGCTATGCTGATTTACAGGAGCGCGTGGGATTCAAAGAACCAATCAAACATATCTCAGAGAGAATCATGGATGAAATTACTGGTGAAAGTAGGATGAATCTCTTTGTCAAAAAATGATTAAACGAAAACGACTAGGCCAACACTTTCTAACCTCAAATGTAATAGCAAAATCAATTTCTCTTGAGGCTAATATCACTAAAAATGACATTGTCTTTGAAATAGGGACAGGATTAGGAATTTTGACTCCATTATTGTGTGAAAATGCAAAAAAAGTGATTTCAATTGATGCTGATAGGGAATTATATGAAAAAGCAAAATCCCGTTTTTCCAGAATTTCAAATCTCTCTTTAGAGTTTGGTGATGGATTCAAACAAAATAGTGTTTTTTCTATTTTTGTATCTAATCTACCCTATTCAAAAAGTAAGGATGCTATTGAATGGCTTGCAAATACTCCTTTTTCTCATGGTGTGATTATGGTTCAGAAAGAATTTGCAGAAAAATTACTTGCAAAATCTTCAAAGAATAGAAGATCTGTAAGTATTATTGCAAACTCTGCTTTTGAGATTGAAAAAATTTTAGATGTTGGAAAGCAAAATTTTTCACCTCCTCCAAAGATTGATTCTGTAGTTCTCAAAATCATTAAAAAAAAATCACTTGAAAAAGATCTTATTCATGTTATAAACAAGATGTTTTCATACAGAAGAAAAACACTTCAAAATATCTTTAAGCAGTTTGGAAAAGAAACCGTTATTGAGAAACGGTTAGATGATCTTTCAGGTGATGAAATAGTTGAACTTGCAAAAGAAATTCTTAAGAGATGAAGAGTATTCTCCATCTGAAGATACCTTCTTCATATCTGACTATATTGAAAAAGAGAAAGGGTTCTCTGCTCTAGATGTTGGAAGTGGTTCTGGGTATTTAACAAAACTTTTATGGGAAAATTTTACTTTTGTTGTTGGTACCGACATTAATTTTGCTGTATTAAAAAACCAAACATATCCTACGCAAAATTTGGTCTGTTGTAATGGCTCTGATGCATTAAATTTAGAATTTGATCTAGTTGTGTGCAACCTTCCATATCTTGCAACTGATAAAGTATTAGATGCTGCAACTGATGGAGGAATTGAAGGCTTTGAAATTCCAAAAAAAATATTTGATTCAATTTATAAAAATATTAAAATTGGCGGAAAATTTCTTTTTGTAACTACATCTCTTTCTAATTACCAAAAATTAATGGAATACACACGAAAATTATGCCTGGAACCACGAATTCTTGCCAAAAAGAAATTGTTTTTTGAAGAGTTAATTCTAGTTGAAGCTGTCAGACAAAAGTAATGTTTTCTTTATTTTCGAAGTTTCTGTTTTGCATATGATATTATGGCATCCGTCATTTGTGTTGTACTTGCATTACCTCCGATATCCCACGTTACAACTTTGCCTTCGTTAATCACTTGTTCCGTTGCAGCAAAAATTGCATTTCGTATTTCTGTCTCTCCAAGATACTCTATCATCCAAGCTCCTGATAGAACTGTTGCAGTTGGATTTACTTTGTTCTGTCCTGCGAACTGTGGTGCACTTCCATGAGCTGCTTCAAACATTGCGTAATTATCTCCCATATTTGCAGAATAAATCAATCCTATTGATCCTACAAGTCCCGATGCTAATTCTGATATTATATCCATAAATAAATTGGTACTTACCAAAATTGATCCATTGAATTGTTCTGGCGCAACTACCATTTGTTGTGCCATGTTGTCAATGTAAATCTCAGATAATTGTATGTCTGTACCTTTAATAGAATTCTGTACTTCATCCCAAAATATTCCATCTGTTTGTTTTAGGATATTTCTTTTAGTGATTGCAACAATTTTTTTCATATTGTATTTGTTTGCCCAATTTACTGCTGAATTCATAAATCTGCTACATCCTTGTCTAGTAATCTTTCTGATTGCAATTGCCGCATCATCTGTAACTTTTACTTCTAAACCTGTGTAGAGCCCTTCTGTTGCTTCTCTAAAGCAAACACAGTCTAGTTTTCGATTTGGTGTTAATCTATCATATGTTTTAGTTGGTCTAATGTTAGAGTATAATTCAAATTTTTGACGTAATGTAACAGCTACACTTCTTGGTGCATCTGGTACCGGTATTGTTGTTGTCGGCCCTTTAAAACAAGCATCTGTCTCTTCTAGAGTCTTCATTGTGGCATCTGGGATGTATGATTTATCTTTTCTTCCGTTTTTATCCCACTGTTCAGAGCCTGCCTCGCAAAGAATAATTTCTGTTTGGGAATTGCATTCTTTTAAAACTCTGAGCATAGAATCTACTACTTCAGGACCTATACCATCCCCTCTCATCACTGCAGCTTTTTTGCTCAAAACTGGAAAAAGTTGCGGTGTTTATTATTTAATCCTACCTTGAGTCTGGATTGTTTACATAGATACTATAGAGATAGTTTAATAGCGGAATTTACTACATTAAGAAAAATGCTAATTGTACAAATTTCTGATCTTCATGTAGGTTCACAATTTCTTCAAAATAAGTTTGATCAACTTGTTGATGAGGTAAATCAACTTAATCCAGATGTTATCGTTGTTACTGGTGATCTTACAAATGAAGGACTAATGCAAGAATATGAAGAATGTAAGACATTATTGACAAAATTTAACACTAAAAAAATTATTACTATTAGCGGGAATCATGACTATAGAAACACCGGTTATCTATTATTCAAAAAATTTTTCCCCTTTGAAGCAATAAATGAATTAAGTGATGACGTTGTTTTGGTAACACTTGGAACTGCTCGTCCTGATAGAAATGAAGGTGAGGTGGGATATCGTCAAAACTTGTGGCTTGAGCGAACCATGAAAAAATACAAAGACAAAATAAAGATCTTGGCAATGCATCATCATTTGATAGCAATTCCAGATACTGGTTCTGATCAATTAACTGTAGTAGATGCAGGAGATGTTTTAAGAACTATACTTGATACTAAAGTTGATCTTGTTTTATGTGGTCATAAACATAGACCGTGGGAATGGAATTTTGGAAAACTAATGGTTGTAAATGCCGGAACTGCTACATCTGAAAGGGTTAGAGGATTGTTTGAAAACACATACAACATCATTACTATCTCCAACAAATCTATCAATGTTGAACTAAAAATTGTGGGTGGGAAAAGAATGAAACTTGATGATATTGTGACTAATTACCACCAATTTGGGGACGAATGAATTTATTTACAGATTAATTCAAGGCAGTCTGTGCGGGGATCGCCTAGCTTGGTAGGGCGTGGGATTGCTAATCCCATGTCAGCAATGACCCGTGGGTTCAAATCCCTCTCCCCGCGCCATAGAATTCATTATCTAAATGAGAAATACTCTTTTCTCATCTATGGCATGCCACAAACCAATAATTATACAATAATACTATTAATTTAGCAAATCAAATACGAAAATACAAAAAATCGAAGAAATCAATTATACACCGGCATCGTTTACAGCCCAAGTTCTTTTATCTTCAATAATTGTATTTGCTTCTTCAAATTTTTTTCAAGTGATTTGATGAAAACTAAACATAATCTAAACCGATTGGGTATTTTTTCTATTTTTTTATTATTGTTACCTGTGATTGTACTTCCGTTATCCTTCGCTGAGGTGAAAGTCGATGAAAATATGTGTAAACAAATGTATGTTCGATACAAAGAGATGGGAAATCAGAAATTCCAAGAAAAATATAAGGACAGACAATCTATATACAATTGTATAAAACTTTACAAAAATTCAGATTGGAATTTTGTCGGAAAAAGTAAAATTGATAAATATTATTCAAATCTTGAATTATTATCTCACAATAAACTGGGTAAAAAAGCAGATGTTAAGATATTGTATTCAATTCCTACCGATTCTGAAAAGTTTTTAGTTAAATTCAAAGCATGTGCAGATTCCACAATTCTAAAACCTTCTTTTCTAATACAGTCAAAATCTGAACAATACATTGGGGTCACAAACAAAATTCTAAAAAAGGACACATGTAATGATTATAGGACATATGTAAACGCTAAATATCAATCCGATATTAAAATAGATAATATTTTAGATTTATCAAAATACAAACATATCAAATCTGGTAATCTTAAAATCTAATTTTCTTTAAAAATTTATTATTTTTTTATCTACAAGAAATTTTCAAACAAGAAATTATTCAGTACTCAAAATTTTATATTTTAAAGACTTTGTGTGTAAAATTTCGTCTCTTAATTTAATGATATTTTGTGATATATCATCTGCCTTTTTAGCAAAGTCTACTGGACGAGGTTTGAGATTGATTAAGTCATTAAGCGATTTTTTCACTTCTGAGAATTGTTTATTTAATTCATCTAGTTTTTTATCTAAATCATCTACTTGTTGGGCTTTTACACCGCTATCTTGATATCTTATTTGGATAGTATTTGGATCACTGGCACTTATCTTAGTTCCAGAAATCAAACAAGAGTTTGGAGATATTTTATCCCCTAATTGAGTTGTCTTTGATTCTAAATCTGAACTTACTGTAACTATGGGGATTCTCAAAATTTCTTTTCCTGAACATGCTTCAAATGCAATATCGTAATTATTTTTTATTGGATTATCGTATTTTGAAATAATTTTAACAGTCATTCCTTCTGATGCTTTTCGCGGCGTTGGTGTTGGTATCTTTAAAGTATCTTTAGTAGTTGTAGGTGTAAGATTCAATGATAATAAATATGAATTAAGTTCATCACGTACATCATTAGTCTGTTTTCTTAGTTTAGAAATCTGTTCAATTGTTGAGCTTACTTCAAGTGATTTTTCAGACTTGATTAATTCTGATAGATTTTTTCTTTGAATTTCAAGCTCAAGTTGTAAATTATTAATGGTTATCGTTAAATCATTAATTTTTTGAGAAATTGTACCCTTGTTAATTAGCTGTATTGATATTGATTCTGGATTGGTAGCCTGAATTTGTCCTACAGATATTTGGCATGATTTTGCTTCTATACTATTTGCAAGTTGGATTTGTTTTTTTTCGGCATTTGATTTAAGTTCAATTACTGGTGATTCAATAGATTGCGATATGGAACAAACATTGAATATCACATCATATACCGGAATCTGCGATTTACCAGATTTTGAAAGGGATTGAACAGTGGATTCTATTTTAACAGAACCAACTTCTTGAAGTGTTGTTTTTTCTTTCTTTTCAAACTGCTTTAGATCAAAATCTGAAATCATATATCTCTGCACTAATTTTTTTACTGATGAAATCTTTATGCATGAAGGCGTTTCATGTTCTAGTAAATATACGCGCATAAATCCTTCCTTGCATGAAATATCTTCTAGATCGATCCCAAAAGATAATTGCTTTTTTGGTGATGCTACATCAGCGTATGACGTTGAAAATAACAATCCTGCAAAAGTAAATACTGTAACAATTAGAAATAATATCTTTAAATTCAATATTCTCTTATATTGTACTTGATTATTAAAAGTTACATTTCAATTATTCAAGTATTTTTGATTTTTAACTAGCATGAATTATCTAAGTTTGAATTGTGATTATCTTTTTTTCAATAAGAAACTGCAATCCAAGTAAAAAATCATCTTCTGTAATTGTTTCATTTGAATACCATGTTGCAGTATTCTTAAACCATGATGGAATGTTGTCATCTAAATTCTTTGTTTTTATTATGTCGTCACTAAGTATGAGTATCTTTTTTTGAATTAATTCTGTAATTCCTGAAGTGAACTGCGAATCTGTTATTTCTCCTGTAGACCATAGTTGAACGTATTGTTTAATCCAACTGGGTATCGTAGGTCTAGTTTTTTCAGACATACCTACGATATCATAAATTGTTTTGTCAGGAAATTGTGAATCAAACCATACTCTAAATCTAGGCTCATTTGAATATCTATCCACATAATATTGTGGGGATAAATTATAATCAGGAAATCCTGGAATATCTGTTAACTCATACCCTACTACTTCTTGAATTCTATATTCGGGGAACGAAGTATCAAATAATTTTTTAAAATCGGAATCAGTGTTATACAAGTTAATGTAATAGTTTGGAGAAAGTGTGGGATCTGGAAAATCTGATATTGAAATTTTTGATTTAGGTTTTTGAGATTGGATTGTTTCTTGAGTATGTCTTGTTTGTTCAGATTCATTTTTTTCAGATGTGTTAGTAGAAAAACTAAAAATCTTTTCGAATTTTTCATCATCATATGAAATTATTACAGTATATGATCCTGATTGTGTCCATTTAGGACCAATTATATCAATATCTGTTGAAAATGATCCTGATTTTAACGGGAAAAATTGCTTTATTGCAACTAAATCTGAAATACTACGAACCTGAATCACTATAGGTACGTTTTCTTCATAAACGACTCTTCCTGAAATTTTAATTTCATCTCCAATTGTATATGACTTTTTATCTAAACTGACATATGATTCTGCAAAACTAGCTACTGGATACATTATAATTCCAATTATTAATAATGTGAAAATAAAATTCATAGCAAAAACATCTTTTTTATTTTTCATGTGGCACTGCATCTAAAATATTTGTTGTCAATAAAGTAAGCGATTTTGATTGATCTAATCTTATGTACGTATCTAGTATTGCATAATTTTTGATAAGAGGTTTGATAATTATTTTATCTAAACTTAAACTAAAAAACATTGCAATAATTATGATGATGCAACCTAAGATTGCTAATACATACGTGTTTCTTGATTCCATAATCTATATCATCCAGTTCTAATTTTTTAAATCACATGAGCTAAATTCTAAAATATGTATTTTTATGGTTTTTATCATAAATTTGCTTTTGTAGCTTATTATATGCTCATACATATTGGTTTGTGGCATGCCATCAATAAAAGAACAAGGTGCAGTTTATGGGAATCTTTCAGCATACAAACAATACACTAGGCCTACCGCGCATCGTATTTTTGGACAATATTCGTACCAAAATAGAAAAGGTCCCAAACACCATGAAAACGTACAAAGATTACTAGAGATTCTAGCAGTAAATGGCAGACTCACTACATGGGGTATGGCAAAAACACATCTTTCAGATTCTTCTAATATAAGAACACAAGAAAAAGACTATCGTAGACTATTGGTTGGAAGAATGGCTAGAGGAAAACATACTATGGGTTTGTTAGATGTTGGATTAGTAGTAAAAGATGGAAAAAATATTCAAAAAGCACCATCAGATCTTTACCGATTATCTCTTCATGGAATATTGTATTGCCTAGATGTGATGAATTTATCCGAAAAAGACATTGAAAAGATGGCAGAAAAATATTCCGATGTGTTGCCACAGATTTTTGGAAAATGGAACTATGTAAAATCAATCATAGGAAATGATACAGACAGATTAAAGACATTGGCATCTGGAATGTTTATGGATAATATTCAAATTTCTAATATTACAGCTTTGCCAATTTACGAATTGATGACATACATTAATGTAAAATATCAGAATAATTTTGAGCAGATAAATGAAGAAGATCTTGCAAATCAAATATCTTATTGGTTTTATACCAATCTTTTGATCTCCTCAAAGAAATCAAATAATTACACTAAACAATGGAAAAAATTACTAGACAATGATCCTGAATTAAAAAAATGGTACTACAAATTCGTCGATGAGGCAATATCGTTTTATACAAACAGATTCAAACAAATAAAGAAGCTAAAATCCTAAATATTTTTTGAGATGATATCTTCAAGCTGTTCAATAGTATAAGGTTTTGAGATTGTATCAATTAGATTAAGATTTTTCGCTTTGGTATGTTTTTTTTCATCATGTGCATATGCTGTTATTAAAATTACTTTGGCATTGGAATCATATTGGTTAATCTTAAAAAATGCGTCATATCCATCCATGATAGGCATCCTTACATCCATTAAGACTAGATTTGGATTAGTTTCTTTGTATTTTTGAACCGCTTCAACACCATTTTGAGCCATTACTACATCATATCCTGCACTTTTTATCAAAAATACAGTATTTTCTAAAAGATCTACATCATCATCAACGATAAGAACGATCTTTTTTTTATCCATTGTAAAGTATGTTAGTTTTCTGTTAAAATCTCTTACTGATTCTTTGTCTTTTTTGGAAGTATTATTGTAAATGTGGTTGGATTGTTATGAGCTGAGATAGTTCCTCCATGTTGTTCTATGATATTTTTGCATGATGAAAGACCTAAACCTGTTCCTTTTTCTTTGGTTGTGAAAAGTGGTTCAAACACTTTATCTAATATTTCAGAAGGTATTTTTGGTCCAGAATCCGATATTTCTATTTTGATATTGTCATCTATGACCTGTGATTTTATGTCTATCTGTCCTTCTACTTTACCAATTGCCTGAATTGCATTTAAAATGATGTTTGTAAAAACAATTTCTAGTTTTTTTACATCACATAAAATTGTGAAATCAGAATCTATTATTTTTAATTTAATATTATTTGGTATTTCTAACAAATCAATTGATTCATTTATGATATCTGTAATTCTTTTTTCAGATAAATTTAACGGAGTGATTCGTACAAAATTTAAAACATCGTCTATTTGATGAGACATACGGAATATGGCTCTATCCATTCTTTGCATTGCCTTTTCTATTTCAGGATCTGTGTTGATTACCTGTTTTTGAATTATAGTTGCTGATGTTTTAATTGTGGCAAGTGGGTTTTTTAGATCATGTGCCATACTTGCTGAAAGTTGGCCAATAGCTCCTAATCTTTCATTTTTCATCATTGCATGAGATTCAGCTAATTTTTTTTCAGTTTCAATTAATTTTTTAAGAGACTGACCCATTGAATTAAATGAATTACCGATCATATTGATTTCCATAATTTTTGAGCCTTTGAAATTAGAGTCAAAATCTCCTCCTGAGAACTGCTTTGCCATTTTACTTAACAGACGTAATGGATTTGAAATAAAATATGATAAAATAAGTCCAATCATTACTGATGATACCATTCCCAAAATCGATATTACAAGAAAAGAATTTTTCAGATCAACAAATTCTTCAGTAAATGAAGAATTGGATTGATCAACTATTGATGTCCATCCAAAACCTTCAAACTGCTTATACCCTGTAGATTTTGCATATGATATGAAAATTGGATCGTCTGGATTATCCGAAATGTTTACAGTTCCTACATCTTTCAAAGATTGAATTAAATCAAAATACGTAACAGCTTTAGTTTCTCTAAAATCTTGAATTCCATTTGAGTATATTGTTTGCCCTTTTTCATTAATTAATAATATTGATCTGTTTTGTAAATTGAGAATTTCTGCATCATTAATAAATTCATGAATTAAATCATTTAGTGTTAATGAAACTCTAAGTACTCCTAAAAATTCTCTATTTTGATCATCTATTCTCAAACCTATTGTTATGATATAATTTCCTAATTTTTCGTCATACTCTGTTTCTCCTATATAGGTACCTTTAGCTTTTGCTTCTTGCCACCATTTTTCATCATCGTGTCTATAATCTGATGTTTCAGAATCTAATACAACGTTTGCACCGTAGATATTTGTAATGTATAATTCTGATATTACATCGTAATCGTATTCTGATTTATAGAAATCTATTACATCAGTTAATTCTGATATCAATTCTGTATTGACAGTTGGTGAAATAAATGGTTGATTTTCAATATTTGTAAGAGGATCTTGTTCTTTCATTATTTTTTGTACTTGTTGTCTATGAAGAAACTCCTGATTAGATTTCATTAATGATTCTTGAATTATTGGAAGTTTTGTTAGCTGTCTAAAATCTTCAATTCTTTTATCAATATACTCATCAAGATCTTGCATCATGTTAAATGCGAATCCTTCATTTCTAGTTGTAAGTAACTTATTTACCTCTTGAATTGATATTGAAAATGAATAATATCCATAAACTCCAAAAATTAGAAAAATTCCAAACGTTCCTATAATTAACATTGTAGATAATTTCAATGAATTCACATCAAGTCATTCAGTGATTTAAACTGTTTTAAAAATAATCGAAATTAAGGCATGCCACAAATTCTAAGTTATTGTCTAATAACAAACTGTGAAATATGATTTAATGAGTCACATAGAAGAACAAAATCCAAAACTGATTTCAAATAATCATCATTCCCCTCATTTACCAGGCTCCCCTGCATTTGAAAACAGAGCAGAAAACAATTTTGTTTCTTCTAATTTTCCATGTAATTTTTTGTATGCATGTGAAAACTGTGATGGTCCTCTGGCCCCTATAGCTTTATGCTTGGTTTGTAAAAGAGCATCTATTAGAAAATGTCTTCATTGCCAAAGGGACATCATCACAGGTACTCATTTATCATGTGATACTTTGATTTCTTTTGCTAAGAACAAATTTCACACTAGTCAATTCTCTGAGGGGGTGAATTTATGAATAAAAAAATAATCTTCTTTACATTAGCTGCATTGGTAGGTTCGTTAGTTATAGCTCCTCTGCAAAGCACAGAGGCTGCACCGTATGTAAGTGGTGATGGATCTATTAGTAAGTACTTGACTAAAATAAAAGTTGAACAATACAAGAAGGGTTCTCCGTATTGGAGTTATATTGTGAAGGCATGTGCTACAGATTACCCATTAGCTGTTGCTATGATTGATCTTAAATCAGATGTAGAGAAAGTAACACTTGGTGTAAACAATGTCATTCCAAAAGGACACTGTTCTTTCTATGGTGCTGTAATGAAAGCAAATGATGGTAAAACACTTGGTGCAACATTGATTCTCAAAACCGATGCATTAGCCGAGGCCCAAAGTATACTGTCTAAATTACCATCTACTACAAAAAAGGATACATCGATAAAAAGACTAATGGAACTTTACAATTCACTAGGATTCATCCCTAAATTGTAATTTTTCTGAATCTTTTTTCCTTTTCTAATTTTTTATAAATTCTTGAATTTTTAAGAATATGTTCAAATTGAAGAAAATCTAAGATATTTTACTTGAATCTTCAATTAATTGATATTTTTCATACATGACTGATAGTTTTTGTATTAAATTCAGGTCTATTTTGTATTCGTTTAGGCATTGAAAAATTAAACTTAATAGACCGATTTCAGAAGTAAACGTATGGGACGTAGAAAAACTCAGAAAATCATTCGTAGTGGCCCAAAAAATGCAACTACTGGAATGTGTCCTTTATGTAAGACCATTGGTAAGGTATTCCTTCTTGGTCCTCCTGGGCAAGAAAGAGGAAAATGCGAGAAATGTCGCCAGGAATTTGAATTGTAGTTACAAAAAACTAACCAGCCCATCAAAATATTTACCCATAACTTTTTAAGACAATTTTTTTATGATAGATAATCATGAGTTCAGAAGCAGAAACAATCTATGAGAGAGTAGCAAAGTTAGAAGATGAAATTGCATTACTTAGAAGCGAAGTTGATATTCTTAAAAGAGCATTAAGAAACAAGATTGCCCGACACGAGATATCAATGATCAAAAATGGACAAGATATTAGTTCTATTATTGACTAGTTTTTTGTTTTAATACTTCTTATTAGTTCTAAAATAAAATCTACGTCTTCTGCGTTTGGATTAATTTCTAAATATCGGTTCAAATATTCCAGCGCTATGTCTGAATTCAATAGTCTTTCTTCTAGTATTCCTTTATCTCTGATGTCGTCTGGTGAATTTGGCTCAACTGCTAACACCATGTTTGTACATCTTAGTGCTTTGTCATAAACAAAAGATTGAACATATGAATTTTTTAAATTTCTAGCTAATCTGACAAGAATTTGCTCGTGACTTATTTCATCAAGAAACTCTGGTTTGAATTCCAATTCTCCACCAAAATTTTCATCTAAAATATCTTGAAGGTCATCTATATCTAATAGCATTCCATCGTTAAACGGATCTAAAATCATTTCTTCATTATATTTTACCAATATGTGGCTTGGAAATCCTACTATCTTAAGCTCTAATCCAATAAATTTTGCAATTTCAGCATATAGTATAGAGATTGTTATTGGAAGTCCTGATTTTTTATCAATTACTTCATTTAAAAAATTATTTTTTGGATTATAGTAATCATCAGTATCGCCACTATATCCTAAATTTTGAAAAAGATGTTCATTTAAAATTGAAACCTGGTATGTAGGGTTTTTTACGTCACTGATTGATTCTTTTAATGACTTTCCAATTACTGCAATCTTTTGAATGTATTTTTCAATTTCTAGATCAGGATATTCTAGAATTTGGGCAAATTTGAGACACTTTTCGACTAAATTGAAGTTTGGGTTTTTTGCAAATGAAAGCCATTCAGCTACTAAGGGATCAAATTTTTCTGGCAATTGTTACTGTTTTATCCTGTTCAGGTATAATTGTGGCTCTTTTATCTCTCTTGTATTTGGTGGGTATTCAATTAATTTTTTGAATGCATTTTCCCCAAATTTCTCGTAGATTATTCTTGTAAAGTCTTTTCCCATGCTTTTTCGAACCTGGTATGACGAGAAATCTGTGCCCATAAAGGTGGTCAGATAATTTTGAAAGTCTTGATCATCTTTTAAGATATTTTCTATTGCAAATCCTGCCATTCCTTCCATTAATGTAAAAGCTGCATGGTGCTGTTGAATTGGATTTAACCATTTTTTATAAATGTCTAGCAATTGAGGAATTGCATTTGAAATTTTAGGATCAATTTCCACATGTGTAAATGTCATTACATCAGGACCAATCTGCTCAATTAAGAAGTGATCAGGATTTAAAAAGAAAAATAGATTTGCTTTTTTTGCAAATGGAAAATCATCTGGGACAGCTTGGAGTTGCAAATATTCTGACAGATTATTTACAGCTTGATTATCTAATCCTAAGATTATTGTTGCCAATTCTTCATTAATTAGATTAACCTGAGTTGCAGCATTTTTGTTTAATTGATGTAATTTTTCTTGGGTTGAATGGATTAATTCTTCAAGTACAGTCATTTTAACAGCTCCTAAATAGCCTGAATTTACATTTGCAAATCTTGATTCATAAGGTTCTCCCTGTTTGTGTAAGATAATTTGTGGGTATCTGGAAAGTACGAATTTGTTAAGGTAAATTATGGAGTCTAGATAATCTCCATAGGTTGTAGATATTTTTGAGATGTATTGTATGGCATAAGTAGAATAGACAAGATATTTTGCAGTATCTTTTTTCATCAACTCTGCAATTTTATTAAGATCCTCATTTGCAACTGCACCAAATAATTCTCTTACAAACACTTTTGATTTTTCGTCTGAAAATACTTTTTCACCTTTTAATTTTTTTAATTCAATCAACTCTGGAAATTCTATTTTTAAATTATCTGCAATTTTAATTCCTAGAAATTCCTCGACCTTTTTCTTTAATATTGGATATGCCTGATTAGCTATGTCTTCTAATTTTTCAAATGTGACTTTCTGTGAGAGATCCTCTTTTGCCAAGTTTGCAAGTTTGGCAATTTCTTTTTCCTCATTGATTTCTACAGATAATTGACCAAACAACGCCTCTGCAAATTCTTCAAATTCTCCCAAATCGCATAAAATCTTCAAAATACTCCATTTAACATTATTCCTCTATTGTATCTAAAAGAAATTATTAATTCCAACTTGTTTGGATTGGTATACAAAAATGCATGAATTTAGTCTTGATTTTCTTAGATGTGTTAGATGTAGCTCAAAGTTAGATCTTGATGTATTTAAAAAAGAAAATGAAATTGAAGAAGGTATTTTGGAATGCAAAAAATGTTCGTTATCATTTCCAATAATTAATAAAATTCCGATTCTTTGGGATGATTTTTCAAAATATCTCTCTGAGAGAATTATGTTGGGAGGGAAATTATTTAATTCTGCATCTCACGAAAAAATGAAAAAATTTCTCAAACATTCATTGTCAAATTGTGTACGAAAAACTGACGATAGAACATTACTTGAAGAGAGATGGAGTAAAATCTATCAAAATAGTCAAAAATCAAAATTTTATTCCAATATTAAAAATGAATTGAATGCATTACCAAAATCAAAACTTGTGTTAGAATATGGCTGCTCTATTGGAACTATGAGTAATTATCTTGCAGATACCAATCAAATTGTATTTGGAATTGACAGATCTTTTAATGCATTAAGTATGGCAAAAAAAACATCTAAGGATAATTTGGATTATTTTGTAGCTGATTTTCTATCTGATGTTTTTGGTAAGACAAAATTTGATTTGATTTTAGCATTAAATGTTTTAGAATTAGTTGAACCTATAGATTATCTAAAAAAAGTCTCTGAACAAATTCATGCAGGTACATTTGTAATATCTGACCCTTATGATTATGACAGAGGTAAAAATTCTGTTAAAAAATTCCTTGATGAATCGACATTGAGATCGAACTTGGAAAAGATGATGTTTTCAATTACTAAAAAGACAAAAAAACCTTCTTTTATTACTTGGAATTTAAAACTAAATTCACGCTCAACTTTAACCTATAAAGTAGATTTGATAGTGGCAAAAAAATTATCACAATAAAACATTTCAGAATAAATCATGAATTTGTAAGCATATCTATCAAGTAATTGATTTTTAGATACATTTGAAAATCTAGATTTTGAAATTCTTACCTTATATTCCAGTTATGATCTAATTTAGTATGATTGGATTATTAGGTGATAAAAAAACTAAACTTGTACATCACTTAGATGGCTTGAAAAAAGAATGTAAAATTAGTGAAATGAAAATCACTGATAGGCAATATTTCACTCCTGATACACTGGAAAACGCAAAAAGTCAAAATTTTTCTCCTTGTGAGTGGTGTATTTTAAAACAATAATGCAATTTTTTACTCTTCATTTAAAATAATATTCAAAAAGAATTGGATATAATTTGGATAATTCGTTTTATATCTTTAAGAAAATTCTACATTATGAACAAATTGATAATTGTTGCATTAGTTGCAATAATTGGAATGGGAGTGGCATATGCAATTTCTCCATACTTTACAAGTAGTACTGTAAATGAAGCACTGCCTAATTCTGCAATTCCATTAAAAACAGAAGATACAACAATGAAAGATGAATCCATGATGAAAGATGAATCCATGATGAAAGATGAATCCATGATGAAAGATGAATCCATGATGAAAGATGAATCCATGATGAAAGATGAATCCATGATGAAAGATGAATCCATGATGAAAGATGAATCCATGATGAAAGATGAATCCATGATGAAAGATATGCAAATGCAAACATACGCAGGCACATTTGTTGGAGTAGGCGATGGAATACACGATGCACAAGGGATGGTAAGAACACTTCCATTAAATGATGGCAATAATGTTCTAAGATTAGAAAATTTCAAAGCAACTAACGGTCCTGATTTGTATGTCTATTTGTCTACAGATAACAAAGCCTCTGAATTTGTTAGTCTTGGTAAGCTTAAAGCAAATAATGGAAACCAAAATTATGACATACCAGAAAATACCGATCTTGAAAAATATAGTAAAGTCTTGATTTGGTGTAAGGCTTTTGGGGTTCTTTTTGGCAATGCTGATTTATCCCCACAATAGTTTTTTATTTATTGACGATCTCTAAATCCACAATTTAAATTTGAAATATATTTTGTTTAATTTATACAAGATCATGTTTTAATTTGATAGCATCAAAGTATTTCTGTGCTTAAAATTTTCTTTTTTATTTTCGGTATTTTTTCAATAGGTTTTATTTCATTTCATCCTGTATGTGTTAAATCTGAAAGTATTGCAAAATTAGTTGACCGTGGATATTCTAGTAACCTCGACTAAATTTTTTGGTATGACTAGTATCATTGTCTACAATCTCTCGTATTTTTCTCTCTAGAGCAACTATTTGAGAATCTCTACAACCCTGAGAGCAAAATTTTGTATTTTCACCTTCAAATGGTTTACTGCAATGCATACAAATTAAATTCAATATTATCTACTTTCAAATGATACTTTTTGATTCTATTATTATTCTATTTGTTCAAAAATGAGCCAATTTGTTACTAAAGATTGCTATTTAAAATTTTTATAGAAAATTTTATCACCTAGAAAGTTTTCTTATAATTATGGAAATTCAACAAGCAGTTGAAAAAATTTTGAAGATCAGTCCATCTGTCAGAATTGTCAGTTTGTGTGATCTGAAAGGCAAATTGGTATTTTCTGCTCGTTCAAAGAAAGTACGGATTTTGGTTTCAAAGAAACAAAGTTTGGCATCATTAAAGGCTGCAGCATATGACTGGAAACAAAGAAAAAAATTGTTGAAATCACTTGGACCATGTAAATACGTAGTTGCAGAATATGATAAAGTCAAGAGGATAGTAATTCCTGCTGGCAAAGATCATATTGTGTATGTAACTACCACTGCTTCATTTGATCATAACAAAGTAATTCGTAAGGTACGTTCATTCAAATAATTACCACGCCTTACTTTTTTCTATTTTTAATTTAGCTAATGCTATACACGCAAACGTATTTTTCGAGGCGAATATGTTTTCTCTAATCGTCGAGTTTTCTTTTCTTAGTTCCTCTTCCTGAACTAACCCACATGCCTTTTGTTGACTTGGATTCAGTAGATGGAATGTCGCTAAATTTTATCTTGCCAGTTCCACGTCCTACGGAAACATACTTGTCTTTTGATTCTGCTTTTTTTGCTTCTTGAATTTTTTTGAATTCAGAACCTGCCCAATTTGAAGAATCATCGACTTCAACAATTCTTGTACCTCTTCCTGATCGTACTTTTATTTTAGCCATTATTTTCACCTATACTACCTGTTTCTTATTAATAAGATTTTGAGCAACTTTATTGAAAATTATTTCTAAACATGATATTTCTAATTATAATCATAATGCTATAATCGATAAGATCCGTACAATTTTATTTCATGAAATTGTGTGTGCCGGGGATGAGTTCTGTCAAGTTAGTTAGATACTCCCGTCCTTTTGGGAACATTAATGAGTGAAATTTAATTCTAACAATGTTTGATTTATTGTAATACTGAAATTGATATTCTAGATTGGGCTTAATATAATCAATATTTTTGCCGTTTGTTATGGATAAACTACATAAAATTTTGGTACCTATTGATGGTTCAAAAAAATCCTTTGAGGCACTAGATAGAGCATTGACTTTGGCTGGATTCACACATGGTGAAGTTACATGTCTCAATGTAATCCCACATGTTATCAAAGAGGGAGGACCTAGAACAAAAGCAATTGATGCACAAATTATCTCTGAGGGAAATATTCTTCTAAAAAAGGCATCTGCACACGCTGGAAACAAAAATGCAAAACTCAAGACAAAAATAATTCGAGGTTCACCCGGTCATGAAATAATAAAATTATCACAAAGTGGAAAGTTTGATGATATAATTATGAGCACAACAGGTTCTGGTTCTGCTACAGGTGAAATGCTTGGGAGTGTATCAAACTATGTTGTACACAAATCAAAGATACCAGTATATCTAATCAAATAATTTTTTCAGTTATTCTGTTTTTTATTGACGGTGAGAAAAGAAATCTTTCATACATTATAACAAATCAGTTTGTTACTCACAAATTTTAGATAAATTTAGACTCCCCCTTACTTATCATAAGGGAGAGTCTCGAGCGATTGGGGATTTATGAATAATCTTCTTGCGAGATTATTTTTATGGTATTTTATGATTATCAATTTTGATAACAGGTGGTAAATTAATTGTAATACCTTACAAGAATGGAAATGTTATAAAAAATATCAAAATTATACTGTTCACTGCAGTAATTATTATTCCAATTCTAAAAAACTCCTTAAAAGTAAAAGTTACTCTGTGTCTTCTTTCTGCAGTTTCTAAAATTATCACATTACTTGCAGCCCCTAGTATAGTTAATGTTCCAGCAATCGTACTTCCTGCAGCTAGCGCAATCCATGGTATTGTATCAATTGCAGAAAATCCATAGTTTTGTAAAATTGGGATAGATAATGCAACAAATGGCACATTACTGACTACCTGGCTTGTTAGAATACTCGTTCCGATTATGTTAATTGATGCCGTAGCTGAGTTTGGATTTTGGTCAAATGGTAAAAGCATTTGAAACAATTCTATGATTCCACCATTCCATACTCCTTGCATAAACACAAACATTGCTAAAAAAAATACAATTATCTGCCAATTGATTCCTTTTACTATTTGTCTTCTTTTATTGCCAATTACCAACAATGCAAGTCCTCCAAATATTGCAACATGACTAAAATTCAATTCTGTTGAGATGCCGAATAATTTTATCAATCCTGTGACAAAAAACCCTATTATAGTAATCATGATTAGAATTGAGGATTTTTTTGCAAGACTAGAATCTAAAATTATTTTTGGAGATGTTATTTGTAGCATGACTGCACTTGAAAATTCCTTTTTGTAATACCATTTCAGAATAAAAAACGTAACAAGCAAACAGGTAATAGTTGGCAAAAAGAGATACCTAAGAAAAGTAAACAAAGGAAACTCCATTCCACTATGAAGCGAAATCAACAAGTTTTGGGGGTTTCCCATTGGTGTCATCATACTGCCTATGGTAATTCCAAATGCTAAACAAATCAACATTGGAGCTGGACGAATGTTCATTGGTTTTGCCAATCCAATAACGATAGGAGTTGCTACAAGAGCAATTGTATCATTGATTAGAAATGCAGATAATAATCCCATCACAAACAAAATAAAAAATAAAATTTGATTAGGTGTCTTTGCAAATGACAAAATTCTAGTTACAATTTGGTTTAACATTCCTGAAGATTCTAATCCTGAAACTAGAATGAACATCCCAAGAAGAAAAAATATCACATCAAAATTTATGGCTAAAAATGCATCTTCAGGAGTTATGATCTGCAAAACCAATACTGTGATAGCACCACAAGACATACTTGCCCAAATTGGAATATTTATTCCCCTTACATTTCTAAAAATAATTAATCCATATACAATTACAAAAACTATTAGAATTGAGAAAAAACTAGAATCAAAATCCATTTTTATTTTCTATTTTAGTATGACGTTTTAAAGATATGATTTGACTGATATCCTAGATCTTTAAACTGATTTGTGTGTGCCGTGGTACCGTTTTTTGATAAAAATTGATTATGCTTATAAACAAAAGTGGTGGGTATCTAACTAACTTGACAAAACTCATGATGAGTTCTGTGATGTGAAATCTAAAATAATTTCATCCCAAAAACGGTTCAGGCCTTTGCGGATTCGAACCTAAAATTAACATATTATAAAATATGTTCTACATTTGTTTGGTTTTGATGTATTCTATGCTTGGCTCTAACTCGTAATTTTGTATTACAACAAATACAGCGAATAAACTCTGTTTGCAAAAAACGGGCACAAATTGAGCACCATTTTAATCCATTTTGATACTTTAATCCTCCGTCAAATCGTTTTGTTTTAAAATCTACACATTGTCCCTTACATCTTGGTGCCAAGATAAATCTACAAAATCTATTCCAGATAAGATTGATGTATACAATTACTTGCAAATGTTTGCACAATAAACGTCTTCATTAAAAGTAATATTGAACCATTTGTTTTGTGGACAGAACTATTACCATGATGATTGTAGTTGCATGCTTTGGTGTTGCCCTTGGTATGGTTTTTTTCGTAATGGATACTCCATTACAGTCGTTTGCAGAAAATCAATCTGTCCACAATTCTCCCATAACACGAACCTATACTGTTATAGCTGAAGATACTACACTTGAGATTGCTCCTGATACTAGAGTTGAAGCTTGGACATACAATGGAACTATCCCTGGTCCAACATTAAGAGCAACAGAGGGAGACAGAGTGATTATTAATTTTATCAACAATGGAAAATTACCGCATACAATGCATTTTCATGGTGATCATAATGAAAAAAATGACGGCGTATTTCAAGAAGTTCTTCCAGGAGAATCATACACTTATGACTTTATTGCAGAACCAGCTGGTGCTTTTATGTATCACTGCCATGTAATGCCAGTATCATCTCATATCAGAAATGGATTGTATGGTGCATTCATTGTAGACCCAAAAGAAGGAGTGGAACCTGCCAGAGAATATGTTCTAGTCAAAGGAGAGTATGATTTAGAAGACCAAGAGACGTGGACACCAGATTATGTTTTCTTTAATGGATACGCTGATCAATATTGGTCTAACCCATTACCTGCAGTTACAAATGAGTTAGTTAGATTATACTATATTGACATGGGTGCAATACCTGCATTTGGATTTCATATTCATGGAACAATCTTTGATACTATAATATCTGGTATTTGGGAAAATGAACCAATTAAAACTCAAACATGGGAGGTAAGTCCTGGAAATGCTGCAATATTTGAGGCTAAATGGAAGGAGCCTGGAAGGTATCTATTTCATTTACACGGAACTCCTGAGGAGCGAGGCACAATGGCATACTTTGATGTAAAAAATCCACCGACAAATGCAATTGATGGGATAGATGTTTCAAAAACAAAATCAATTGATATGTGGAATTGGCAAAAACAAATCTTGACTGATTTGCAACAAGCAGATTCTGATGCAAAGATTACGCAAACAACTACAGTTACATCTGGACATGAACAACATAATATTCTAGCTCAAATTCAAGTTGAGTCTGAAATAATTGAGACAAATATTTGTGATATTGAAAAAGACTCTGCTGTAAAGACATCCAATAAATCATACTATCCTAAACTAACTCAGATAAAATCAGGAGATACTATTTCGTGGACAAACAAAGACGTATCGGTTCATACTGTAACAAGTAAAGACGATTTATTTGATTCTGGAATGATGATGCCAGGCGATACATTTAAGCAAAAATTTGCTGATGTTGGGTTGTATGACTATTATTGTATGCTTCATCCATGGATGACTGGAACAATAAAGTCAGTATGATTATTTTTCAAATACAATTTTCATCATATTGTCATTTATTTCAGAATCTATCTTTTTTTCTAAAACATCATTGAAAATTAATTGTAGTACTGTTTTGTGATACAATGACCAATTGTATCCTAAATCATGTTTTATGATATAGGTATGTTTTCTATTTTCTTCTGTATGATTCATTTCAAAATCTGAAATCTTCATTCTTGTTACAAACCATGATACAAACGAATCAATATCCATAGTTCCTTTCATAAAAGTTGCAATATCTGATACTATGCTATGTCCAATTTTTTCTGCCAATTCAACAGTTTCTTTCTCAGTTAATTTTTTAAACAATGCACTTACAATTGGTTTTGCAATTGGTACCATGCCTACTTTAGGCTCAAACATATCCCATTCTGTATATCTTGAAAAAATCCTATTGGCTAAAACATTCAAGCTTATTCCTTGAGATTCTGATTCTTTCCTAATCTTATCTAAAATATTACTGTCTAGTCTAAATGACATAGTTTCTGTCTTCTTTTTTTGTTCATCAGTCAAGTGTTATCCTGCAATCATTGTTCATTAATAATGTGTTTTGATCTCTAATCGTAATTACAAAAATAATGTTACTAGCCAAGCCGCTAGCATCAAAATAATCTCTTAGGTGAGTCCCTACGGCGCTGAATCTAGGATTGAAGGATTGATAGGATTCATCTTTATTCCACTCTTTTGTAAATCACTCTAAATTCTTGGGCAATACTATAAGCCAAATTCAAAAATTGAGTTAATTGATTCATCGATGTTTTTCCTTTACTAAATTGTTTTAATATTATAAATGACTTGAGATAGAAATTTTGAGGTGGCTCTACATCGCCTTTCCATATGGAAAAACATTCTTCTACATCAAGACACATGTGAAGAATAAACTCACTCCATTCAGATAAAATGATTTGTCCAGGTATGTGGTTTAACACTGACTCTGCTATGGTTCTTAATTCGTGACGTCTATTAATCAAAAGTAATTCTATTGCCTTTTCTACTTTTATGTTATCTGAATATCCGTATCTTCGTAAAAAATCTTGATTATTTTGTATTGCTTGCATATTGTGCTATGCATTATAATTTTGTATTAATGGTATTAACAGATTCAGCTGATTCATCATAACATTTGTTGAGTATCATCTATCATTAAGAATTACATAATGTATTGTATGAATAATAATGTAGAAAAATTTGCCAGCCCATGGAGCACACTGATTCATGTACCGTTCAAAAAAGTGGTGAAACATGATCTTTTTTTGTTGGGGATTGGAGCAATAATCTGGATTGGGTTCGAAGTTTTAGTTTACGGAAAGGTAATTGGAGTATGAACATGAGAATCATGAAAAAGATTTGCATCATGTGTGGAAGGTTTCATAGCTCTGATGTGTCAAGTAGTACGCAGTATGACTATTGCTCAAAGAGTTGCAAGCTTGACATTTGATCATTTTTTACATGTTAAAATGGTCTTTAGAACTTAGTGAATAACAAATGAATTATGCCATCACAAGTAAATAATAAAAAGACTAAGGGGAACCAGCAATTAGGTAAACGCCTATTCCTATTCCTATAACAATGCCAATTCCGATACATAATAGATCAAATGCAACCACTTTTCTAAAAGATGCATGAACCATTTTATCCCACGAACTTTCTTTTTTAATCTCATCAGGCATAATCTGTATTCAGAATATGTTGTGTATTATAGTTAGCGTATTCAGACCATCACTAATGAGACAATTTGAATGAGATACCGCTCTAAGCTGAATTTATGATGATACAGCTGTTTTTGATACTAACTATCATTAATCTTGGTGAGCATTAGGAATAATGAAAATGAATCCAAGATGCAATCACAAAAATACTGTGCATGACACAAGTACACGAGAAATATTGTGTGTTGCCTGTGGAATAGTTACAAATGGTTTTAAGACATTTGTAAACAGGAATCCTACCAAAACAAGAAAAAAATATGTTAGAACATTCCACAAAAAAACAATAAAAGGGTAAATCGACATTAATCAGATATATTTTTGATTAAAAGTTTCTATCATCATAGCAAATAGTTAGAAATCTGTCAAAATTTCCTATTTATCCCAACATTTTTTTTGAAAATTAGCATGTTGTATATTACAATGTAATCTTGTAAATTAACAGATACAGCTTAATCATCATAACATTTGATGAGTACAGTCTATCATTAAGCAGTGTGTATTACATAATATGAACAACAATATTCAAACACAAAAATCAATCAGCACTTGGGACATGATGGTACATGCTCCAATCAAAAAGGTTGTAAAATTCGGTCTTATCTGCACTGGAATTGGTGTAGTGATTGGGATTGGATTGGGGGCATTTATCGTGCTAGAAATGCCAGGAGTATGAAAAAATGATCGATTTAGTACAGGAAATAAAACATAAGAAAAGACAAAGTCTGAAAAGAATGCCAAGGCACAAAACATCTTATTATTTATTTCACATAGTTGCAGTGGTTTCAATTATTTTACTCACCATCATGTTGTGAGGAAGAATAATTGTCTCACAAAACTCACAATCATCAAAAAACAGAATCAATGATAAAAAATGTAAAAAAGAGAACTGTGGAGACAACATGTTTTGTGTGTGGAATTGAAATCATTCAATATTATAGTGATAGTTACAAAGGAGAACGAGGATGGTGCCTTGGATGTGGATCAGATTTTCCACTGGAGTGAATCTATTCTTCTTTTAGTTTGCTTTCCCTGAATGTACCTGAATTGTGCCAACTATATCTGAAATAGTCAAGACACCACTCATGAAATCTAACATCGTTTCCATAAAACGCATACCCGATGTTTGATTCACCTTTTCTGTCAGGAAATGAGACACATGCCTCTTTTTCATTTAAGGCAACTACTACCAAAACTTGTTTTGACATTTTTCTTTCAACTATTCCATTTTCTAAGAGACTACTAAAACCAAATTTCTCCAACGTCTTTTTTCTTCCCCTTGGAACGATACAATCTTCTGACAAAATGTAGTTTATCTTTACTTTATCATCTTTAGCTTTTTTTATCAAAGGTTCTATAAGATCATTTGAAACCTCTGAATGCATTTCATAGATGTATTCGTTAGCGTTTTTGTAAATTGATTTCCACTGTTCGATCACTTTGGTAAAACCCTTGATGTAAGTTCCAGTTGACAGTGCACCTATACGTTCGATAAATTTTACAGGAAGATCTCCAAAGTCATGTTCCTGGAAATACTTTCTATTATTTGAGAAAAACATCATTGTAGGAATCTGAGTGCACATTGTAGTTCCATAAATTGTAAGATGATAGTAACCCTCATTATCTTTTTCAATAAATCCTGATTTTGCCAATCTCTCAAAGTTTCTGTGGACTTCCTGTACGGTAGAATCAAGTGTCTTTGCCATTGGGGACACTTTTGATTTTTCTTGCATCAAGTGAAACAAAATATCAAGTCGCTGCTCGCTTGCAAGATCCAGAAAGTCACTACTTGCACTCTTGTAGTTATTTCCCATTTTATTATTTACAGGCGTACAGAATCTAAACCTTGCTTCAACAAGGGTCTAGCATCTGTGCAAAACAACTATCGTCTGTCACCCGAAAAATTTTTTTTACCAATTCTTTTGAATCTGTCTTGTTGGAAGATATGACAAGCACAGTTCCATAAATGGTGGGAATTGTTAGCGTTGTGATTTTCTCTCTTTCGGTGATGCAATGACCAAATCTGCCAAGATTCTTATCGTGATCGCTTTGCATTGATATGTATAGCCTGGCTTGCATACATATCATATCCAAATCTATGTTTTCTAGATTTTGTATCATCTTGTTTTGCTTTTTGGCAAAGTCAACCAATCTTCCGTGGTCATTGATTATTCCAACAAATAAGACATTCTGATCCAAACGCAAGATAGATTTGCACAAGTTTAGATAACTTGTCTTATCAAGATGAGAAATCATTTTCATTTCATTTCTCATTGCATTTTGCTCATAAAAAGTCAATTGCGGAATAACTCCATAAAGTTACAATCTAGGCAAATTTTTGCTTGAACTTTTTTCCATGGTTGTTCTACATTTACTGCTACGTTTGTGTTGCTAACAATAATTTGGTTTGAACACTTTGGGCATTTTTCCATGTCTATGTTATGTTTTGGTTATTCATTAGTTCAGGTAACAAATTTAGCTGTATTTTCACAGTTACAGCTGAACAAAACAATCTCAAAGGTTATTGAAACTAAATAATTAAAATCACGCCTTTTTGTGTCACTTTTATCTATCATGACATTGGCAGAAGATGGTTCTGATGCTCAAGTCTTAGGATTGGGAATATCTGTAATTTTGTTGAACTTGGGAATATACATTGCAGCCCCCGCTGTAACTGTCTGGCAGATTAAAAAACGAATTTAAATAATTATTTTTACATAGTCATTATATCGTTGAATTTTTAATTACTAATGTGAATGATATTCCTATTGATCAAAATGCCAAAATAGGTCAAGTTCATCTTAAAGTATCTGACATTAACAAATCTCTGGAATTTTACAAATCCTTTCTTGGTTTTAAAATAGTTGAACAAACAGATCATTCTGTATTTCTTTCATGTGATGGTAAACTGCCTTATCTTGTTGCTCTTTCTACTGCAAAACCTCTTGATTTGACTCCAAGAGCTGGATTGTATCATTTTGCAATACTACTTCCACATAGAGAAGATTTGGGTGATTTTCTCTCACATTTACTAAAACACAAAGATACGATAAAGATTGATGGTTTTTCAGACCATCTTGTATCTGAAGCAATTTACATTCGTGATCCTGACAATATTGGAATAGAAATTTACTGCGACCGAATACCATCTGAATGGAAATGGAATAGTAACCAAGTGGTGATGTCAATAGAACCCCTCGATATGGAAGGATTACTTGCAGAATCAACTAAATCTTGGAATGAATTTCCAACTGATACATCAATAGGACATGTTCACTTACATGTGTCTAATCTTGCAAAGGCAAAGAAATTCTATTCAGAAGTTTTAGGTCTTTCAAATACTGCAAGCATGAAAGGTGCATTGTTTTTTGCAGCAGGAAAATATCATCATCATATTGCCACTAATATTTGGCTTGGAGAAGACATATCACAAGCATCACCAGAATCTGTAGGATTGGATTACTTTACAATTCAATTTTCAAACAGAGACAAACTAGGTAATGTGATAAAAACATTAGAATCTCATAAAATAGATGTGAATGATTTAGGAGATGGTTCATTTAGTATATTCGATAATGACAAAATATCAATTCATTTGACTATTCAATAATATTCTTATCTTACTGCAAACATGAATTGATTCCACTGACAAATTTGTATTTTTAATAATTAGAAATTGTTACTGTTTCATTATTATCTCGTTGTTTGGTGTCATACGATATTTCCATTAGATGATATGATTTAAGGGTTGAAAGAATATTTTGCTGGTATCTGGATTTTTCCTTCAAAAACCATAATGGCGAAGAATATTATTATAAAAAAAGAAAAATTCTAAACCTTGATTTCTGTTGCATTTGCTTTGAATCCTATCTTTATGTGAGATCCATCGCAATGAGGTTTGTTATTTGATGCACCACATCTGCACAAGGCAGCTACTTTTTTCCCATCAACTTCTATGAGACATGGACCATTTTCAGTTGCCTTAATTACGATTTTTGTCATTGTTGGGGGTACGCTTTACTTTGTAATAATAATTGCCAAATTCCATTTTTCAGGGTATTTGGGATAAACTTGACACTGAGAACACGTTAGTATAACATGATGAAAACTCCAAAAAGAAATAACAACACAAATCCTTTTAATTTTACATTGTTAATAATCAACATTGGAAAAAAGTTGGTCAGATATTGGTTTAGTTGACTCGCTAAAAGATCCGCCATTAAGAGAAATCACAGTGCAGGGAAAACCTGTTGCATTATCATACAAAGACGGACAGTTTGGTGCAATATTGGGGGTATGTACACATGTCGGAGGACCACTTGGCAAAGGAAAACTAGAAGGAGATTACATTGTATGTCCTTGGCATTATTGGCAGTTTCATAGAACAACAGGTTCTGCTCAACCAGGATATGAAGACAAAGTTTCACAATATGAGCTCAAAATTGAAAACAATCATCTTTTCATAAATACTGTTCCAATAACTAAAGGACACAAAAGTGTACATCCACCTCATCTGCTTGCAAGAGATGTAAAACGAGAGGAGGGTCCAATCAGAGTGGTTGGAATATCAACTACAATTATGGATTCTAAAAATCCACGCTATTCGACTTCAGATAAATTACTTGAAGTTGCAATTAACCACGCAAAAAATGAACTTGGAGCACAAACCATGTTTATCCGCCTAAATGATTTAAAATTCAGAGCGTGTGAGGGATTTTATTCTAAAAGTGCCTTTGCTTGCACTTGGCCTTGCTCCATTACACAAATGGATGAGACAGACCAGCTTACTCAGGTGTATGAGGCATTGATTCATTGGGCTGATGTGGTAATTGTCGCAACACCTATTCGCTGGGGTGCTGCAAGTTCTCTATATCACAAAATGATTGAGAGGATGAACTGTGTTCAGAATCAGATTACAATAAACAACAAGGTTTTGATTCAAAACAAGGTTGCCTCTTTTATCATAACTGGAGGACAGGACAATGTACAAGATGTTGCAGGGCACATGTTGGGATTTTTCTCAGAGATTGGATTTGTGTTTCCTCCATTTCCATTTATTGCTCATACGAGAGGATGGGATGCAGAAGACATGGAAAACAATATTGCTTATGTTGCAGAAAGTGATGATCTAAAAAATGGCGCAAAGGATCTAGTTCGAAGAAGCATA
This sequence comes from Nitrosarchaeum koreense MY1, assembly GCF_000220175.1. NCBI lineage: Archaea > Thermoproteati > Nitrososphaerota > Nitrososphaeria > Nitrosopumilales > Nitrosopumilaceae > Nitrosarchaeum > Nitrosarchaeum koreense. Next base: position 1,189,739 of record NZ_AFPU01000001.1, on the reverse strand, counting down.
GATATGGCAAAAATAGTATTACAGCAACATCTAAGTCAAGAAGAAATTGTAAAAGCAGGAAGAAAGGCCCAACATCTCACAATTAATGAAGAGTTATAGCGACATAATGAAGATAATTCGAAAAAATGAACACCGTACATTAGAGCATACCCCCACTTTATTTTTTTGATATATCCATAACATAACAAGAGTTTCTTTTTTATTTTTAAATCAATTTTCACACCTATCTGCGTCCATTTTATTTCCCATAATGGTGGTCGAGTCCCTGTGGAATTGAATCTATAGTGGGAGTATCTAACTAACTTGACAGAACTCATTAATGGTATTCGTTGATCTTAGCCTTATCTCCAATTCCTACTAGATTTTCTATTCAGAACTTTTTTATTAATTTTTTCTGTTTCTTTCAATAATTAGTAATATTATACATTTTCTTGTATTTTCTTTAAGAATTAGATCAGATTCATTTAAAATTTTATTAAAATAAGATATTTTTATCTTTGAATTTAATTGCGATTTCACTCTTCATTCAAATAGATAAAAAATAACACTGTAAATAAAATATTTTGACATCTGATAATATGCTTATGGTGTTGAATCTCTCGTTGGTCATATGTCTCAATGAATTTAGGGATTGAACTACTGGGGGATCTGGCATTTTTGTTAATAGCATGTGCAGGTGTAGGAACACTGGCATATGTTTTACGGCAGCCGTTGATTCTTGGCTTTCTTGCCGCAGGTATACTGATTGGTCCGTTTGGTCCGTTCAGTCTTATCAAAAATATTGACATGTTAAATAATTTTTCAGATATTGCAATCGTTTTGTTATTGTTTGGTGTTGGATTGACATTCCCCTTATCTAAATTACGTAATGTTGGAAAAGTTGGAGTTACAATTGCAGTAATCGAGGTAATGGTAATGCTTGGAATCGGATTTGTAATAGGGCAGTTGTTTGGATGGTCCTTTTATGATTCAATGTTCTTAGCTGCTGCTCTATCAATCAGTTCTACGGCTGTAATAATCAAGGTGTTGGAAGATAGGGGAAGTATTGAAACTACTTCTGGAATGTTATTGACTGGGGTTTTGATAATTGAAGACATTATCGCTATAATCTTGATAAGTACATTACATTCTGGAGTAGTTACTGGTTCTTTTGAATATTCAGTCGTAATATGGACAATTGCAAAAATTGGCATATTTTTTGCAGTTACACTAGGTCTTGGAATTTTGTTAGTTCCAAAATTGTTTGGTCTTATTGCAAAACTAGAAAGATTTGAGATAACTATGACCTTTGCATTAGGACTAGCATTTGGCTTGTCTTTTCTGACTCATGAACTTGGATTTTCAGCTGCCACGGGAGCATTTTTGGCAGGTGTTATGATTGCAGGTTCTAAATTTTCTGATGATGTATCTACTCTGATTACTCCGATCAGAGAAGTATTTGTTGCAATATTTTTTGTAACGATTGGCGCTTTGATGAATTTATCTGCAATAGGGACATTTTGGATTCCAATTATTGTGATTACAATATTGACAATATTTGGAAAAATTCTTGGTGTGTATATGGGAGTAAAACTTTTTGGCAGTGGCAAACAATATGCACTTGCCATAGGTCTAAGCATGGCGTCATTAGGGGAGTTTTCATTTATTGTGTTGAAAACAGGAATGGATCTAGGAGTAGTGAGTGATAACCTCTTTCCGATAGTTGGCATGGTAGTTGTATTAACTACATTCCTTGGTGTATTGATGGCAAAAAAAGGAATAAAGACAGTAGAACTATACGAATGATAAAAATTTTAAAAGATACTAAAATGTACGATTAACATATTCAATTACTCATTGTGTTGATTTTAGATATTATATTCGATAAATGATTTAGTTTATTTAACATAAAATTAAGAAAGTTATGTGGAATTTGACATTGTTTCCATCCTTGGACCAATATCAAATAAGATTCTTGCAGAACCCACTCATTCGGAATTAATAGTTCAAGATTTTGCAGTCATAATGATAATTGCATCTGTCATGGCACTCATTTCATTTAAGCTAAAACAACCAATGGTAATTGCATATATCGCTGCAGGAATGATAATTGGTCCATACACCCCTCCTTTTAGCTTAATTACAAATCTGGAGATCCTCAATGTTTTTGCAGAAATTGGAATTATTGTATTGCTATTTGTAATTGGAATGGGATTTCCTATAGAAAAACTGAAAAACATTGGAAAAAAGGCAACAATTATCGCATCTGCGGAAGCTTTAGGAACTTTTGCGTTAGGTTATTTCGCTGCTCAGGCTATGGGCTTTTCTTCATTTGATAGTATGTTTGTAGCCCTTGCCATCTCTGTAACAAGCACTGTAATTGTGATGCGCGTTTTAGAAGAAATGGGTTTAGTTGATGATAAATCATTTAATCTTATTGTTGGTGTTTCGATAATTGAAGATATAATTATAATTTCAATGTTAGCTGTTATACAATCAGTTGTAGCTACCGAACAGTTATCTTACACTGAAGTTGGTGTGGCAATTGGATTTGTTCTTGCATTCATAATTGGAGCAATAGTGGTAGGAACTAGAACTGTTCCATATTATACAAGAATTGTAAAAAAAACTGGACATAATGAATTCATACTTGTAGCAATGCTTGGTCTTGCATTTGGATTATCAGTGATTGCCTTTAAACTTGGAATATCCGTTGCTACTGGTGCTTTTTTTGCAGGTGTTCTTGTAGCTGGAACTAAAATAGGAATTCCTACAAAAGCAATGGCTATACCAATCAGAGATATGTTTGCAGCTTTATTTTTCATATCGGTGGGAGCACTCATGGATGTTAAACAGCTACCTTTGTTTATTCTTCCAGCTATTGCGCTTATTCTAGTGTCTATCTCTTCTAAGTTTTTCACCGTTTGGATTTCTGCTAAATTGTTAGGATTTAATAAAAAAATATCTTTTCGTTCGGGAATTGGTTTGTCTTCATCAGGAGGCGAATTAGCGTTAGTTGCTGCAAAAGGTGGTGCAGATGTATCTGTAACTAGCTCAATGCTCCTACCGCTTGTAGGAACTATGACGATAATTACCACATTTCTATCACCATATATTATTAAATATGGATGGAAGTTTTCTGAAAGATTTGGAAAAGATGAATCTGTAGACAAAACATCAAGCTAATGAGTTTCACATATTTAGAAATAAAAATTATATTTTGATTTTCACACCTATCTGCGTCCATTTTATTTCCCATAATGGTATGTGAGTCACTGTGGAGTTGAACCCTACTGCGGCATCATTCTTTTAGTTTGAAACTCTCACTTCAAAACATACTGCCAATGAGTTGTGTCAAATAGGTTAGACACCCCCTCTGTTCCATTTAATTGAGAATTCTAAGACTGGGCTCAACTTTCAGGAACAACTCTAATTTTTCAGAATCTTCTTTCCTGTCATACATGTCCAGATAGGTAGTATGACCTACCATAGCATGAGCTACATCTGTATCATGGACTCTTCTAGCTCGAATAAAAAAATAGGATCTAAACGTATGAAGCGATATGTGATGTCTTTTGGTTGACTCGTATTTTGCAGTCAATCCTGCACGATCTTTTGCAAATATGGCATATTTTAGGCATGTTTGTAATTTCTTTGTCTTTAGTGACAATCCCATTATGTCTCAAAATTGCTTCATCCACATCTGCGTCAACCAAGTGAACGTATCTAGCAGGCATTCGTGATACAGAAGACCACCCATGACGTTTCTTTAGTTGTGCTTCTGTAAGAAATCTAGCTGAATTTGTTGCCTCAGAATGGCGAAATAGATTCAAATAGATTCGCTTTGAGATCTTTGTCTTTTCGCAAACTTTCTTTACAATTTGTCTTGCACTAGCTGCACTGAGTTGTTTTCCAAAATCTCTTTTTGACATGTTAATCCATAATGGTGCATTAGGACTTTCTTTTAGTGGATGAGAATCCATCCATAAGGAAAGGTTTGGTGTGGAGCGAATTAGTCTAACTGGTCTAGCTCCTGTCTTACCATCGACATGAATAATTGCACCATATTCATCAAATTTTACATGTTTAATTTTTAGAGTCAGCAATTCTCCAGGTCTTGTCCCCGCTTCACATTGAACATCAATCAATGCTCTGTCTCTGAGACTACCCGAACAACCCAGTAATAATTTTTCTCTATCTTCATCTGTAATCAGATCTTCTCTAACTATCTTATCTCTTATTTTTCCAAGTTTTACTTTCTTTGTCTCTTCAGGATCCCCCACATCATTTAATTCCCTTGAGCCAAGCTTGAACCATCTGAAAAATATCTTTAGAACTTTTTTGTGATCATAGGAATAGTTTGATTCCTGTCCATTGGATTCCGCAAACTGTTCCATTATTTTTGAAACCAAAATATCAATATCGTCTTTAGTTACTTGACTCCATTCCTTTTCAACTAATTTTGATAAGATGTAAAGTGTTTGCAGATGCTTTCGTCTTGTCCCCTTTGCCTTTGAGGTGTTAATCATTACCCTGTCGTATTTGTGAATTAACTCCACTGTATTTTTTGGAAGGTCATTTTCTATTCGTCTAAAGATTCCCTGAATCTGTATATCGTACGAGTAGATGTCAGATGTAGGCTTTTCTGGCTGTAATTTAGGCATAAACCATCAGAGTGATTGTCAGGGTATTAAACACAATTGTGTATGCCGGGGATGGGTTTCGAACCCACGACCTCCAGATTATGAGTATTGCCTTTTTTGGAAGAACCGGTAGAGTTTACCAATCAACTGGCACTCTAACCAGGCTGAGCTACCCCGGCATAAAGTATTTCAGATAATTTGAGAAATTAAATGCTACGTATATCACACCAAATGACTACTGATGATTTTTAAACCAATTCTTAATTTTTAGCTAATTCAGACCACAATACTTTTTCATTTTGTACCCAAAGGAATTTTTTTTGCAATGCTGCAGTGTATAATTTCTCCCATTCTACGCCTACTTCATTGGTCCAAGCTTTGAAGATACGTGGATCTATGTAGTTTCTTAATGATGTCCCGAGATTGTAATCTTTAGTTTTCTCTGACAAGTCAATTTGTAATTGTAGCTTTTCTGCTCGTTCACTGTGTTTTTCTTTCTGTTTTTTTATTTGTTCATTTAGTGTTTTAATTTTTTTTGCCTTATTCTTTTTTTGAGCATCGGTCTTAGCTTCCATGGCTTCTGCTTTCTTTAATGCATCCATGGTTTTCTTCCAAGGTTGTTCTTTGGCTATATTTTTTAGCGTATCTCTTTTCTTTTGAAGTGCATCCTCATAGGTTTTCGGGATGGTTCTTTTATGATTACACATTATAGCTGCTTCTAAATTTGCTAATTTTGCATGATACAGTTTTTCATTAGGTGTTTTTCCTTTGATGTTGTCATGCTCTTTTAGATAATTTTTTACCATTGTAGTAGCAAGATAGGTTCTGAAAACCTTGGCAGTTAGCCCGCTTACTATGCTAGAATAATATGCATTTACATGTCTTGAAGTTATGTCTTCAAAAATCTCATCTTTGGGTTTTTTATTCTGAATTAGTTTTTTTAGATTTTCTTGGAATTGCTTATCATTGCCTTCTGCTTTGACTGTTTCTTGCCATCTTACACTATCTTTTCCCAAGAAATCAAATTCAATTGTATTTTCTGTAATGTTGATGTGTTCTTTTCTTAATGTGGTTGCACCAACTGTATCTGCCTCATCAGGATCTTTTTCGTCGCCTACTCTCATTGCAGTCCTATAAATCAAATAACACACAGTTGCAATTCTGCTGATTTTTGGATCTTTGCTCTTCATGTCTTTGACAATTCTTTCCTTAATTTTCTCGATCTCTTTTGATAGCTTTACAGCTTTTTCATATTTTGCTTTGTCCCTGTCTTGCTTTAATCCAGCTGTATCTGCAAGCCAGACGTACTTTCTTTTTTCAGTAAGATAGTCTGTCCATCCAGCTAGCCACATGGAATCATTATCGTGAACAATTTTGCCCCAATTTCCTTCTGGAACCTTGGCTTCTTTACCGAGATTTAGCGTTACATCTTTTGCAGTGACTCTGGGTTTCCATCTCCCTCTAAGTGGATGATCCCCTCTACCGATAAAAATTCCAGGAGGTTCTGCCATGTAATTAGCAACATCGACTTCTTTTCCATCCATGATTGCTTTGCCATACTTTTGAACAAGTTTTTCTCGTAACTCTTTTCGTTTAAGAGCTAGGGCTTTCTTTTCCTCTTTTGTCATCATCTCTCTGAGATCTTTTTCTTTGTCGACTATCTTGTAAGCATGAGAAAAGTCAATGTCTTGATATGAAATATTTTTGAATTTTGCTGGCAATGTTTTAGCAAAATCTTCTGTAAAATTTTTCTGAAAAACTTTGTCTTGTGCATAAGGAGTATCTTTCTTTTTTGCCCACTGGTATGCCATCTCCTCTTGATTGAGATTAAGGTCTACATTCTCTCCTTTGATCTTTATCTTAATTCCATGCGCTTCATAGGCAGGAGGAAACAAGATTCCGTTATGTTGTAGTGTTTTCCATTTCATTTTTCATCAGTTAAAATTGCGGACTTTGACAAAAACTCTATTCTATGTGTATATCAATTTAACGTAGATATGGTTTTAACTTGGAAATAGTTCTTTTTTAAGATAATTTTCAAATTCTGTATCTGTTTTTGCCCTTTTTGCTTCCAAAAACATCTGTGCATCATTACCTACGATGTATCTTGGTTTTGGATCTTTTTCTTTAATTGCCTTCAATATTGTTGTAGCCACTTCTGATGGGGGAGTTCCAAGCTCTGCCATCATCTTTACCCCCATGATCACCTTTTCAGTAATCTCTTTGTATGGTGAATCTGGTTTAGGCTCTGCAATCTTCATAGATGAGAAAAAGTTTGTTTTAATCACCCCTGGTTCAATGATAACTACTTTGACTCCAAATTGTCCCAACTCATATCTTAATGATTCAGATAATCCCTCTAGAGCAAATTTTGAGCTAATGTATGCAGGCGATCCTGGAAAACCAATTCTTCCTGCAACTGAGCTGATGTTTACAATTACTCCTGATTTTTGTTTTCTCATCACTGGTGCAACTTTTTGAATTATACTTATTATTCCAAAAAAATTTGTTTCAAACTGCGCTCTGAAGTTTTTTAGCGGTACATCTTCCACACTTCCAAACAATCCCCATCCCGCATTATTTACTAAAACATCAATCTGTTGTTTTTTTGAAAGAATTTTTTGAATTGCAGTACTGATTGATTTTTCATCATCAACATCTAGTTCAATAATCTCTATCTTTAGATTTTCTTTTTTTGCAATTTGTAATATTTTTTCTGCTTTTTTTACATCTCTAACTGTGGCAAATGTGTAAAATCCGTCTCTTGCAAGTGACAGACAAGTTTCATATCCAATTCCCGATGTTGCTCCAGTTACAATTGCTACTTTTTCCATACAATTTATAGAAATTTTGTTCTATTTATCCCATTTTGATTTTAGACTAGTGGTTTGTCTCCTTCTGTTGGTTCTTCTAGTTTAGTTTCTTCACCCTTGTTGATTCTTTGAAGAATTTCTAATGCAGAATATTTGTGAAGATATTCATTGTTATTTCCACATCTATAGGAGAAAGTACAGCGTGGACAACCTGCCTCACTTTGACATGGACACTCTTTTACAATGAACATACTTCGCTCAAGTGCTTTTTCAAATCTATCAAATAATGCCTTACTTGCACCATTTCCACCAATTGCTCCATCATAGATGAAAATCAAGCCTGAAGTCCCCAAAGATATGCCTCCTAAATCTTGAGATACTCCTCCAGTTATCATGTTACTGCCTTCAATTACAACATGTTCTGTTGCATGATATCCACTTGCTTCAGTGTATTCTTCATCTTCAGCTTTTTTGATTTGGTCTATAGGTCTTGGAGCATGAAACACAATTCCTTTTGTGATAAAATCATATTCTAAAGGTGAATCTAGTAAGACTTTTTGTCCTTGAGTGATCTCTTGTCCCAATTCTATGTTGACATAACCATAAACTTTCTTTTGAATGTGTAATTTGCAGAATGCAACTTCTATTCCATATGCTTTTCTTGTCTCAAAAACCGTTTCAATTGTTGGCCATTCTTCTGTTAATGCTTTGGTATAATACGGATAATCTCTTGAAATTCTTTCTAGCTTTGCAAAATTTCTTTGAGGATATCCGCATTCTTTTACTCTGTATCTGATACCCGCAAGAAAATAGATTGCATCTTTATGAAGTTCTTCTAAAGCAATTGGAAGTACTCTATCTCCAACCTTTTTTTCATTTAAGAAAATATCTAGTGATTTTCCAATTCCTCTTATGCTGTAATCATTTAACAAAGAAGAGATCTTGTCAAAATTTGGTATAATTCTGTTGTTGTGAATTATTAAATTTTCATTTTCTATATGTTGTTTGATAATTCCTTCATGTTCTTTTAATTCGTGTTTTGAAATTGGTCTATCACATGCCATTGCCAATACTTGAAATTCTTCTACAAATGGATTCTTTGGATCAATGTATGTTTTTTCAACATCTTCAAAATAATCATCTGGATGATTCTTGTAATATTGTGAAATTGGATCATTTCCAAGTGCTAAAAATGCATATCCTCGCTGTCCTTTTCGTGCTGCTCTACCAATTCTTTGAATCAGTCTGTTTACTGGAATAGTTGAAGAAATCACACAATCCACGTTTCCGACATCAATTCCAAGTTCAAGCGTAGGTGTGCATGAAATAGCCTGGAGTTTATCACTCTTGAACTCTTGTTCAACTGATTTTCTATAATTTGCCATTAGGCCTGCCCTGTGAACTTTGATGTTGATTTTTTGTTTTTTTGCTTGAATTGCCAAGAGTTCTGAATTAAGATGTGAGTTATTGAATACCATTGTTTTGTGATTTTTTTCAGTCATCTTCTTTGTCAAATCAATCATTAGAGACCTTTGAGTTCTAAGTGATGGAAATAACATAACAAAATCTGTTTGTCCTTTTTTGCCAGAACCATGAATTATTTTCATCTTCACTCCAAACAATTGTTCGCAAAAATTTTTAGCATCTTCTAGAGTTGCAGATGCCGCAACGAATTGTATTTTATTGCTACAAATTCTTTTCAGTCTTTTAATTATGTAATGGACGTTTGAGCCAAAAATTCCAGAGTACACATGTGTCTCATCTACCACCAATACTTTGATAGTTGAAAGCAAAGATGAAAATCTTGTTTGATGCCAAAGATGGTAATGTATTACATCAAAATTTGTAACAAGTATGTGTGGCGGACTCTCTAGAATTTCTCTTCGCTCTATTTGTTCCGTGTCTCCATCAAAAACTTTTACTTTGATTCCAATTTTTTCTGCAAACTTTAAGATTTTTGGATATTGATCCCTTGAAAGAGCTTTTGTAGGATAAACAAATACTGCAAAAACACCTCTTACATTGTTTGATTCTTTTTTTATTTTTTGAATTACTGGAATCAAAAATGCTTCTGTCTTTCCAGATGCCGTAGGTGCTTCAATGATTACATTTTCCCCAAATGAAACCTCTTGAATTGCCTCTTCTTGAAATTTGTAAAACTGATTAATTCCAATCTCTTTTAGGTGGTTGCTTATTGATTCATCTAGTCCCATATCTTCTACGTCACTGCCCATTTTAGGCTCGGGATTAGTCAGAACCTTGTACTGTGAAATGAAATCTCTTTTTGAAAAAAGAATATCTTCTGTAGTCTTGTCTGGATTATTTTTTCCAATCATCTTCTTGATCTCTTTTTCGTCCCTGATGATTCCCTCATTTTTTAGACCTTCTGAAATTCCTTTTTTTGTAACTAACCCCTCATCAAATCTTGAAAGAAATTCTAAAAATACCTCATCAATGTTTTTTGAAAATTCAAGTAAATCCTCTATTCCGCAACTACATGAAATGTGAATTTTTTTGTTGAATGTTTTTTGTATCTCTAATTTGGATTTGCATTTTGGACATGAAAATTTCAAGTTCAACTTGATTTAATTTACTCAAGATTTATTGGTTGACTGTTAATATTGGCAAAAACAGTATTTCACGACATTATTAAACGAGGATACCACCTTGATTTTAAAAATGAAGGAAATCGAAATTAACAAAATTTACAATATGAATTGTATTGAAGGTATGGGCTTAATACCTAAAAATAAAATTGATTTGATTATTACTGATCCTCCATTTGCTATTAATTTTAAGGCCACCAAGGCAAATTATAATCGAACTTCTTCTAGAGTGATGCAAGGTTATAACGAAATAAAGTCTGTCGATTATTATGATTTTACATATAATTGGATGAAAGAAGCATTTCGAATTCTTAAAGATACAGGAAGCATGTATGTTTTTTCTGGATGGAATAATCTCAAAGATATTCTAAAGGCATTAGATGATGTAGGTTTTATCACCGTTAACCATATTATTTGGAAATATCAATTTGGTGTTGTAACCAAAAGAAAATTTGTTACTTCACATTATCATTGTATTTACGTTTGCAAAAATGATAAACAGAGAAAATTTTATCCATTTTCTAGATTTAAAAAAGATTCTAAAACCAAAGAAGGACGAAGTCTGCATTATAGGGACAAAGAAGATGTATGGGAAATTAAACGTGAATATTGGACAGGTGATGAAAAAACACCCACTAAATTACCTGCTGAATTAATTGAAAAACTATTGGATTATTCTAGTGATAAAAAAGATATCGTATTTGATCCATTTTTAGGGTCAGGACAAGTTGCAGTAGTTAGCAAATCATTGAATAGACAATATCTTGGATTTGAAATTGTCCCCGAATATTATAAATTTGCAAAAAAAAGACTAGATAAAAATCTCTATCGAATTAAATCTGAATAACTATATTTTATTTTCTGAACTATCTGTTTTTTTTGGTCCCATTTTATCTGAAATTATTTTCCGAAGTTCATCGTCTGATTTTTCTTTAGAGTTTATTCCAAGTGATTTTGCAATCATCTCTAGCTTTTGTCTCTCTGTCTCCATTGGTTCTGATGTATCTAGATTTGAATCTGAAACATTTTTCATCTGACTTTGAACCTCATTTTTTGCTCTGTTAAATTCATTTACAGCTTTTCCCAATTTCCTTGCAGCACTTGGAAGTTGATTAGTTCCTAAAATCAATACTAGGGCAACAAAAATTATGATTATCCATTCACTACCCATTATATTTAATGAATAATCAAACATAAAATAAAATCGACTTATTTGAAATTAAATGTAATGTTTTTGAAATTTCAAATCTTTATTCTTCACAAATTCATCCCTGAAAATCAACTTCGAGAATGTCCCTATTGTTTTAAAAAACAACTATTCTTACATTAATTAATGAAAAAAATAGAAGTAATTGTTAGACCTGAACTTAAAGACAAAACTGTAGCTGCAATTAAAAAAATTGGTGTTGGAGGTATAACTATCTGCCATGTTCAAGGTCAGGGTTCAGATGATCCGCCATTAGTTGGACAATATTTCTCTAAAGATTTGATAATCTGTGTTGTAGATGATCCGAAATTAAATGACATCTTAAATGCAATTGCAAAAGCTGCATGTACAAAAACAAAAGGTGATGGTAAAGTCTTTGTCACTGCAGTAGAAGACGCACTTGATATCTGTACACAAAAACGAGGAACTACCTCAATTTAGTTTTTTAATTTCAATTATTTAATTAGATATTTTGTATTTTTTTTGGTTCCAGTTTATTTCTATGTATGATAGCTAAAATTGTAATTGCGATTCCGATTATAAAAAATACAATATATGGTGATTGATTTCCAAATGATTGTGCTATAGGTCCTCCTAATGTAGGTCCAATTACCCAACCTATTCCAAAAACTGTTTCATATGCTCCAATTATCTTTCCTGATATTGTTTTGCTTGTTTTACTGAGAATTATTTCTAGAGTCAATGGGAAAAATATGCTGAACCCAAATCCCATCAATACAAGTGCCACTGCAAACATGATGATTGAATCTGAAACTGCAGAAATTAACAATCCAATAGAAACTGCAATTGTAGCTGCGATCAATGTCTGACTAGTTCTTTTTGAGAACTTGCCTACTAATGCAAGTGAGATTACTCTTGAAATTCCAAATGCAAAGTACAATAGCAAAATATCTGTATCTGACATTCCGCTGTCATTTAAGAATGCTGGATAAATTGATAGAATTATTCCAAAAGAAGACGTACAAAAAATTAATAATATTATAACTTCTGGAAATCTTTTCATCTCTTTGATTGATAAAAATGAGAATTTCTCATGATACTTTGTTACACTCTTTCTTGAAATCAAAAGAGAAACAATTATGGCGCTAGCCAAAATAAATGCCGTTATTTGAAATAGAATTCTATATGTGATGTCTAGTCCTTCAAGAAATACCGTACCTAATAATGGGCCTATCATAAATCCCATCACAAAAAACATTGTAAACCATGAGATGTTTCTAACTCTAGTTTTTTCGTTGCTTTCATTAGCAATAATGGATTGACATGGAGGCCAAAAAAATGCATGAGCTATTCCTGTCATTACTCTAAATCCCATTATCTCTGGAACTGTTTGTGCTATTGATAGAAGATAGACTGATACTGAATTGATTGATGCACCTATTGCTAAAATGTAACCATTATTGAATTTGTCAAGAAGAATCCCTACAAATATTGGAATGAACATGTATGGAATGAAATTTGCTAATCCAATAAAACCAAGTTCAGAGTATGATGCTCCGATTATATTTTTTGCAAATACTGGTAATATTGGACCATGTAATCCATATGAAATTCCTATGATTAAACCTGTGAGATTTACAAGTACTAGAGTCTTGTTCATTTGTATGCGGCAACCATTATTGCTCCGCCCATAAGATCTTTCTCAAATTCTACTTTGGAAAATTTTTCAAGCAATAATTTTTCCAACTTTTTGTTTTGTGGCCATCTTTTGTATGTTCCATAAAGAGTACCAAATTTCAAACCTAATCTTCCTCCTGCAATCAATGCTAGTACTGGAAGAATAAATTTAAGATAAAATGAAACTCCAGCTCTAATTATTACTTCATCTGGTTTTCCTAAATCTACAATTACAAATCTACCCTCATTTTTTAGTACTCGGTGAATCTCTGAAATTGCAATTCTTAAATTAATGGCATCTCTTAGAGAATATCCGCACAAAACCGCATCAAATTCTTCATTTTTAAATGGAATGTGTTCAAAAACACCATTCACCAAATCCGGCACATTCTCAAAATGAGTTCCAGTATTTTTTAACATTGGTACAAGAGGATCGTAAAGTGTGATTGAAATTTTTCCATCACATATCTTTAAGGCGGTTTTGGACATGTTTCCAAAACCTGAACCTGCATCAAGAATTTTATTTCCTGGAAATACTCTCCCTGTAATTCCTCTGTTCCTGTGTTCGACATCTTTTCCAAGAGATATGTATGAATTTACTTTATCATAAATTGGTATAATTTCACGAAGTACTTCAATGACTTCTCCCCAATAACTTCCTAATCCCATGTTTATCTTTCTTACAGACTAGTTTGAATAGTTTTCAAATCTAAATTCAAACTTAAGATGTTGGAAATTTAGATGCATTTTTAGAATAATTAAGTAAATCTGATTCTGATACTTTCTCAAATATTTTTTTCTCAGTAGTGACTTTGGCCATTTTAATGTGATTCAAACTTTCTTTTTGTTCGGCTTTTAGATTAATTGCCGCAATTGCAAGTGATGCAGCATCACTTAAGGACATGTTTTCATTGTAATGTTTTTCTAAAAATGCATTAACATCATCAGAACCTGATCCTATTGCAACTGCTGCATATTGAACATAAGTTCCACTAGGATCAGTTACGTAAATTGACTCTCCTTTTTGATCAACTCCGGCAATTATCAGAGCAACTCCGTTAGGTCTTACTCCTGAATACTGTGTAAATTGATGAGACTGATCAGCTAAGTGCTTGGCAACAGTTGCAACCTCTACCGATTCATCATAAGTCATTTTATTGCCTTGTGAAAAAAATCTAGCATTGTCAACTTGAACACGTGCATCTGGAATGTATCCTGCAGCTGCTACTCCTATATGATAATCTACTTGAAAAATTTTCTGTGTAACGTTTAATGTTTGTAAGGCTCTTGGTTTCTCCTCAACTGCCATGATTACTCCTTCTTTACTGCAAATGCCTATTGCCAGTGTGCCTCTTTTTACTGTCTCAATGGCATATTCGACTTGATAAATTCGCCCATCAGGGGAATACATTGTAGGGGTCATGTCGTACCCACGTGATGCCATCATATTGTATCGATTCTCTTCTTAGTCAATTTAAGGGTAATTGTCGTTCGTTAATTTGTAATAGATTTGGATAGGATCTGGAAATAGTGTTTTAAGCAAATTTCTCACATAATACGCAAGGAACATGTCAAGTGCACAATTATTAGAATTCAAAGAACTTTTGAGATCTAAAACCAAAACTGAACAAAGAAAAATCGATAAACAGACAAGTAAACTGCTATTTTATTTATTCACAAGTACCAGAGGTGGATTTACACGATTGAGAATAATTATGCTCTTACTTGAAAGATCATATAACACACATCAATTAGCACAGGAACTTGATTTGGATTACAAGGCTGTTCAGCATCACATGAAAGTACTTGAAAAAAATAACATGATCTTAAAACTTGGTGATAAATATGGCGCAATTTTTCACTTATCTACATTTTTAGAAGTTAACATCAGTGCTCTTGATATGGCAATAGATAAGCTAGATTGGAAAATAAATCAAAAAAAGGTTTACCTTTAATCAAATCCTATCTGTATGGTATGCGATCTGATACTTTGAACTAAACTTAATATAATATGCTGTTTCAAAATCGATCGTCTTGGTAAGTCTAGATCCATTTGCAAATGCAACAAAACAAGTAAACGATGCATGCGATGTTCTTGGAATTAAGGATAAAGGTTTACGAGAATATTTAGCAACACCAAATAAAGTTCTTAGAGTAAAAATTCCAGTCCGAATGGATAATGGACAAATTAGAAATTTTATTGGTTTTAGAAGTCAGCATAATAATGATAGAGGTCCATACAAAGGTGGAATTCGATACTTTAACCCTGAAGGTGGAGTTGAATATATGGAACGTGAAGTCATGGCATTATCTTCTTGGATGACTTGGAAATGTGCAATTGTGGATATTCCATTGGGAGGAGGTAAAGGTGGAATCTATGTTAATCCAAAAACTGAAAAACTAAGTGATGGTGAAATGGAAAGACTCACCAGAGGATTCGCATATAAAATATTTGAAATAATTGGACCAGGTAAAGATATTCCTGCACCAGATGTTTACACAACTGGTAGGGAGATGACTCAGATTATGGATACATTTAGCAAATTAAATGGAAATGTGTATGCTCCTGGTGTAATTACTGGAAAGCCAATTTCAATGGGAGGTTCACTTGCAAGAAACGTTGCAACTGGTTTAGGTGTTGCATATTGTGTAAGAGAAGCAGCAAAAGCAATCAAGCTTAATTTGAAAGGCGCTAAAGTTGTTTTACAAGGGTTTGGAAATGCATCTACATTTGCTGGAGAATATTTAGAAAAGATGGGTGCTAAAGTAATTGGTGCAAGTGATTCTAAAGGTTCAATCTCAATTCCAAATGGAGCAAAGGTCAGCAAGTTACTTGAATTTAAAGAAAAGAATAAGACTGTAGTTGGATTCCCTGGTAGCAAGAAAATTTCAACAGAGGAATTGTTAACAACAAAATGTGATGTTCTAGTTCCAGGTGCCTTAGAGAATCAAATCAATGCAAAGATTGCAAATAATCTTAAATGTAAAATTATTGCAGAAGCTGCAAACGGTCCAACATTACCTGAAGCAGATCCAATAATTTTCAAAAAGAATATTTTAGTAATTCCAGATATTTTGGCAAACTCTGGCGGTGTATGCATTTCATACTTGGAATGGGTTCAAAATAACATGGGTTACTATTGGTCTTTTGATGAAGTTGCAAACAAGATGGAAGGTAACATTACAAAAGGTTTCAAAGATGCATATGCATTAGCAAAAAAGCATAAAATTGACATGAGACGAGCTACTATGGCTTTAGCAGTAGGTAGAGTTGTGGAAGCCTTTAATCAAAAAGGCATTTGGCCATAATCTTAGACTAGATACGATTCGTAACATACTAGCTGTTCAACAAATCTTATTTTTCCCTTGGTGATTGTTGTAAGCCTTCTTTTAAAAGAAAGATCGATTTTGATTCTACGTTCTAAAAGCTGAATTGTTTTTCCTGTAAGATGTCTACCTTTTCGATCTCTGTCAAATAAAATTATTAATTTTTCATAATGGGCAACAGAGTCTGCAAAGTTTACAACTCCTCCAAATTTATGAAACTCGATTATTTTACCAGAAAATCCTATATTTTTTAACGCAGTAGCGTCATTTTTTCCTTCTACTACGACAACACTATCTTTCAATAAATTTAGTTGAAATACAAATTTTTTAAGATCTTGAATTTCCTGTTCTGTAACAAGCACAGCATCATGCTTGCTTTAACATATTAATCGCTTTTGCTAAAAATTAATTATGTCTGATGTTTTGATTGTTCACAATACCAGAATTGAAGGTTCAGGGTATTTGGGCGAACTGTTCCAAAAAGATGGGTTTCTTATTGATTCTGTAAATGCAAAACATGAAAAACTTCCAGAAAAAAATTATTCACTTGTAGTGATACTTGGTGCTCCTGAAAGTGCTAACGATAACTTTGATTATCTAAAAGCAGAACAACGACTAATTAAAAAAACTGTAGAGAATAACACACCATTACTTGGAATTTGTTTAGGTTCTCAATTGATTGCAAAAACTTTTGGTGGTAAAGTCTATCCTGGACCACAAAAAGAAATTGGGTTTTACCATGATTTGAGAATTGATAATAATTCTAAATTATTTTCTGGATTTACAAATCCATTTACTGTGTTTCATTGGCATGGCGATACTTTTGATTTACCTGAAAAAGCAATTAGATTAGCTCATTCTAAAAATTATCCTAATCAAGCTTTTCAAATTGGCAGTGCAGTTGGATTGCAATTCCATATGGAAGTTAATGAGGAAATGATTAATCTTTGGCTTGATAAGACTCAGGAAAAACTAGAACTAATTCCATACATCGATCCTAAGCAAATCCGTTCTGATATTGATGAAAATATTTCAATTGTCAAAAATAATATGGATAATTTTTACACTAATTTCAAATCAATGTTTCATCTTTGACCAAAGTTTAATATACAGAGTTTTTGTTTCATCGATCTAACCATGAATTCTGTGACAAAAGTTTTCGAGGAAGTAATTCAAACAAGTCATAAAGTTATCACAGAAGAATCATCAAAATCTATACTCAAAACATATGGTGTCAAAGTTCCTCCTTTTGCACTTGTTACCACTGCTGAAGATGCAGCCAAACAAGCAAAAAAGATTGGATTTCCTCTTGTTATGAAAGTTGTATCTCCACAAATTTTGCATAAAACTGATGTTGGTGGTGTCAAAGTTGGTCTAGATAATGTCAATGATGTCAAAAAGACATTCAAGGACATGTATGGTAGACTATCTAAAAAGAAAGGAGTTGAAGTTAAAGGAATTCTTCTTGAAAAGATGGTTCCAAAAGGTGTTGAACTAATCGTTGGTATTCAAAATGATCCTCAATTTGGTCCTGTAATTATGGTTGGACTTGGTGGCATTATGACTGAAGTCATGAAGGACGTTGCATTCCGCATGTTACCTATTACAACTTCAGATGCAAAATCTATGATTAATGAACTCAAAGGTTCAGCACTGCTCAAAGGATTCAGAGGAAGTGAACCAATTGATACAAACATGGTTGCAAATATGCTTGTACAAATCGGAAAACTAGGAGTAGATAATGCTGATTACATCAACAGTATTGATTTCAACCCTGTAATTGTTTATCCAAAATCTCATTTTGTAGTTGACGCAAAAATTATTTTAAATAAAGAAATTAGAAAGAATTCAATCTCAAAAGCTAAACCAAACATTGAATCAATGGAGTCATTTTTTACTCCAGAGTCTGTTGCACTAGTAGGTGCATCATCCACACCTGGAAAGATTGGTAATTCGGTATTGATTGCACTTGGTAAACAAGATTACAAAGGTAAAGTATTTCCAATTAATCCTAAACAAGAATCAATTCTTGGAATCAAATGCTATCCAACACTAGATGCAATTACTGAAAAGGTTGACTTGGTTGTTGTTTGCATTGATCTTGCAGAGTGTGGGCCTATTATGGAGACATGTGCAAAGAAAGGAATTCATAATGTTGTAATTGTTTCAGGTGGAGGAAAAGAGCTTGGTGGTGACAGAGCCGCAATGGAAGCTCGAGTTAAAGAATTATCACTAGAACACAAAATTCGTGTAATTGGTCCAAACTGTATTGGAATGTTCAATGCTGCAAATCGTCTTGATTGTGCATTCCAAGGACAAGAGAGAATGGTCCGTTCAAAATTAGGGAATGTTGCATTTTTCTCACAAAGTGGAACTATGGGAATTAGTATGCTGGAAAGTGCTGATGTATTTGGATTATCTAAAATGATTAGTTTTGGTAATCGTTCTGATGTTGATGAAGCAGATATGATTTGGTATGCTGCAAATGATCCTCAAACCAAAGTAATTGGCTTATATGTTGAAGGATTTGGTGATGGTAGAAAATTCATCAATACTGCTAAACGTGTGATGAAAGAGACAAAGAAACCTATCGTAATTTGGAAGAGTGGAAGAACTGCAGCAGGCGCAAAACAAGCTGCATCTCATACTGGTTCTCTTGGTGGTTCCAATGCAATCATCATGGGTTCATTCAAGCAAGCAGGAATAATTTCAGTTGATAGCTATCAAGAACTTGTTGGAGTCTTAAAGGCACTAGCATGGCAACCTCCTGCAAAAGGAAATCGTGTTGCCATGACAAGTAATGGTGCAGGTCCAATGATTGGTGGAATTGATCAATTAGAAAGACTAGGTCTTACTATTGGAAAGTTATCTCCACCACTACTGAAAAAGATGAAAGAACGCTTCCCACCTACAGTGCCAATTCATAATGGTAATCCCGCCGATGTTGGTGGCGGTGCAAACGCAGATGATTACAAGTTTGTCATTCAACAATTTCTTGACGAAAAGAATATCGATATTGCTATGCCTTGGTTTGTTTTCCAAGATGATCCACTAGAAGAAACAATAGTTGAACATCTAGCTGAATTATCAAATAAAAAAATAAAACCAATTTTGGCTGGAGGTAATGGGGGTCCATATACCGAGAAAATGAGAAAACTAATTGAAGCAAATAAGGTTCCTGTTTATAGTGATCTTCGCACTTGGGTTGCAGCTGCATCTGCATTAGCTCAATGGGGCAAAGTACTCGGAAAATAGAGAACATTTAAGTTTCACATATCTTGGAAAATTAACATGTCATTAGTTACCACATCAACTTCTAATGGTATTTGTACTGTCAAAATTAACAGACCTGACAAACTTAATGCCATGAATAGTGATGTTGCAAAAGAACTCATCAAAACTTTTGAAAACCTGGACAAAGATGATAATGTCAAAGTGATCATCTTAACTGGTGAAGGAGAAAAAGCATTCTCTGCTGGTGCAGATATTGAATACATGTCAAAAATATCTCCAGATGAATCAGTTGCATATGCAAAAACAGGACAACTTGTAACAGCTACAGTTGAACTTGTAAAACAACCGACAATTGCAGCCATTAACGGTTTTGCACTTGGTGGTGGTTGTGAACTTGCAATGTCATGTGATATTAGAATTGCAGCAGACACAGCAAGACTTGGTCAACCTGAAGTTACAATTGGAATTCCTCCTGGATGGGGTGGAACTCAAAGATTGATGAGAATTGTAGGAATAGCAAAGGCAAAAGAACTCGTCTATACAGGTAAAATGATCAAAGCAGATGAAGCAAAGGAAATTGGTTTAGTAAATCAAGTAGTACCACTTGCTTCACTTCAAGAAGAAGCTTTGAAAATGGCGCAACAAATTGCTGCCAATTCTGTAATGGGAGTACAAATGTCAAAGGTTGCTATTAACAAAGGAAGAAATGCAGATCTTGATACTGGACTTGCAGTAGAACTACTTGCTTGGAGAAATTGTTTTACTCATCCTGATAGAGAAGAACGCATGACAGCTTTTGTAAATAAATCTAAAAAATAAGCTATACCTAACTTCTTTTCTTATTTTATTGAATTACTAGTAGGCTCAGGGTGAAAAGCTTATTATAATTTGAATCATCAATTGTATCATTATGGCATCTGAACAAACACAGAAAATGATCACTGTTTCACCTAAAGCAGCTGAAAAGATCAAAGAATTCATGAAAGAAGAAGCCGATAACCCACAATACCTTAGAGTCTATGTTCAAGGTGGTGGCTGCTCTGGTCTATCTTATGGCATGGGCTTTGAAAAAGCACCAGAAGAAGATGACCTAGTCATGGAAGAAACTGGTATCAAGCTACTTGTAGATAGTTACAGTGTTGATCATCTAAAAGGTGCAAATGTAGACTATATTGAAAGCCTAATGGGATCTGGATTTAAAATCAATAATCCAAATGTTACAAAATCCTGTTCATGTGGTCATTCCTTTAGCACTGAATAAACAAACAACATTTTTCATTTTTTGATTAACTAGTGTAAACTCTACTTGGAATATTTTTTATAAAATTACATTTCTTTATTGAAAATACTTGCGATACCCTCATATATCGAGAATAGACACCAAAATTATGATAATTAAGGAGATGAAGAAAGTATGTCCAATAAATCAGGAATTGTCAAATATCATGTTAAACTTTCCTTTGAAGTTGACGGACTTGTTGAACGAGCAGATATAATCGGGGCTATCTTCGGTCAAACCGAAGGATTACTAGGCCCAGAGATGAATCTGAACGAACTACAACGAGTTTCTAAAGTAGGTCGTATAGAAGTAAACACAAAGTCTACTTCTAATACTACAAACGGTGATGCTCTTATTCCAATGAGTACTGATATTGATACTTGCGCATTAATTGCAGCAGGAATTGAAAGCATTGATAAAGTTGGTCCATTTGACTGTGTCTTCAAATTAGAAGCAATCGATGATGTAAGAGCAGCAAAAAAAGATGACATTGTAAGACGTGCTAAAGAAATCAAACAACGTTGGGCTACAAAAACAGTTAGTGAAGGAGAAAGTATGTTAAAAGATGTTCATGAAGGTGATTCTAAAAGACTATCAACTTATGGTCCATCTAAATTAACATGTAGTTCTGGAGTGTTTGATTCTAAATGGATAATTTTAGTCGAAGGCAGGGCTGATGTCATTAATCTTCTAAGAGCTGGTTATGATAATGCAATTGCAATAGAAGGTGCAAAAATTGATGAATCAATTAAAGAGCTATGTGCTTCAAAAGATACCGTAGTTGCATTTATTGATGGAGATCGAGCTGGTGGTTTTATTCTAAAAGAACTAACATCTGTTGTAAAGATTGATTATGAGTTAAGAGCAGATACTGGAGTAGAAGTTGAAGAACTAACTCCACAAAGAATAGATGAGATTCTAAGACCAATTGCTGATGAAATTAAACATGGAAAACCTGTAGCTGTTTTGAAAAGCTCAGATGATAAACCTGTAGCTGAAATAGCATCAAGAATTTTTCCAAATCTAAATGAGACACTAGAGGCTGTAGCATTAGACGAGAATGAAAAAGAAATTTTCAAAGTTCCAATCAGTGAAGTAGTTAGCAAACTCTCAACACAATCTGGCATCAAATACCTTCTATTGGATGGTATTATCACACAGAGGCTTTTAGAAGGCGCCAAAAACGCTGGAATTCAATGTGTTATTGGACACAGAGTTGCAAAATTAACAAACTCTGATGGGCTAAATCTAAAAACATTCGGTGACCTAGGCGTAGCATAGGGTTACTTGATGACTGAACTAAAAATTCAGCACATACTCACCCTCACTTATCTTCTTTCTAAAGGTGCAAAGAATAATTTTGTTACAATTACTACTAATTCATTAGGTAAAAATATAAAAAAATCACAACAGGCTGCATCAAAGCACTTACTTGAACTAGAAGATAATCAATTCATTGAAAGGATAATCGATGGAAGAAACATTTCTGTAAAGATTACTTCAAAGGGATTTTCTGAAATGGTAAAACTATCTACTGCACTCCAAAAAAGTCTTCACTCATCACCATCATCTGTTGAGCTTAAAGGAACTATAGTTTCTGGGATGGGTGAAGGAGCATACTACATGTCGCTAAAAGGATACACAAAACAATTCAAATCTAAAATTGGTTACATTCCATATCCTGGAACTCTTAATGTGAAATTGAATAAAAAAGTGCATCAAGAAGCTATAAAACAATTTGAAAGTCTAGATGGAATTAAAATTGATAGTTTTTCAGATGGAAAAAGAACCTATGGTTGGGTTAATTGCTTTCATGCAAAAATTAATCAATCTATTAACTGTGAATTGATAATTCTTGAGAGAACACATCATGATGATTCTATAATTGAATTAATTTCTGATGTATGTATTAGAAAAACTGGAAAACTTGAGGATGGCTCACCAGTTACTGTATCAATTCCAATTAATTCATAATTTTATTATCTTCTAAATTCCGTGAATAGATTCACCATATTCTTTTTGAATTTTTGAGCTTGAACTCTCAGGAATTGGTGATTGCAGTCTTGCGACTTTTGCATCGAGATTTATTTTTTTACATCCTTCTATGATGAATTTCTCTTGATGTACTTGATCATACCCTAATGCAATTATCTGTGGTTTTACAAGATTTACAGTCTTGAAAATGTCGTCTTCTTGACCTATGAGACAAAGATCTACCATGGAGAGTGAATTGACCAACTCCTGTCTTTGTTCTTTACTGTGTAATGGTTGTCTTTTTTTCATTTTTATTGCAGTGTTATCTGTGGCTACGACTACTACCAAAACGTCACCCAATATTTTTGCGGCATTAAGAGTATGAATGTGTCCTGGATGAATTATATCAAAAACTCCTCCGGCTAAAACAACTCTAAGTGAAGACCTACCTAATTCAGTTAAAGCGCTTTTATCTTCAGTAATTAATTTATTTTTTACCAGTTCATCAATTTTTGAATTGATAATATTTTCAGTGAATCCTTTTTTTGTTTTAAGATTATCTTTGTATGATTTACCGGTAATTCCAGATAAGTATATCTGTGTCAAAATTATTTTTTCAATTAATTCCAATGTTCTTTTTTAAAACTACTCTCACTTTAATTCATCGATAAATTATCACATTTTTGGTTCTAGGCCTTTTGCCAATCTGAGTGCATCTACCAAACCGTCTGCATAACCTATGCTCAAAATTGCAACTTCATCTTGACCTTCTTCAAGAAATTTCTCTGCATCTTGAATGTATAATTCTGCATTTTCAAGAATCACACTAAATTCTTTCTGATCTTTATAGTATGGCGTAATCTCTTCTAGTGCTTCTCTTACCATTGGAACATATTTTTTCATCATTTGAATTGAAATTTTCTTTGTTTCTTCAGAGTTATCTTTTGGTTCGTCTAAACATTTTCCTAGTATTTTTAACGCATCAGACTCTGTAAAATGAAGTCTTCCAGTTATGATGATTGTGTGTGGCGGTTTGCCAAAATCTATTTTTTTTAAACTAGAAATTTTTCCTGATATGATTGATTGATCTTTAAATCCAATTCGTGATGCGACTATTGCGTACGTTGATAGATTTATCACATTTCTTTTCTGTCCTTTTTCAGTTTCTATTAATCCCGCCAACGCATCTTTTGGGTCCATAAAGAAATTTTTGTCTTGATTGTACTCTAATAGTAATATTGTATGATTGCCTTCTATGATGTTTTTGTAAATTACATAGTATGGGGTTGTCAGTGATTTCATTTCGCTCATTATTGTTGCAATTCTTCCAACTTTGTAAAAATGAAGCCCACATTCTCCTATCATTGAGGTTAAAGATGAAGATGCATGAATTGAGTAGGTCTTTATTTTTTCTTGAATGGCTCTCGTTCTTAATTCAATATGCGTAGTGGCAATGTAAGGATCTCCATAGGATAACAATGCTACTTTTTTTGATTTTGCATGTTTTAAAATCTCAGTTCCATCTTCAACTAGCCATCTTTTACCTTCTCTGATTTCACCGTTTGTCATTTTTTTGATTTTTAACAAGTCTGATTTTCCAATTGGACTGGTAAATTGTTCAAGGTAAATGATGTCTGCTTTTGATAAAACTTCTAGAGCTTCAACAGGAATTGATTTGGATCCTGAAATTCCTAAACCTACAAACCAAAGCATTACTGCATGTTTTTATCATGTAGTCTTTTTAAATGGTGTATCATTCTCTTTAAAACTTCGATTCCTCTTAGATATTCGTCGATGGATACTTTTTCGTCTATCGTGTGAGCTTCATGTGGATCTCCTGGACCATATGTGACTACAGGAATGCTCCATTGGTTTCCTATTACATTCATGTCTCCAGTTCCAGTTTTTCTAATTAAAGTTGGTCTTGTATGTTCCACATCCATAACTCCTAAAGTAAATGCTCTGACTATGGCAGAGTTGTGAGGCGCCTCAAAAGGTTCTGTCTCATCAATAATTGAATAATATGCTTCAACTTGTCTTTTTTTTGCTATTTCATTTACAAGTACAGAAATTTTTTGTTCGACTAGCTTGCAATTCGTATCTACTGGAATTCTGATATCAAAAGTGGATACACATTCTTTTGGTGTAACGTTGTGGCTAGTTCCGCCATTTATTTCAGTTAATGTTGCAGTAAGCAACATTCCTTTACTTTTTTTATCTTGATCTGCCTCTAAACCTTTTTTGAGTTCTTTTGAAAAGATCATTGTTTCTTCAATTGCATTTTTTGAAAGCCATGGTGCACTTGCATGTGCACTGTCATTGACACTTACTTTGAGATTGATTGCTAATCTTCCTTTGTATGCAATTGTGACTTGTTTAATTCCACTTGGTTCACCAAATACTGCGTAATCTATGTCCATGTGATTTTTTACTAGATTTTTTACTCCAGTTGCATTTCCTTCTTCATCTACAGTACCTACAAAAATCACAGTACCGTTATTGTTTTGCACTGATGCTGCGGCAAACAACATTGCCATTAGTGGGGCCTTTGCATCTGAAGCACCACGACCATAAAGTGAATCTCCTTCTTTTCTAACTTTGACTTTTCCTGGAACTACATCCATGTGTCCACATAGTAATATTTTTGGTGAACCTGTACCTTTTTTTGCAATTATGTTTCCTACCTCATCTATGTGAATGTCTTCAAATCCTAAATCATCGCATTTATCTGCAAGAAATTCCGCCATTGCTTTTTCATTAAGTGAAGGTGTGTACAGTCTAAGTGCTTTCTCTAGCATCTTTACTGCAAATCTTGGTGTTACTGTGAATGTTGTTTCCAATTCTCACTTTTTATTTTTTATTACGTAGTCAATCATCAAGGAAGGTATGTCTATTCCACATACTCTTACCGTATTTTTATATTCAGTTGTATTGTTAACTTCATGAACTACTAATCCTCGTTCTTTGCTTTCCATCAAATCCACTCCAACTATGTCACCTTGAACTGCATTTTTAGCTTTTATGCACATTTCTTCCATCTCTGGTGTAACTTTACATGGTTCTGCGGTTCCTCCAAGTGCCATGTTTGTTTTCCAATTTCCATTGCCTGAAGTTCTATAAATGGCTGCAACAATCTTATCTCCAACCATGATAGCTCGAATGTCTCTTGGTGGTCTATTTACAAATTCTTCTAAATAATGAACTTGGTATATTGGATACATACTCTCTCTACTTTCAATAATTCCTTCTGCTGAATCTTTATCATTTAATTTTGAAATTAATCTTCCCCAGCTACCTACAGTTGGTTTGATTACTTTTGGATATCCGTGTGATTCTAAATGTTCTACTGCTGCATCTTTTGAAAATGCTACAGATGCATATGGTGTTGGGACTCCGTATTTTTTTAATAACATATGTGTAAATAATTTATTTCCTGCAAAAATTCCTGTATTTAGACAATTAACCACCTTTACCCCCATTCCTTCAAGTGCAGCAGTTGAATGTAAATTTCGATAGTAGCTAACACATCTTTGAATTACTGGACCATAATCTTCTGGTTTTTTATCTAAATCCAAAGCTAAATTCTTGCAATCTACCATCTGTATGTTGATGTTCTTTTTTTTACCTGCTTCTAGCAGAGCTTTTTCTTCCCAACGGATGGTATCATAAAGAATTGTAATGTCAGGACTCACTGCCCCCAATCCTCGCCAACCGATTGGGCAGGCTTTAATTGGAAACCTTCTGAGCCTTTTGCTAATTCAAAACTTGCGCCACATTCCGGACATGTTACAATTTCTCCTTCCATAGCATCCTTTGGAATGGAAATATCTGCATCACATTCTTCACATTTTGACATGGTATCTCTCAACTTTCCCTCTTTATTTATCATTAATTATCTTTTTTTCGAGTCTATCTGCTAGTGGAATCTCGATTAAATCACCCATTCTGAGTTCTTTTAGACCTGTTGCAACTGCTTTGGCTCCTTCATCATCTTTTTCAAGGCCTAAAATAGACATCAAATAGGCAGCTCCTGTTTTTCCAGCTAACTCTCCAAATACAATTCTACGAGTATTTCCAACGGCTCTAGGTGGAATTGGTTCGTAGGCTGCAGGATTTCGTAGAATTGCTGCAAGATGTGTTCCTGCCTTGTGTTTGTAAGCTGAAGAACCTACTATTGGTTTTGAGTCATATGGTTTAATCGAAGTGTAATCTTCAATTAATCTTGATAAATCTAACAACATGTCTAATCTGAAATCGTTTGGTGATTTGTAAAGATAAGTCAATGCAACTGCAACTTCGGCAAGAGGTGGAATTCCGGTTCGTTCTCCAATTCCGTCAATTGTGGTGTGTATCTGATCTACTCCAGCATCACATGCAGAAAATGCATTTGCTACTGCAAATCCAATGTCGTTATGGACATGTGCATCAAGTGGAACATCAATTACCTCTTTTACAGTTTTAACAAAATTATACATGCCAATAGGTCTCATAATTCCTACAGTATCTGGAAGACTTATTCTATCTACTCCGGCTTCTTCGATTGCTTTGCATACTTTGAGTAGAAATTCTGGTTCTGCTCTGCTTCCATCTTCTACTGTGAATCTGATTTTTAATCCATGTGATTTTGCATACTCTACTGTTTCAACTGCTCTGTCAAGTGCCTCTTCTCTTGTTATTCGTAATTTATCTTTAAGATGAATATCTGATATTCCAAGATATGCAGCGCACCACTTTGCATCACAACTCAATGAAATGTCAATGTCTTCTTTGAGAGCTCTTCCATGAGATACAATGTCTGCTTTTAATCCTTGTTTGATAATTGTCTTAGTTGCTTCTTTGTGATCAGTTGAAACAACTGGGGAAATTTCTATTTGATCTACTCCAAAATAATCTAGCATCCATGCAATTTGTATTCGTTGTTTATTTGTAAATGATACTCCAGGGTGTTGTTCTCCTTCTCTTAGAGTACTATCTAACACTCTAATCTTCCTTGGATTTTTTTCATATGCATTGTAAATGTCTGCATAGTGATTCGGATCTTTCATTACAGAAAACGTTGATAATGATTGAGAATATAAACATAATCGTACTAACTTCGCTGAAAATTACTTGTGATGATCCTAATTTAGTTAAGTATAGAAATTATGTGCCGAAAGTCGTTTTATGCCACTTTTCTTAAAATAATCACAGTATTAGTGTCAATTACTCCTGGTATCTTTCTTAAAGCATCTATACTGGTATTGATCTCAGAGATGTTTGTTGCACTAATTATTGTAATGATGTCATACTGACCTGTAATCTCATAAACTATTTTCACGCCTTCTAATTTTGCAAGTTTCTCTGACACTTTTGAGGTTTCAGTTGTAGAGTCTACTGATATCAATACAATGGCGCTTGTTGCATTTTCTTCTCCTACCTCAACTGTGAATCTTTTGATTGTTCCACTATCTACTAGGTTTTTTACTCTTCTTCTAACTGCAGATTCTGATAATTTTAGTTTCTTACCTATATCTACAAATGACTCTCTTGAATCTTCTTTGAGAAAGTTAATTATCTTTTCATCTACTTTGTCTTTATACATTATTTTTTTGCTCCTCTATAGTTAGTACCCCATCTAGGGTTTCTAATACTTTCGCTACGTCTTCTTTAGAAATTACAAGTGGAGGAAGGATTCTGAGAATATTTCTACCTGAATAAAGCATAAGAACGCCTTCCTTCATAAGATTCATCAAAACATCTTTTACCTCAAACTTCAATTCAACTCCTATCATCAACCCTTTTCCTCTTACCTCTCTGATTATGGAATGTTTTTCTTTTAATTTCTCTAATCCCTCTCTGAATAATTTTCCCATCTTTTCAGAATTCTCGATGAGATTATCTTGAGTAAGTGCTTGTAGAGTTGCAATTCCTGCAGCGCAAGAAAGTGGATTTCCACCAAACGTTGAAGAATGTTCGCCTTTACTCATTGATGCAAGGATATCTGGTCTTACTAGAGTTGCACCCATTGGTACTCCACCAGCAATTCCTTTTGCCAGACATAAAATATCTGGCGCTGTGTTCCAATGGTCACATGCCCAAAGTCGTCCTGTTCTACCTAATCCAGCTTGTATTTCGTCAAAAATTAGAAGAATTCCTTTTTCATTACAAAGTTTTCTTACTTCTTGTAAAAATCCGTCTGGCGCAACGTTGATTCCGCTTTCACCTTGTATTGGTTCTAAGATAACAAATGCTGTGTCATCATCAATTGTAGAACGGAGAGATTCTATATCTCCAAATGATGCGAAAGAAACTTTTTCAACTAATGGTTCAAATGCTTTTTTGTATTTTGGATTAAATGTTAATGATAATGCACCAAGTGATTTTCCATGATATGATCCTTTCATTGCAACCATTCCTTTTTTACCTGTAAATTTTCTTGCAAATTTTATTGCAGCTTCGATTGCTTCTGCTCCGCTATTGTTTAGATGAACTTGAGTCAAGCCTTTTGGTGCAAGACTGATTAGTGTTTTGAGAAATTCTTCTCTTGTTTTGTTGTACAGTGAACTGTGTACAGTAATTATTTTATCTACTTGTTCTTTGATTGCATTTACAACTCTTTTATTTTGATGTCCAACAATCGCTACACCATATCCGCCCATACAATCGATGTATTCTTTTCCATTGATGTCCCAAACATGAGCCCCTATTCCCTTTTCAATTGTAACTGGAAACCTCTGATACAAACCACCCATAAAGTCATCTTCAGTCATTTTGAATCACCGTACAATTGTCATGTGAAATAGCTGATGATATAGGATTTTCTCTTTGACCGTTTCCAATAAGTGCTTCTTTTACTCCCATGTCTAAAGCTTCAGTAGCTGCTAGTATCTTCTTTTCCATGCCTGGGCCTATTTTTGGTCTAATTTCTTTTGCTTGTGCTAATGTTAGATTTGTTACTAGTTTATCGTCCATCAAGAGTCCATCTACATTTGTTATGAATAATATCTTGTCACAACCTACATTTCCTGCTACATATGCTGCAGCTCTGTCTCCATCTACATTGAGGAACTCTGACTCTTCGCTAATTGCAATGGGTGAAATTACAGGTGTTAGACCCTGAGCTAAAAGTGATTTAATGAATTTCGCATTGATTTTTGTAATTTTACCTGTATATCCTCCATCAATTGCCTGTTTTCGACCTTTTTCATTGATAATTAATAATGTCTTTTTTCTTTCAGCTTCGATAATTCTTGCATCCACCCCTGACAATCCAATTGCGTTTATTCCATTTTTTTGAAGCATCTGAACAATTGTCTTGTTTATTCTTCCTGAAATTACCATTGTAAAAATCTCTGCAGTTTCTTTGTCTGTGTATCTACTTTTTATTCCACTAGGTGATGTTACAAATTTTGGTTCTTTTCCAAGTTGTTCACAAACTTTTGTGACTTCTTTTCCTCCACCATGAACTATGATTAATCCTTCTGTCTCTGCAACTTTTTTCATATCTGCAATAGTTGATGAATGTAAATTATCTACTACACTTCCGCCGATTTTAATTGTGATCATTTCTATACTGGAGTGAGTGGAGTGTACTTCAAGCCATCCATTTCATCAAAGCCGCACATCACATTCATGTTTTGTATTGCAGAACCTGCTGCGCCTTTCATTAGGTTGTCGGATGCTGACATTACAATCAATCTATGATTCTCTTCATCTATGTCAAAACCTATATCGCAAAAGTTTGAACCAACTACAAATTTTGGATCTGGAAATTTATACAATCCTTTTTTATCTCTAATCAATCGAATAAATCTCTCTTGACCATAAGCCTCACGAAATATTTTCCATAATTCTTTTTCTTCAATATCTTTTTTCATAAATGTATGATTTGTACATAAAATTCCACGAACTACATCTACTGCATGTGGACTCATTGAAACATGAATCTTTTTACCTGCAATTTCACTTAATTCTTGTTCTATCTCTCCAGTGTGTCTATGTTTTGCTGGTTTGTATGGTCTGATTACTCCTGCTCTCATTGCATGAGCAGTTCCTGAACCAGAACCGGCACCTGATGATCCAATCTTTGAATCTACAATGATGTGTTCCGTGTCAATCAAGTCATGTCGAATTAGTGGTGCAAGGGCTAATGTGGAAGTTACTGCCATACATCCTGGACAAGAAACTAGCTGAGCTTTCTTGATTGCCTCTCTATGTAATTCTGGTACTCCAAATACTGATTTTGGTAAGTAGTCTGGATGTGGATGTTCCCATCCATACCATTTATCGTAATCGGTAGCAGTGTGTAATCTATAATCTGCACTCAAATCTATGACTTTGAGGCCTCTGTCATACAATGCTTTTACAATTTCAGTCGCAGTTCCATGTGGAACTGCAGTAAATACAATGTCGCAATTATCTGTCATTTTATCATAATCTAATTCTGAGAAAGTTAGATCGGTAAATCCTTTCAAACTAGGTTGAATTCTATGGAGATATTCTCCAACATGTTGTCTTGATGTAACCGTTGTGATCTCAACATCTGGATGATTTACTAGAAGACGAAGTGTTTCTCCTCCGACATAACCTGATGCTCCTACAACACCGACTTTTATCATAACTCTCCCGATAATGAACTATAATTTATTTCCTAACATAGTTTAAAGCAAATTCTACCATTTCTTTTGGAATATTTCGCTTTGAAACTTTTGAGAGTCCTTTAAACTCTACAGTGTTGTTAACTTCATGTACGACAAATCCGCGTTTTTCGTCTTCCATAATATCAATACCTAAAATTCCTCCACCCATAGCTTTTGAGGCTTTAATCGCTACATCTTCGATCTCTTTTGTGATCTCACATAATTCAGGATCTGCTCCTAATGCTATATTTGTCTTAAAACCGCCTGATGATTTTCTATACATTGCTGCAATTGGTTCGTCCCCGATTGTGATTACTCGGATGTCTCTTGGTGGTCTCTTTATCACCTCTTGAAGATAGAAAATTCTATCATGTGGACTATCTGTAATGTCTCTGATCTCAAATAGTGCATCGGCAGTATCTTTGTCTTTTATCTGCATAACTCCTCTTCCCCAACTTCCAATGACTGGTTTAATTACTAGTGGATATCCAATTTTTTCTATATTCTCTAATGCACTTTCACTTGAAAATGAAAAATATGTTTTTGGTGTTGGTACATTGTATTTTTTTAGCATTAGAGTCATGAACATTTTATTTCCGCATTGATTTGCAACAAAAAATTTGTTGAGTACTGGCACATCCATAAATTCAAGACTGGCAGTAAAATGAAGTCCTCTAAAATAACTAACACATCTTTCTAAAACCACATCTCCAAAATCAAAATCACTTTTTTTACTATCTGTATTGATTTGGGTAATCTTAGCATCTAGCATTACTGCCTCGTGACCTAGATTCAATGCCTCTTTCTCGAGCATCTTCTCTTCTGATCTTAGGCGGTCAAATACAATACAGATTTTTGACATTACTCTCCCCAGTCTTCGCCTACACTTTCTGCTTGTTTTAGCTCAACAGTAGATCCATTTTTTTTTGCGATCTCAAAGTCAGCGCCACAATCAGGACAGGAGATTATCTCTCCAACAGAGGCGTCGTCTGGGATGTTAAGAGTTGCATCACATTCTTGACAGTTCATGTTTTTGTTGACCTTTTCTTTTGTAATTTATTAGCTTCTGTTGATTGAATTCCCCACAATTCTACAAATCCTTTTGCCAATCTTTGATCAAAAGTTGATTCAGTACCATAAGTGGCGATCTTGTGATTGTATAATGAATAGTCTGATTTTCGTCCAACAACACGAATGCTTCCTTTGAAGAGCTTTAGTTTTACAGTTCCAGATACTGGTTTTTGTGATGCCTGAATGAATGCATCAAGATCCTGTTTTAATGGGTCTTGCCATAATCCTGAGTAGGCAAGGTATGCCCATTCATCATCGATAATTGATTTGAATTTATTTTCATGTTTAGTATGGACCATTTTTTCTAAATCTGAATGAGCTTCAATAAGACATAATGCTCCTGGTGTTTCATAAACTTCACGAGATTTAATTCCGACAACTCTGTCTTCTATATGATCAACAATTCCGACTCCTGCATCTCCTGCTTTTTTGTTTACATATTCAATTAATTTTATTGGTTCAAGAATTTTTCCATCTACTGAAACTGGTATTCCTTTCTCAAATTTTATTTCCAAGTATGTTGGTTTATCTGGCAAATTTTTTGTTTTTACCCAAATGAATGCATCTTCTGGAGGTTCATTGTATGGGTCTTCTAGTACTCCACCTTCAATTGCACGTCCCCACAAATTTTGATCAATGCTGAATCTCTTTGCAACTGAGTCAATTTCGATTCCGTGTTTTTTTGCAAACTCTAATTCAGTCACTCTGTCTAAATTTTTATCTCTAATTGGTGCAATGATTGGTAAATCAGAACCAGAACGTAATGTAATGTCGAATCTAACTTGATCATTTCCTTTACCTGAACAACCATGAGCTAATGATGTTACTTTTTCTTTTTTTGCAATTTCTAAAACTTTTTCTGCAATTAATGGTCTAGCTAATGCAGTTGCTAAGCAATATTTTTTTTGATAGAGTGCATTTGCTTTAATTGACGGAAAAATAAAATTTTCAACAAACTCTTTTCTGGCATCGATATTGTAGTGTTTTATTACTCCGAGTTTTTTGGCTTTAGCTTCAATTTTTTTCTGATCATCGCCTTGACCTACATCAACAGTTACTGTGATGACATCCATGTTGTATTCTTCTTGAAGGTATTTTATCACAACTGATGTGTCCAATCCGCCAGAAAATGCAAGAATTCCTTTTTCAGCCATAAAACATATTCCCCGTCGTAATTTGGAATTTATCTTTTGTGTTACGCTGAAAAAATCAAAAAATTCTCAAACTAGCTTGAGCTAAAATTCGATGATTATTTAACAGCCAGAATATAACGCTGTTTTATGAAAATTCAGATCTATATTTTGATCGGTGTTGTTGTATTAACTTTGATCTCTGTAGGAATTATGACAAATCAGGATCAAAATACGCATGAAAACAAGATTAGAGTAGCATACTTTCCCAACATATCTCATGCAATACCAATTGTTGGAATTGAAAAAGGATTTTTTTCAAATCACATTGGAAGTGACATTGATATTCAACCGATCTTGTTTGATTCTGGACCTCAGGTAATTGAATCGATTTTTGCCGGTTCTGTTGATATTGCATATGTTGGTCCTGGACCTGCAATCAATGCATTTTTGAAATCTGAACAACATGATGTGAAAATTTTATCTGGTGCTGCAAGTGGAGGTGTTAGTTTTATTGTTCATCCAAAATCTGAAATTAAATCTGTTGCTGATTTTGCTGGAAAAAGAATCGCTGCTCCTCAAATTGGAAACACACAGGATATTTCTCTTCGAACATATCTTTCTGATAATGGATTAAAGCCTGCCGAAAAGGGTGGTTCTGTAATTATTTTGAATACTGGTAACTCTGATATCTACATATTATTTGCAAAGGGGGATATTGATGGTGCATGGGTTCCAGAACCTACTGCTACAATATTGGTTCAACAATTAGGTGGAACAAGATTGTTTAATGAAAATGAACTTTGGCCTGAAAATAAGTTTGCAACAGTGGTGTTGATTGCTAAAGAAGAATATGTGAATTCACATCCTGAAATTATACAGAAATGGCTTGAAGCACATCAGCAAACAGCAGATTGGATTAATTCCAATAAAGAAGAAACTAAAACTATTTTCTTTGATTTTATGAAAAATGAAATGGGTAAATCATTACCAGTTGAATTAATTGATGAATCATTATCTAATTTAGAAATTACTTCAGATCCAATTGTAAGCTCAATTGACACAATCGCTAAAAGAGCGGACTCGCTTGGTTATCTAGGAAGACATGGGTATAACTTAGATGGGCTTTTCTTTGACAAAAATTCAAATTCCCAATCACAGGAGGTTTTAGTAAATAATGACCAAACTTGAGGCTAAAAATATTGTAAAATATTTCAAACATGACAGTCATCGTCTCAAGGCATTAGGTGGCGTGAATTTACAAATTGAAGATGGTGAATTTGTATGCCTGGTTGGTCCATCTGGATGTGGTAAATCTACATTTTTACGAATAGTGGCAGGTTTGGAAACTCCTGATGAGGGTGAAATTTTCTTTGATGGAAAACCAGTAACATCAACTGGCCCTGAAAGAATTATTGTTTTTCAAGAGGGTGCATTGTTTCCTTGGTTGAAAGTTCAAGACAACGTAGAATTTGGATTAAAAATGGCAGGAATTCCAAAAGAAGAACGTGCTCAGATATCCAAAAGATATCTGGATATGATGCAGTTGACAAAATTTGCTGATTCGTATACATACCAACTTTCAACTGGAATGAAACAAAGAGTAGCGATAGCTAGAGCACTTGTTATGGACCCTGATGTGTTACTAATGGATGAACCATTTGCAGCACTTGATGCACAAACAAGAGATTTGTTACTCGTTGAAATGCAATTGATTTGGGAGAAAACAAAAAAGACAATTTTATTTGTAACTCACAATGTAACTGAAGCTACAGTACTTGGAACTAAAGTTGCAGTATTTAGCAATAGGCCATCCACAATTAAAAAAGTCATTAACATTGATTACAAACGACCACGATTAGTTGAGGATCAAAATTTATTTCCGCTTCAACAAGAAATTTTATCAGAATTACGACCTGAGGTTAAGAAAAATTAGTGATGTATGATGAAAAAGCCTTCTCTAGTTAAACAAATTATTTTCTATATTGCTATTGTTGTAATTTGGCAACTTGTTGCAATGTCTAGTGTATGGCCGAATAATTTATTTCCGTCACCTTATGAAGTTGCTGAAGATCTAGTTTATACTGCATCAGATGGTAGCTTGTTCTTTGGAATTGGAACTAGTCTTTTACGATTATTGATTGGATTGACTATTGCAATAGTTGGTGGAATGTTGCTTGGAATTTTAATGGCTAGAATAGAAACTGTAAATCAAACTATTGGTTCTTTGGTATTGGGATTGCAATCAATTCCTTCTGTTGCTTGGGTTCCATTAGCTATACTGTGGTTTGGATTAACTGATGGTGGAATTATTTTTGTCACGGCAGTTAGTTCAATGTTTGCAATAACAATCTCTACCTACACTGGAGTGAAAACTATCAACCCCCACTATATTGAGGCTGCGCGAAATATGGGAGCCAAAGGCACTCAATTAGCCACGTACGTCTTAATTCCTGCAGCATTTCCTCATTTGATTTCAGGTTTCAAACAAGGTTGGGCTTTTGCATGGCGAGGTGTAATTGGAGCAGAATTGCTATTTTCATTTCTAGGATTGGGCTTTTTACTTAATGTAGGACGACAACTAAATGATATCTCCCAAGTATTTGCAATAATGTTAGTAATTATGATGATTGGTATTGTTATTGATGGAATTATCTTTAAGCGAATTGAAAATAAGGTAATGTCTAGATGGGGACTTCGTTAATCTTTTCAGCTTTTATTTTTAGAGACACTACAAATCCAACAATGATTACTGCTATGGCAAAATACATCACTGCAATATAATCAAATACGAATGCAATACTTCCTCCAATTACAGGACCGATTACAGTAGCGATTGATATTGTTGAACTGAATATTCCAGTTGATGTAGAACGAGGATTGTTATCCATAAGATGAAAGTTTCCTCCAATAAATAAAAATGCCCAAGTTCCTCCAACAAGTGCCATAAATGGCATTGCCATCCACCATTCTGTAATTATTGATAATCCCACAAATACAAATGTTGTACAACCTATGCCCATCTTAAATTTAGTTACATTTGAAATTTTGATTTTGCTTGCCATTAAATTCATCAGGATAAATGCAGTCAACGTGTTTGCAACATATACAATTGATACTTGATAAAGTTCTGCTCCTAATTTTTCCATTAACATTATTGGAAATATAGTCCATACTGCAGCAGCTCCAACATGTCTTAGTAATAATGATGTAAACAGAAATTTATTTTTTGAAATAACTTTTTTTGTTGTACCTGGTTCTATTTCCTTTTCTTGCACCGGGTTTGGCATTTTAAATGTAAAAATTAATCCAATTGTAAACGATGCAGCACTCATCATGAAAAGTAACTTTAGATCACTTGCAAGACCTGCAGCTGCAATTCCTGCAAGCCATCCTAATGCATGAAATGAGATTACAGTTGCAGCTCTTCTCTTTTCAATATTTGCCTCATAGGTATAGGCAATCATGGCTGGAATCATAATGCCGCTTGCAACACCTGCAGCAATTCTTACTAGAAATAGCAATGTTATATCGTCTGCAAAATAGTGTAGACCAAAGGTAATAGCGCATCCAATAAAGCCAATTCTGATAAATTTGAGCCTAGTTCCTTTCTTATCTGAATGTCTGCCAAAATAAATTTCTGATAATATTTGTGCAAAGCTAAATGATGCTATGATCAAACCAATCTCAAAAATAGAACTTGTGACTCCTTTTGCAATCAATGGCATGAATACAAAAACCATCGAGATTCCTGCATGTTGAAAAAATGTCGCACTACGAACTAGATTGTTTAATTGAATATTTTGCATAAATGTAT
Organism: Nitrosarchaeum koreense MY1; assembly: GCF_000220175.1. Classification (NCBI taxonomy): domain Archaea; kingdom Thermoproteati; phylum Nitrososphaerota; class Nitrososphaeria; order Nitrosopumilales; family Nitrosopumilaceae; genus Nitrosarchaeum; species Nitrosarchaeum koreense. Next base: position 1,152,403 of record NZ_AFPU01000001.1, on the reverse strand, counting down.
TAGAAACTTCATTTCACCTAATTTCAATATACGGATTAACCCCCTATTCTTTGAGGGTTTTTCTCAAAAGAGTTAAACTGTACTTGGACATTTTAAAAATAATTGGTACAAAAAGAACCGTTTCTTACTGCATTACAAAATAGAATATTGCTTTTTGATGGGGCAATGGGAACAGAGATTCAAAAATATAATCCTAAACCTGAAGATTTTCCAAATAATCAAGATGGGTTTAACGATGGTTTAGTTATCACTCATCCTGATTGGATAAAAAAAATTCATAAAAATTATTTGGATGCAGGTTCTGATTGCATTGAAACTAATTCATTTGGCTCAAACAAAATTAAATTGGATGAATATGGTTTTGGTGATCAAACAATAGAGTTTAATAAAAAAATAGCACAATTAGCAGTTGAAGTTTGTTCAGAATATACTGACAAACCTCGATATGTAATTGGTTCAATGGGTCCATCTGGTTATCTTCCAAGCTCAAACGATCCTGATTTAGGACAAAAACCTCTAGGTGAAATTAGAAATGCATTTGAATTACAAGCAGAAGGTTTGATTCTTGGAGGAGTTGATGCTCTCTTAATTGAGACAAGTCAAGATATTTTGGAAGTTAAACTTGTAATTGAGGCATGTCATAATGCAATGAAGAAAACTGGAAAAAAAGTTCCGATTATTGCAAATACTACTTTAGATCAATATGGAAAAATGTTACTTGGAACAAATATTCAAGCTGCATATACCACCGTATCTGATATGGGGATTGATGTTTTTGGTTTGAATTGTTCTACTGGTCCAGCTGAAATGACTCCAAGTGTTAGATGGCTTGATGAGCAAAATGAGCATAATTTACTGGTGGTACCAAATGCTGGCATGCCTGAAAATCAAGGTGGACAAGCAGTTTACAAAATGACTCCTCAAAAGATGGGTGAATTGTTAGGTGATTTTCTTAAACAATACAAAAAGGTTCGAATTATTGGAGGTTGTTGCGGGACAAATCCTGAGCATATTGCTGTACTACGGAAAGTAATTGACGAAAAAGCTTATTCTGTCAAGGGTTAAGTATTTAGAAAAACTGAGGAGAATTTATCATATTGACTATTCCTAGAGTTAGCTCAGCACAAAAAGCAGTTGATTTGAAGCAATTACCTCCACCTCTAATAATTGGTGAGAGAATCAATACTCAAGGTTCTAGAAAAGCAAAACAGCTTGTACTCAATGATGATTATGATGGATTAATTGACTTGGCAAGAACGCAAGTAGAGGACGGTGCACACTGTCTTGATATTTGTGTTGCAACTACTGAACGAGCTGATGAAAAACAATTCATGTTAAATCTTGTAAAAAAATTAAGTTTAGAAATTGATGCTCCTCTAGTTATTGATTCAACAGATCCTGATGTGATAGAAGCTTCTGTGGAACAAATTCCTGGACGACCAATAATTAATTCAATTAATCTTGAAGGTAACGGGAGTAGATTTGAACGTCTTGCTCCAATAATGGCAAAGTATGGTTTACCTGCAATTGCATTATGTATTGGACCAAAAGGTATGGCAAAAACTCCTCAGGAAAAAGTTGAAACTGCAGAATTACTTTATGAAACAGGAAAAAAATATGGATTAAAAATTGAACAATTTATTTTTGATGTTCTTACATTTACACTTGCTACTGGGGAAGATGAATTCTTGGATGCAGGAAAAAATACTTTAGAAGGAATAAAACTTGTCAAAGCAAAATTTCCAAATTCTTTTACTACTTTGGGATTAAGTAATATCAGTTTTGGACTAGCTCCACATGCTCGAAAAATTCTCAATTCTGTATTTTTGTATCATGCAGTAAAATATGGATTGGATACAGCTATTGTAAATGCAAAAGAGATAATTCCTTATGGGGAAATTAATGAAAAAGAAAAGAAACTTGCTGAAGATTTAATTTTTAATACTCATCCAAATGCCCTTTCTGAATTAATTATTCACTTTGAGAATGCAGGTTCACGAACAAGTGATGCTTCTAAAAAAGAGGATGTAGATCCAACATGGCCCGCTGGAAAACGTGCAAACTTTAGAATTGTAAATAGACTCAAAGATGGAATACAAAATGATGTAGTTTCTGCTATTGCAGAAAAGATAGGCAAAAATGACATAATTGAAGATCATGGTGGAGTTCTTTCTTTGAATGCGCCTCCTGAAGTTACTCATGATGGTGCAATCAAAACACTAAACGAGGATTTACTCTCTGCTATGAAGGAGGTTGGTGATAAATTTGGTTCAGGAGAATTAATTCTCCCATTTGTTCTCAAATCTGCTGAATGTATGAAGGCAGCGGTAGGAGAGTTAGAAAAATATCTGATTAGAGAAGAAGGCACATCAAAAGGTAAACTGGTTCTTGGAACCGTTTATGGTGACGTTCATGATATTGGAAAGAATTTAGTTAAAACAATCTTCCAAAATAATGGTTATACTGTTTATGATCTTGGAAAACAAGTTCCATTGCAGAAATTCTTGGAAAAAATTGATGAAGTGAATCCTGACGCTATAGGATTGTCTGCACTTTTGGTTTCTACATCAAAGCAGATGCAATATTTTGTAGAACATGCAAGAAAAAATAAAATGAAAATTCCAATTTTATGCGGTGGTGCTGCAATCAACAGTAACTATATCAACAGAATTGCAAAAGAAGATGGCATTTACGAATCTGGAGTATTTTATTGTAATACCATGTTTGAAGGATTGAAAACTATGGATACGTTAGTTTCAAATGAAAAACCTAAATTCATAGCTCAGTGGAAGGAGAAACTTGAAAATTGGAAAGATAGGTCTACTGTGGTTGTTGACACCTCTTCTTTTCCAAAAAGTGATACTAAACCCGTGGTACCGCATACTCCTTCAATTATTGGAACTCCGATACGATTGAAATTTGATCAAATCAAAATGAATGAAGTTTGGGAATTGATTGATAAAAAATCATTATTCAAATTATCCTGGGGATTACGTGGTAAGGCTGGGTCTGATTCTGAGGCTGATCATGAAATATTGCTAAATGAGTGGAAAATTCGAATAATTAGAGAAAAATTATTTGAACCCGAAATTGTTTATGGATTTTTCAAGTGTCACAATAAAGATGGAAAACTTGTAGTTGATGATCCAAAAGGCGATAGTGTTGTATTTGATTTTCCACGTTCTTCAAAATCTAGTCATCTATGTCTTACTGATTATTTTGGCGAAGATGATATTGTTGCATTTCAAGCAGTAACAGTTGGGACCAAAGTTTCGGATGTTATAGAGAAATGGAACAAAGAAGACAAGTATGCTGATGCATACTATTTGCATGGTTTGGCAGTTGAAGTTGCTGAGGCATTGGCAGAGTGGATAAATCGTAAAATAAAATCTGAATTCAAACTGGGAGAAAAAGGAGGTCTTAGATACAGTTGGGGATTTCCAAGTTGTCCTGATGTAATGCAGCATGAACTAGTTTGGAAACTGCTTGAACCAGAAAAATCTGGAATGACACTAACTGAATCTGGGCAAATAATTCCTGAACAATCTACAGCAGCAATTGTGGTACATCATCCAGAATCACAATATTTTGTGCTTTAGATTTTCATTAATGTCTCTTTTGCAAATGTAAAATCATTTGGTGATGTAACCAATACATCTCCTGAAATATTGTGAATTTGTTTAATAAAATTAGATGGATTTTCTTTGTAATTTGACCAATCTAATTCCAAAAACTTTGCTGAATTGTTGTTTTTATCTGAGGGTAATAACACACATGGGATAATTCTCAATCCTTTTGGTCTTAACTCGTTTGAAATTCTTTGAACTTGTTCTGTAGAATGAATTACTTGTGTCATGAAACCTTTTGGTTTGGCAACAATTTTTTTCTGAATTTTTTCAAAGTTAGGGTTACTAGGTAATGACAAGAAAAAGTCAATTTTGTTTCCATAGCCTAACTCGTTTAATTCCTTTACAACTTGACTTGGAATTAGACCAGAATCTGTTGGATTTTCTTTGGATGGATCTCCTTTCAAAATTAAAATTCCATCTAATTTCAATTCTATTGATTCTTTGGTGAGATGTTTAATCAAATTCATATCTTTGTCTCTAACTCTCATGCTGATGGTAATTTGCAAATTAGGATGAATGCTCTTTAATAATCTCCCAATAGATAATGCCGAAACTCGTTTAGTGCCTAATACAGAATCTGTTACGTGTATGCCATCACAAAAATTACTAATATCTGAAACTCTTTGTAGGAGTTTTTCAACTAATGAATTTATTTCGTCATCTGATATCTCTCCATCTGGTATTTTTGGCGGATTTATTTCGTAGATTATTGCCACAAAGAATCTCCAATTTAACTTGGTTAAAACCTTTAAACAAAAACTCCATAAAATAGATAATTCAAATATCTGTGATGGATCTGAAAACTTTGAAATCATTACTCTCAAGTAAAATCAATCCTGTTTTAGAGAATAATGGAACAAACAAACTAGCATCTGTCCTTGTTGTGATTTATGGAAAAGAACCGTTTGTAGTTATGACTGAAAAACCAAAGCATCTGAATTTTCATGCTGGGGAAATTTCGTTTCCAGGAGGAAAATTCGATTCTAGTGATTCTGATCTTTTAGATACTGCATTACGTGAGACTGAAGAAGAAATTGGTTTGAGAATTTCAAAAGAACAAGTAACAGGACAACTGGAACCAGTTGTAACTCTTAATTCTCGTTTTACTATATTGCCATTTGTTTCAATAGTTGATGAAATCACATCGCTTTCAGCAAACAACGAAGTAGAAAAAATTTTTCATATTCCTTTAGATCCTTTTTTGAAAACAATGGCCAAGGATCCCGACCCAAGTCATAACCGAATTCAAGAAATGTTTACCTTTGAGTATCAAAATAAAATTGTCTGGGGAGCTTCTGCAAGAATACTAAAACAAATTACACATCGCCTAAATTCCTGAGATTCATTTAAAAAGAGCTCTTCGTGCCTGAAAAATATGGCTGCACGCAAGTCATCTCCAAGAAAAATTCGTCTGTTAAAAAAGACTAGGCAGACTTCAGCTGTCCCAGCTTGGATTATTCTTAGGACTAAAAGAGACGTTAGATCAAATCCAAAGCGTAGAGCTTGGAGATCAACAGATGTGGAGGTTGGCTAGATGTCTCAAGAATTAGAAAGAGTGTATACTATCAATTTAGGTAAAGTTTTACTTTCAGTGGATACGCATCGTGCACCACGAGCCATTAACATGATTAAAGAATTTGCTCGACATCACATGAAGACATCTGAAATCAAAATTGAAGAAGATCTTGCTCATATTATTTGGTCAAAAGGAGTACGTAGTCCTCCACGAAAAATTAGAGTTAGAATGAGTAAAACAGATGAAGGTTACATTTTGGTTTCCCCATTTACTGATGAACCAGAAACTCCAGCTAAAGAAGTAAAGAAAGAAACACCAAAAGAAACTCCAGCTAAAGAAGTAAAGAAAGAAACACCAAAAGAAACTCCAGCTAAAGAAGTAAAGAAAGAAACTCCAGCTAAAGAAGTAAAGAAAGAAACTCCATCTAAAGAAGTAAAGAAAGAAACTCCAGCTAAAGAAGTAAAGAAAGAAACTCCAGCTAAAAAAACAGTTAAAAAATCTAAATAAAAATTTAGTTTCTAAAAATTATTAAAAGATAATTTTATTCTAATTGGTATAGATCTAATTTATAATCAATACTACAGTCAGGATGTGTCCAATCAAGCGTATCTTCTTGAGGAATCATTCCTAGTGGATCATATTTTTCGAATTTTGTCATTCCTTGAATAGAAGATAACATTACTATTTTTGATTCACTTGAAGATGATGACATATCAATATGTGAACTAGATTCACCTAGTATTCCATTGGTTAGATTTGAAATTGAATTTAATACTCCTGCTGGAATATTGTTTCCGCCTACCACATAGAGCATTGAATGCTTTACAGAGTGTGGTGGTGCATTTTCATATAGCATTTTGAGTGAATCTCTTAAAGATTCTTCGATTTTTTGACCATCTTTGCTAGTTGTTAGTATGTTTGTTTCGTTTGGAATTTCTGATGAACTCAATGAACTAACTACATGCATTATTGCATCATTTGCAATTTTGTAACATGTCTTTGGGCTTAAATCTGGATTACTTTCTAATAATGAATCGTTATCTAGAACAACGGTACACTGTGAATCTGCTTTCACTCTTTTTAATGAAATACCTGAATTGAAAATTCTATCTTTTTCGTATTTGAATGGCATTATTGCAAATGAAATTAGCCCTCTGTCTGATTCTTTACAAATTTCTGAGACTACGGGAGATATTGCAGACCCTGTTTTTCCTGCTAAATTGGTCATTAGTATGATTGTAGAATAATTTGAAATTTTAGACTTTATCTGGTCTGCCACTTTGTATGTTGAGCCTCTGATTAACTGAACAGATGGATTGATGACTGAATCAGTAGAAATCTTGATCGAATCATTTCCTGATTGTAGGTCTTTTTGATCATTGCTGATAATTAGACAATCTGAATTTAGAGTATCTTTGGCTTGTATTGCTAATTTTGAGCCTGCGCCACCTAAACCAATAATTAAGATCGGTTCTTTTACTTGAAAAGTCATTTCAAGTGTTATTCACTGATTTGGATAAAAAACCTTCTTACGTTATTTTAATCAAATCTTCAATCTAAAAAAATTAGCTTACGATCTTTCCAAGAATACTATGCGTAGTTGCATCTATTATTTCGACTGTATGAGTCTGGCCGATCTTGATTTTGTCTTTAACAAATACTGATTTGTATGCCTCGTTTCTTCCTTTGATGCCCTCGCTAGTCTCTTCATCAAACAAAACTTTGCCTCTCCAACCGATCCATTTTTGGTTATTCTCTAATGAAATTTTATTTATTTGATTGAAGATGATTCTGCTTCTTCTTTTTACTTCTGATGCTTCTATCTGATCCCATTCTGCAGCTTCTGTACCTGGCCTTGCACTATACTTTGAAAGATTCACGATGTCTGGGCGTATTTCATTAATGAGTTTGAATGTTTTCTCAAAATCTTCATTTGTTTCTGATGGAAATCCTACTATGATATCAGTTGAAATTGTAAAGTTTTCAAATCTTTCTTTGGCTTTTTTTACTACTTCCTTGACCGTGTTTACAGTATGGCCTCGTTTCATATCGTTTAGGACTTTGTTACTGCCGCTCTGTACAGGTATGTGTAGAAATTTGTAAACTTTATCGCTATCAAATGACTTTATCAGTTCATTCTTTATTCTTGGCATGTACATTGGGTTCATCATACCTACTCTTATCATAAAATCCTCTGGAATCTCTGTTACAGCATTTATCAAAGTAGGCAAATCGGTATTGATATCCAAACCATAACATCCATTATCTGTAGAAGTTAACCAAATTTCTTTACATCCTTCACTTATTTCAGTTTCAACCTGTCTGACGATATCTCCTAATCTGTAACTCTTGAGATCGCCTTTAGATAATTTGGTCTGACAAAAAGTACATTCACTCATACAACCACTTGCAATTTCAATAATTCCGATTACTGGATTCAATCTTACTTTTGGTAATCCTACTTTTGATAGATCAGAATCTTCTAGTGCTACCTGTTTTATTCCTCTTAATGTTGAATCTATAACTTGTAATGTCTTTCCTAATGAGTTTGGTCCTAGCAAGCTTGCTTTTTGAGTGATCTTTTCTACTGTGTTTTGTTCAGCTTTTGGAAGACAACCTGCTACAACTAACGGTTTTGATTTTAGAGAATTAATTCGATGCATCATTTTATTTGCAGTTGAATCTTTTACCGAACATGTTACTACTATGTTCAAATCTGATTCTGAAGAATCTTTGACTAGTGTATGACCTCCGTTTACAATTAATCCTGAAATCATTTCCGAGTCTGCAAAACTAGCAGAACATCCGTATGCTTCTACGAAAATCTTTGCCATGATTTATCTAAACAATGCATCAATTTCTTTATTGTCCATCAGTTTCTTTGATGTAACTAATTCTCTAATTGATTTTCCAGTTTTTAGGGATTCTTTGAACAGTTCTGCAGATTTTAGATAACCAATCTTTGGTGTGAGAAGTGTTACGATCACTGGACTGTTTTCTATATTACTTTGAAGTTTTTCTTTGTTTGCAGATAATCCGTCAATTAGATTTGCAGAAAATATTGGTAAGAAATTTTTCAACATGTCTGTAGATTCAAGCATGCACTTTAGCATACCTGGCATCATTACATTTAGTTCAAACTGTCCACTTTGTGCTGCATATGACACAGCTGTATCATTTCCAATTATGTTAAAGCAAATCATGTTCATGCATTCTGCTAGTGATGGGTTTACTTTGCCTGGCATGATGGAAGAGCCTGCATGCACTGCGGGAATTCCTAATTCTGAAAGACCTGCAACTGGACCTGAAGCCATTAATCTGATGTCATTTGCAAGTTTGCCAATTTCAAGTGCTAAGTTACGTAGTGCCCCTGAAAGATTTGCTACTGCAAATTTACTTTGCAATCCAAACTGCATATCTTTTTCTGGAACTAGAGATAACTTTGAAATCTTTGCAAGTTCTGCTATTGCAATTTTTCTATAACCTTTTGGAGTGTTGGCTCCAGTACCGACTGCAGTTCCTCCTAGTGCTATGTTTTGTAATTCTTTTTGAGATGAAACAATTACATTTCGTGCTTTTGTAATTGATGTAGCATAAGCTGTAAATTCACTTCCAAGTGTTACTGGTAATGCATCCATCAAATGTGTTCTTCCAATTTTTTTAAATGATGAAAATTCTTTTGCTTTTTTTGTTAATGATTTTATTAATGTGTCAATTGCTGGAATTGCATCTTTTAGATTAATTAGAATTGCAACATGCATTGCAGTTGGATAAGTATCGTTACTTGACTGTGACATGTTTACATGATCATTTGGATGTAAGTGTTGATACTGACCTTTCTTTTTGTGTAGTATTTCTAAGGCCACATTTGCAATCACTTCATTTGAATTCATGTTGAATGCTGTTCCGGCACCTGAATTGATCATATCGATTACAAATTGGTCTGTGAATTTTCCAGCCAATATTTTATCACAAGCAGAAACTATTGCATTTCCACATTTAGCATCAATTGCTTTTGTCTTCATGTTTGCAATTGCTGCAGATCTTTTTATCATGACAAATGATTTTATTAAATTTGGATGTGCTTTGTTTCCTGTTACGTGATATTGTTTGACTGCTCTTCCTGTAAATGCTCCGTAATATGCGTCAGAAGGAATTTGGACTTTGCCTAAGGAATCTTCATCTAATCTAAATTTCATATCGATTTTTCTTTATTTTACCATTATTCATTCTTTTTCTAGTGATTTTTTTTTATTTTTTGGCGGTAAAATGGGAATTATTATATATGAAACACGAATCACGTTGCATAATGAATAAGCGTATAAGCATGCTCTTTACTATTGCAGCAGTCGCTGTAATGGGAGCAACGCTATTCGGAAGCACATACACACAAACCCAAATTAGTGGACAATCACTCGACGTTTCAAAAATGAATGCCGATGTAATTGAACAAATCCATCAAATGGGCGGTTTACAGCTTGTAATGCCAGAGGCATTCGCAGAAACTGATTGTGGCGCATTAGCAGACTCTGGACGAAAAGTCGTAGAGTTCAACTTGACTGGTGAAAGTGTTACCCTTCCAATCATGGGAGGAAAGACATACAATGCAATGACCTTTAGTGGACAAGTCCCAGGACCAACACTAAGAGTTACTCAAGGTGATGTCGTAAAAATGACACTAACAATCCCAGCAGGTGAAGTTACTGGACACGGTAACGACATGCATGCATCACAAATGTCAGCAAGTAACTTTGAATCCGTTAATCCGGGTGAAACAAGTCAATACTGCTACATTGCTCAGTCAGCTGGTACTTTCAAATACCATTGTTCTGGTGTAAAACTCATTGGAATGGATCAACACGTTCTATCCGGCATGTACGGAATTGCAATAGTTGACCCAATCGATGGTTACAACAAATTAATGGTCGAGAAAACAGCAGTTAGTAATGGCAAAGTAACATTGGACAGACAGTTCTACGATGCAGATGCATTAGAGTTCACACTCCAATACAACCAATTGTACCTTACACCTGAAGGTAATTATGATGCCGGAAAAATGTTCGGACATCAAAACACTGCAACAGTTGTTAACGGAATGCAATTCGGTTATGTACCAAACATGGTTCACAACTTGCTCGTTAAAGGCGATGCAAACAAGAACATATTTGTTGCACAACCATGGAATGGACTTGAACACAAGCAGTACCAATCACAACTCTTGTTTGTTGAAAATGATCAACATGTAAGACTCTTTGTTGAAAACCAAGGTAACGAACCAGTATTTTTCCACATTGTTGGTGAAATCTTGGACAGAGTTACACAAGGTAACAGAGTACAATCCGCAGCAACTGAAACATGGTTACTCGGTGGCTCACAAGGAATGATTGTTGATTTGGTATTTGACGAACCAGGTGCATATGCCGCAGTTAATCACGACTATGCCGCAATTTACACTGGCGCAGCTACAGTATTTGTAGCAGGTGATCCATTTGGATTGAATCCAAGATTGGTTGATGCAGGAGTAATTCCAGCACCAGTTCCATCATATGCTTACGCATTGGGTAACCCAAGTGATGCTGTCCCTCCAATGGGAATGAACAGTATTGCACATCCAGCAGTAAATGTACATGGTCTATACACTGACGAAGTCGCTTCCGCTAAAATAGCAAGCGGTGCATTGCCCTTATGGGAAATTGTACCAACTCTACCACCAATACCATAGGTAGAGACACTTTCAACTTTTTCTCTTTTTCTATTCTTAATGAGTTATATTCTGTAGTTTTTTTCTTAATTATATGGGATTTGATGATTCTGTTTTAATTTGTGATGAAGTAGATCCAGTTTTGAATAAGATATTGCAGGATAATGGATTGAAAGTTTCCTATGAACCAAAAATTACTCCTGAACAGATTAAAGAAAAAATTTCTACTTTCAACATCGTGATTGTTAGAAGTCGAACTACTATCACACGAGAGATGATCGAAAAAGCTGATAAATGTAAAATCATTGCACGTGTTGGAGTTGGGTTAGATAATGTTGATCAAGTGGCAGCTAAAGAAAAAAACATTAGAGTAATTAATGCTGCAGAAGGTGCAATGAATGCTGTTGCTGAATTAGTTTTGGGATTTATGCTGACTTTATCTAGACAAACAGCAAGAGGTGATAGAGCAATAAGAAATGGTCAGTGGTTGAAAAATGAATTAAAAGGAACAGAGCTTAGAGGCAAGTATCTTGGAATTATTGGATTAGGAAATATTGGAAAAAGATTAGGGCGACTTGCAAGAGGACTAAACATGAATATTATTGGTTATGATGTAGTTCCAATTGATGAAGAGTTTGCTAAAGAAGTTGGATTGATGAAAGCTGATTTGGATACATTATTGCAAAGTTCTGATTACATTTCAATTCATGTACCTTTGTTAGATTCTACATACCACTTGATTAATGCTCAAAAAATGACTACCATGAAAAAGACTGCAAAAATTATCAATACTTCAAGAGGTGGAGTAGTTGATGAAGATGCTTTGTATGAAGCAATAAAAAATGGTAATTTGGGTGGTGCTGCTTTGGATGTCTTTGAGAAAGAGCCTGCAATAGGAAACAAATTAGCTGAGTTGGATAATGTCATTCTAACTCCTCACATCGGGGCTCAGACAAAGGAGGCTCAATCTTTGGCAGCCAACATAATTGGGGAGAAAATTATTCAGATTCTCCGTGGCGTAATCTGATTTCTGCGTAAACTAGAAGAATAACCCAAAAAAGCTTGACTGATACGTGATTAAATATCGCCTCATTCTTTTTAAGACGGATTTTGTAGAAACTCATTATGCAAAGTCAAGGTATGAGTGCACAATCTGACCGACTAGGAAGAATGCCAAGTTTGGGCTCACTTGCAAAAATCTCGGTTGGATTAATTTTAATTGCAATCGTTTCTTCGGCTTTTGTTTATGCAGAGACCTCAACTGTTGTGGTAAATGGAATCTCTTATGATGTTGATTATACTGGCACAGGAGTAACTGTTTCTTCGATTACTGCTGATACTGATTTTGTTTCTTTGATTATTGAAGTGGATGTTACAGGTTCTCCAGGAACTTTGGACATTACACTGGATAGAAACTTTTTTGATTCTGTTTATCAAGGTGAAGATGATGACTTTATCGTTCTAGTCGATGGTGATGAGCCAGAATATTCTGAAACTAATACTAGTGATCAAAGTAGAACTCTAAGCATTTCATTGCCTTTTGGAACTGAAGAGATTGAAATTATCGGTTCTCAATTTGGTTCATCTGAAGACACTCCAGTAGAAGAGGAAGAAGTTACTCAACCTGAAGAGGAAGTAACTCCGCCAGTAGAAGAGGAAGAAGTTACTCAACCTGAAGAAGAAGTAACAATTCCTACACCTATTGAGAAACCAGTAGATGAGAAACCAAAGACAGAATGTGGACCTGGAACAATTCTTAAAGATGGCGTTTGTATTTTAGATGAAAGATGTGGACCTGGAACTGTACTTGAAGATGGTGAATGTGTAGTAGAACCAGTTACAGAATCTGAAGTTGCACCTCAAGGATTAGGAAAACAACTAGTCATTGGAGTTGTTGCAGGATTTATCATCGCAGGTATTGTTGGACTTGTTTTGGCTATAATGTCAAAAGCAAGTAAGAGTAGTAAATAATCTAGCAACTTAATTTTTCATTATTCATTAAATTACTAAATTCAAATCCTGAATATTGTAAAGTGGTAGTATATGGGATTATTCCAATAATTGGAGTACTGATGTTTACCATTACATACAACTTGTTTGGGTCTATTCTAATATCACCTCCATCGAATTCAAAATCCAAGTTCATAAACAAATATTGGGCTGCTGTAAATTCTTCCGAGGTAAATACTCCTTTTTGAACAGCAGTTGATGCTGGATTTATTGTAAGTGGATATACCGTAAATATTCCGTTTTGTTTCATATCGTAAAAAGTAATTATTTCAAATTTCTTAAAACTCGACCAATATGGCATCGTATTGCAAAATTCCACATCTCCGCCATTTGATAATTCAAAAAAACTAAACTTGCCTTCACTCCATCTGAATTGTAACTGGTCTGCTGCAAAGATATTCAATATTGAATATGCAAATGGGATTATTATGACAATTATTGCCACTAGTGTTATCTTTGAGTATCTATTCATTTTTTAAATTACAATAATTTCTTTGTTAATCAAATATTGAATTGCTTTTGCTGCTTCGCCATCTGAAATTTTCTCTTCAAGCCACCATGCAACTACATTTTTTACCCAAATTGGTATGTGTATGTCTTGAAGATCCTTTTCACTTATGTTATCTGGAATGTTGATTACTTTTTTATCTACAAATTTGTTGATTGCATCTATGAAAAATCCATCCGATATTTGGTTGTTAATCCAACTAAATGCAAACTGTTTCATTACAGTTGATATGCACACATTTTCTGAATCCAACAAATCAAATGATATGGTATCTTCTCCGCCAGAATATTCAACATCTAAAATGTATCTTCCTGGTGGAAAAATTTCTACCTCAAATGGCATCACAGATGGAATTGGAGTTTCTAAATTAGATATTGGAATTGGAATTGCACTACTTGTTTTTCCTGCTTGGTCAGTAATGTGTAAAATTGCCGAGTCTCCTGTAATCTCAGATACTTTGATGGTATAGAATAATTTTTCACAATAATTGTATGTGGTCTTTTCCATTACAATTTCAACGGAAGGTATGGCGTAAACACTTGGTAAAGTGCCAAAGACCACCAATGCCATGATGAGTATCCCTTGTGTTGTCTTCATCTGCTTTTCTTTATGATTACTCAATAAAAATCTCAAATCTATGCTCAGAAATCCTTTTTAATGAAAATATGGTGACTTGAATTATCGAGTTTTCTGCGGATGCAAACTCTTTGGGTGCGGTTGAGATACCCACTCAAGGAGCATTTTGATATCTTAGCGGGTGCTAGACGATTTAAGTTATTAAAGGGTGATTTTACTAAAATCGATATGCCTAGTATACAAGACAAGACTTGGATCAAACTATGGAAAGAGAATACTCCGGAAATTAGAGATAGAGTAGTAGAATGGCGTAAAGATAATGCCATTACTCGCATAGATAGACCAAGTCGTTTGCAAAGAGCCCGTAGATTAGGTTACAAAGCAAAACAAGGCATTGTTGTTGTTAGAATGAGAGTAGGTACTGGTGGTATGCGAAAACAAAGACCAGTTGCCGGAAGAAGACCAAAACATCTTGGTGTTACTAGAATCAAAGCAGATGATGACATGAGGACAGTTGCAGTACGAAGAGTACTTGAAAGATATCCAAACATGAAACTTTTAGGTTCATACTTTGTTTACAAAGACGGTATGCATTACTGGTTTGAAGTTATCTTGGCAGACCCAATGCATCCAAGAATTGCACAAGACAAAGAATTACGACAAAGAATTCCTCAAATTACCGCATAAATTGAAATCAATTTTATTCGTTTTACTTTTACTACTAGTAATTACACCTGCATTTGCTCAACTATCTGATAGGACTGGATTGGTAAATAGATTGGAAGTTAAAACTGGTGGACATTCTTTTGAAGTTCAAACAGTTTCAAACTTTGATATTTCAAATTATGAATTTGATGATGATCAAAAACGTTTTACTCTATACATCACTAGTGGTCTTGAAAATAATTTAGGTGAACTATACATTCCACAAACTCTTTTGAGTGGAAATTTTACTTTTTACATAAATGGTGAAGAATATCATCCAAATGTAAAGATCAATAATCAAATTTCATTTATTACATTAAATTTTACAGGCTCTGGCGATAGTAAAATTGAGATTATAGGCACTGATTATCTTCGTGGATTAAATCAAACTATACCTGATGAACCGACTAAAATTGATAATGGTGGTGGTTGTCTTATTGCAACTGCGGCATATGGTAGTGAACTAGCTCCACAGATACAGCAACTACGTGAAATTAGGGACAATCAATTACTAAAAACAGAGTCGGGAAAATTATTTATGAATTCCTTTAATGATGTGTATTATTCATTTAGTCCTGTAATATCTGATTACGAGCGTGAAAATCCGATTTTCAAAGAACTAGTAAAGATTACAATTACTCCGATGATTACATCTCTGTCTATATTGTCTTTATCTGATGATTCTGAAATTATGGTTGTTGGATTGGGACTTTCTGTAATACTATTAAACATTGGAATGTATTTTGTAGCACCTGCAGTAGTAATTGTGAAATTAAATTCCAAACTCATCAATAAGGATTCTCATAATTAGCACTAGTGAGAAAGCTCTTTTTCTATTAAATATGATGATTCACAAAATAATTGATGGTAAAAAGAATCACAGTCATGATTGAAGATGATGTTGACAAGAAACTTCGTGCTAAACAAGCAAAAATCATACAGAAAACAAACTCCTCTTACAGTTATTCCAAAGTAATCAATGATGCTCTGAAACAAGCTTTACGTTAATTTCTTTGATTATAAATTTGAAAATGAATTTTAAAAATTATAAGTCTGAATTAATTTGTATCACCATATGAAAAAAACCACTAAAGGAGCCATTGCTGTTGCAATCAGTATTGCTGCATTTTATGGGATAATGATGATGCTACTTAGTACTCCATTTTGGGGGTATTGATTTGAGATTTATTTTTATTTTGTCTGTATAGTGAATATTTGTGGATAATGGAAAGGTTGCATTAATTGGTGGGTTTTGTATTGTTGTGATTTTATCTGTGTTGCTTGTTTTACTTTAGATATTGCCTAAAATAGTGGTGATTTTACCACCTTCATTGTTGGGAGAAAAAGAAGCGCTAGCATTTTTAAAAAAAAGCAATCAATCAATCATTGCTGCTTGGGAGTCTTACAAGGTACAGATAGGAACTACAGAAAATAAACAGCTAAATGAAGTTTTTAGGCAGATGTTCAAAGCCTGGACTCTATCAAATCAACGAGCAATAGATCTTTTGGAAAATAAAAGTAAATCAAAGAAAGATAAAAAATCTAAATAATTTTATTCGCTTAACAGTTTTCTAATAACTGCATCTACATTACCTGATTGTCCAAAAGAGACATCTCTTAAGATTCCTTTTCTGTCCACTATGATCATTGAAGGTGTTCCTTGTAAAGCGAATTTCTCAAAAGTTTCTGCTGAATACTCTTTTGATTTCATGTAATCTCTGACTCTTTGGATTATCTGTTTTCTGTATTCTTCTGACTGTGAATCAAATTCTGGAATTTGTCCGTAGATAAACTGCATTACTTTATCATCACTTACTTTACCATCTATCTTGGTTAGTTTGTCCATTGCTAGTGGAAATGGAATCTTGTATGGTAGTTTGTTTCCTGCTTGTAGTTGTCCGTACATTGATAGTGCATTTTTTGTCTCCCCGATTACTTCGCCTGTCTCAACTAATTTTTTTAAATTATCCAGAGTATTTTTATCATAATCTTCAAAGGCTGTAGCGATTCCTATCACACGTACACCATCATCTTTGTATTTGTTGTAGATGTTAATTGCCTCAGGTAGTGCATGCATAAAGCAGCCAGGACAATTTACCTGAAATACCTCGACTAGTACGATGTGGTCTTTTTCCTGATCAAAGTTAGTTGGGGCTCCCTGAACCCAATCAGAGACTGCAAAATTTGGTGCTTTTTGTCCTATTACTACACTCATTGTTCGACGTTGATTTTTTTTCTTTTAAAAAGATAACGCATATTGTATAATGATGCAGATATTTCGGGTAACCTAATATAGGATATAAAAAACCTGAAAGCAAAATGCAGGCAGTAACTCAAAACAGATTGGATCTATTTGCAGAGATGGAAGCAAAATATGAAAAAAAAGATACTGCCTACTTTGTGAATCTTTTGACTCATCCAGATTTTGTAATCAGAACTCGAGCTACTTGCATTCTAGTTGACTTTGGTGGAGAAGACAAAGTTCCACATGTGGCGCAAGTCTTGAAAAATGATACAAATGAACTAGTACGACATGAAGCAGCATTTTCACTTGGACAGATGTGTTTGTCTAGTTGTATTCCTCCTTTGGCTGATGCCACACTTAATGACCCTAGTTTGTTTGTAAGACACGAAGCTGCAATAGCACTTGGCGTGATTGGCTCAAAAGACGCAAAAGCAGTTTTAGAAAAAGCATTAAATGATCCGGAGACTCCGGTAGTAGAGTCTGCTGTGGTTGCGTTATCTAATATTGAATTTATGGAAAAGTTAAGTAAGAATGAAAAGTTTGCAAAACTGACAGGTGGATAAGATGAATTTTACAGTTGGAATAATTGCAGCAGTGGGCGTTTTAGTGGCAATCAGTTTGGTTTTCATTTCAATGGATCCTGGATATATCGTAGAACCTGAAGCAAAACCTGTTGCATGTACTATGCAATATGATCCAGTTTGCGGTGTTGATGGTATAACTTATGGTAATTCATGTATGTTAGGTGCAGCAAATGTACAGCTTGCGTATCCTGGTGAATGTGTGGTTCAAAAACCATTGCAAGATGGATTTACTAGAATGACATCTACACAACATCCAGGAGTTGGCCACGAAGCGCATCAATCAGTTTCAGTCATTCCATTATCTGATAAAGTTTATTCTGGCACATTACATTATGATGCATCTGAACCAATTCAACTAATTGCATTACATGGTCCACTAAAAGATGGTGAAGCTAAAGGCCAACCGACTTGGACTCTTGATGGTACAACAAAATATGCACTTACATTTGTAACTCCAGATGATACAACTGGAGAGTGGAAGTTTGCAGGTAATGCAGTTGCAATTCACACAAAAAATACAACACCATTTACTGTTGATTACAAAGTTGATAGTTTGATGTCTGATACTGTGATGTCTGGAACTATGGATTCAGTACAAGACCCTGGAATGGGACACGAGTCACATCAAATTGCAGTAATCATTGCTCCATCAAGTGACGTTTATTCTGGAATTTTATCATACTCTGCATCAGAACCAATTCAACTAATTTCACTAAGAGGTCCAATTGGTCCTGATGAAAATCCTGAGAAGACTTGGACTGTAGATGGTACAAATATCTTTGAGATGACTTTTGTTGATCCTAAAAATGCAATGGGCTCTTGGGAGTTTTCAGGAAATGCACTTGCAGTTCACACTAAAAACACTACTCAATTTACAGTAAGTTACTCTCTTACTGCTGTGAAATCACCTGGAATGGTATCTCCAGTAATGACAATGCTTGCCCTTCCAACAACTCATACAGTTTCAATTCCACAAGGTGTGTCGTCTCCTGGATGTGAGACTAGTAATTCTTGCTATCTGCCATATTCTTTAGAGATTAATGTTGGTGACACTGTCTCATGGAGTAATGATGATACTGCAGCACACACTGTGACTTCTGGAACTCCAGATGGAATTGATGGTGTATTTGATTCTGGATTGTTTATGTCTGGTTCTACTTTTGATTTTACTTTTGATAATGCAGGAACATATCCTTACTTTTGTTTGGTTCATCCTTGGATGATTGGACAAATTGGTGTAAATGAATTTGAAGAGATGTATGTAAATCCAGTTGAAGAACCTGCACCAGTTGAAGAACCAACTCCAGAACCAATTGCAGAGCCAATTGAAGAACCTGCACCAGTTGAAGAGCCAGTTGTAGAACCAACTCCAGAACCAACTGAGAAACGTTCAGCACCAGTTGAAGTTACAATGGCATTAGGGTCAAGTTCTCCTGGATGTGAAAGTACAAACGAATGCTATCTTCCATATACAGTTGAAATTTACTCTGGAGAGCCAGTAGTTTGGGTTAATGCAGATTCTGCAGCTCATACAGTAACTAGTGGAGTAAATGCAGTACATGATGGATTATTTGATTCAGGAATGATAATACCTAAAGAAACATGGGAGAATTTCTTTACTGATGCTGGTGAGTATGATTATTACTGCATGTTGCATCCTTGGATGACAGGCAAAGTTATTGTTCAGTAGATTGTATGCTCTAAAACCCAATTGCGGTATTGACCAGTCAGTTTGATATTCTACAATCATATGTTTTGTTTCATTCAATCTTTAGACTATGCATCATTTACTAATCTGTATTGTAAAATCATCTTATAGTGCAATTATCTTACTTCCATGTTCTGTGGATTCAAATTTGTATATTTTTTCCACATTTGAATCCTCAAATATCTCTGAATCATGCGTAATTATGATAAATTGCATCGGTTTTCCAATATTTGCGATATCTGATAATTGAGACAATACTCCAACAAGTGCTTTTTTACGTTCTGCATCAAGGTGAGTTGTAGGCTCATCTAATATCATTAAATTGAGATTGGATGCCCCAAGCAAACTCGCCATGCCTAATCTGAGGGCAAGTGCAACGCTGACTTGTTCTCCACCACTTAGGGATTCTAAATCTAACATTTCACTTTTGGAATAACATGTAATTGATATGTCTCTTGCTTTTTCTGATAGCACAATTCTTTGAATTTTTGTATTAAGCAGTGTGAGATACTCTGAAGATTTTGCCGAGATTGTATTTAGTGCCCATGATCTTAAACTCATTGCAACAGGACCATCTCTACTAAAAATATTCATTTGAATGATATCTAATTTTTCAATATACTTCTTAACAACTTTAAGATCTGATACTATTTTTTGTGTTGTTTTTATTTGCTCTTCATACTTTGATATTTTTTCTATTATTGCACCTAGGTGTTGATCTGTTTGTGAAAGAACAGTTTGTTTTTCATTAATTGATTTTTTTAGATTTAAAAATTCATCTTCATTAAACCCTTTAGTCTCTTGCTCTAATTTTGTAATGATCTCAAAAATTCTTTTTGCATTAGAGTCTATCTGAGATATTTCTAATAAATTACCGTTAATAGATAATGGAATTTTTTGTACGTTTTCTTTTTTTAATTTTATTTCTCCTTGAATTTTTCTTATATCTTCTTGATCCTTAATGGCATGTGCTCTTAATGTTGCTTCAGCATTTCTTACGTCTTGAAGTCTTTTAGAAAACTCTGCCCTTTTTTGATTATATGATAAACGTTCTTTTTCTGCTGAAATAATTTGTTCTTTAATAGATACGATCTCTTGCTTTAGATGCTCTTCTTGAAATAATGGATTTAGTTTTTCAACTTTAGAGTCACATACTGGACATTTGTTGTCCTTTAATTGGATTTTTTCAGCTAATGCTTGTTTTTCTTTAAGCGATGCAACTTTGCCTGTTAATTCCTGAATTTTTTTTTGGTTTTCTTCTACTGCCAATTCTATTCTTTCCATTTTTGATTCCAAATCATTTTTCAGACTAATATGCTCAAAACATCCCTCACAATCACGTATTTTGTGCTCTTTTTCGGCAATTTCTCGCTGAATTTCTTGAATTGCCTCTTTTGCATATGATTGCAGTTCTTTCTTCCTTAATTCTAGTTGATTCCTCTTATCTATTTTTGGGGATTCTATCTCTAGTTTTACTCTAAGCGATGATACTTCTTTTTGTAATTCAATTTGTTTTAAAACAAGTTGTTCTTTTTGTGGTTTAGATTCTTCTAATTCTACCATGATTTTTTGTAATTCTCGTAATAAAATATCAATATGTGTATCATCATATCCTTTCTTATCTCTTATCTTTTCTCGGAAATTTTTTGTAATTGTTTTCATTGCCTCTGATGCTACATCTAGTTTATCGATTCCAATTATTGCATTTAGTAGTTCTTTGAACTCTTTTGGTTTTGCTTTGATTATTGCATTTAATTCTCCTTGTTGCACTATTGATGCAATCTTTAACTTCTCAAACCCTAATCCTATTGTTTTTTCAACTTCTTGTGTCATCGATTCACCAAATTGCTTTCTTTCACCAGCCGCAATTTCTAAAAATTCATCATTAGCATTTTCACTGAATTTTGCAGCAAGTCCACCTTTGTTATCTATTTTTCTTACTGCTTGGTATTGTTTGCCATTGATGTTAAATTCCACTTTAGCAAATCCCTGATTAGATCCTCTTTTTATCAATCCCTTATTTGATTTTCTAGTATGTTGTCCAAACAATGCAAATGTAATTGCGTCTATGATGCTTGATTTTCCTGCTCCGTTTTGTCCTACAAATACCGTTACCCCATTTCCGAATTCTAATCTTGTTTGAGAATGTGATAAAAAATCTCCTAATTCAATTGCCGTTATCATTTACTTTCTCCTTTTTGTATTTCTCAAAGTTTTCAATAATGATCTGAGTAGCTTCTTTGATCTGAGCAGATGACAATAATGGAAGTAATTCCTTTATGGCGAAGTTTGCAATTTGTTCTGAACCACTTGCATCAACTGCTAATCTGAGCATTTCATAGTCAATTGAATTTGGTCTTTCTAGGAATACTGATGACTCTGATATCTCTTTGGATATAATTCGCCAAAAACATCTCAATGTTTGTTGATATAACCTTGAAATTTGTGCCTGAATTTGGTCAGTTTCTATGTTTTCACCTTGAATTTTTATTTCTACTATTGGTTTTCGCTCTATATTGCATATTTTTGAAGAGATTTCATCTACTACTTTTGTTAATTCATCATAGTTTGTTTTAAATGAAAATTGTTGTCTTGTATCTAACTCAATCCAATTGTTTTTTACTTCTTTTTCAGAAATATCTACTTCAAAGAATCCCTTCTTCGTTTCCTTGATTCCTTCACTTGTTGTTAATTCTATTGATCCTGGATAAGCTACTGGTCCGTTTAGATGACTAAATTGTTTGATATCATGATCATGCAAATGACCCATTGCATAATATGTAAAATTTTTTGGTAAATCTGTTGACTGTAATTCTCCTGCAAACTTGTTAAACTCTGTAATTCCTTGATGTAATACTAGAATTTTATGTCCTGCATGTTTGCTTGCAATTTCATCTACTGCTCTGAACTTTTCTTCAAATTGCGGAATTTCTGTTTTCCTTATTTTATCAAATCCCACTATCAACACTCCTTTATGATTAATTGGATTTCCCTGTCCTATGTATCTTGAAAACTCTAAGTTGTGATACACATATGAAATTGGAGTTGCACGAATTCTACTTATGTCATGCTCTCCTAAAATAAAAAATGAATCAATGCTATTTTTTTTTAATCTCTTTAACGCATTTGCCATTTGAATAATTGCAGTACCATTTGGATTTGGTATGTGAAAAATATCTCCTGCAAATATTACAAAATCTACATGATCTTTAATTGAAATATCTATGGCTTGATTAAAAACATGATATACATCATGTTCTCTTTCCTCTGAACCATACTGTACTAGTCCTAGATGAGTATCTGAAATATGTGAAAACAGCATTAGTCTAACAACAAATCTTTCTTGACAAGTCCTTGAGTTGATTCTACGGCAATCTCATTCATCTTTTCTGCATTTGCCCATGCATTAACCGCACTTTGATCTGCTCCCATAATCTTTTCCTTTACTTCTTCAACGTGTACTAGCGAGGGTAAATTGGTCCATTGTCCTACCAATACTGCATCTCCTACATTCAAAGAAGTCAATTGAGCAATTAATTCACGACTAGTAGATTCTGTGGCAGCTGCTATTTGGCGTTGATCATCTTCTTGTATTATTTTCATTATAGCGAAAGATCCTAATTGACTGAGAACGTTCAGATCTACACTTCTTGGTCTCTGTGACACTATTCCTAAGCCTAATCCGAACTTTCTTCCTTCTCTGGCAATTTTGGCTGCCCAATATTTTGCACTTGTGTCATGATCTTTTGGAATAAACACATGCGCTTCTTCTATTATTACAAAAATAGGTGAATCAAATTTGTAATTTCTCTCTCTTTTTGATCTTCCATGTTTTACAATACTGGCATCTTTTCTGTCTTTGAGTAGTTGTTGTAAATAGAATGCCAGTGCAACGTTTGCTTGTTTTTCAGATAATTCTGAAATATTTAAAATATTTGTCCGTCCCTCTTTGATAAAACTAATTGGGTCTCCCATATCTGGATCCAATATGTCTTCAAATCTTCTTTGAGCTTCCTCTATGATGTCTTGAACTCTATATGCTGATGTTCTGATTTCTTTGATTTTTTTGTCTTCTGAATTTACAATGAATTCTACTTCTGTTTCTAATTTCTTCCAAAATTCTTTTGATTCTTTTACTTGTTTTGTAAATGCCATTCTTAATACTCTTTGTTGTACATTTGCACCGTCTCTAATTTCTAAAACTTCTGATAATTGATCTGCATCCAATAATCTAGGATTAATTTTTGCATCAATTACATTTATTCGTGGAATGTTTAATGTTGTATAGTCATTATGATAATCAAAAATTATCACTGTCCCTTTTAGTTTACCAATCTGTTTTGTAATTAATGAAACAAGATTGCTTTTCCCCATTCCAGTCATCGCTAAAATTCCTAAATGTCTTGCAACAATTTTATCGAGATTGATTTTAGCTTCAATTGATTTTTCTCTTAATAAATTTCCAATTTTGACCCAACCCTCTTTTTGTGGGCTGAAAATAGCCTCCAAATCCTCTTTTGTTGGCTGTGATATTGGTGTTCCTGGAATTGGTGGAACTGCTGGTATAATTGATTGTCCCTTTCGTAAATTTTCTAAAAATCCTAAAATTCCGATATGTGCAGTGTATGTTTTATCTCTCTTGTTTATCTCTGCAATTTCTGTGCTTTCAAATGCTTCATCAAAATTTTTAACATCTGCAAATGCAGCACTTGACACAGATGATTTTTCAACTAATCCTAGAATCTCTCCTTCATCTGAATCAATTTTAATATATTCTCCAACCGAAAGCGGTCTTGATGTAATAGCCGTTACAAATGTGGGCTTTGATTCTCCTATTACAAAACCTGTATTCAACTTAAAACCTCGCGTGAACCAATTTCGTTACTCAATCCTAACAAGCTAACCATTTTTGCAAGTTCTTTGTCAGATATTTTACAGTTGTTATGTGCCAGCTTCAATGCATATGGATATCCTCCAACGCTACTTTTGTATAGTTTATTCATTATTGATTTTATTTCATCGTTATCTCTATTTCCACCTAAAAATTCTAGCTTTATGATTGGTGTTGAATCACTTAATCTCACAAATGTAGAAGAAATTACTTTATCTGCTCCATATTTCTTTTCAACAAATATCTTGCTAAATCCTGCACCTTTTGTTATGTGATTATAATAAAAAATATCTCCTGCTAACGAACCTAGATTCTCAAATTGTTTTTTTGTATTTGACGTCTTTGCAATAAAAATTACATTGTCTCTTTTTTTTATTGTTTTTACAACCATTGCATCTAATGATGATTGTCTTGTCATAAATTGTGAATGAAGTGACCCATCCATTAATACCAAATCTACTGAATCAACAGTTTTTTCACATGCCTCAATTTCCATTTTGCTTGCAATTTTTGATAGATCTATATCCGAACCTAATCCGGAATCATGTAAATCTATCAATACTTCTCCATTTGATTTAATTGATACTGCAGTTGTTGCCCAAAGTTCAATTCCTTGAAATCTTGTATTGTTAAAACTACTGTCTATTCCAGCAGTACTCACGTCTTGTTTTGTAGGCGTAAATTCTACCCAATTCTGCTTTGCTTTCTGTAAAATCTGTTCAAATTTAGGTCCTTTTAGAATGGACAGCATTTTTTCCCTATTGATGATGGCATCTTTGTATACAGTATTTAGCACAACAATACTTTGTTGGTTCGAATAAAATCTTTAGGTTATACTGACTATTCACCTATGTGATACTTAAGTTAAACTTAACCTATTCTACCTTTCAAAACAATCTTTTCACTAGTGCCTGATGGAGTTGAACTATCGATGTATCTAATTTCGTATTCATCACCAATGTGAATTGTCTTTCCATTAATCATTCTTGGAATTTTTATTTTTACTTCAAAAATTCCTGTATTTTTTCCAGTCTCTACTAAATAATTGGAATTTGCATCAAAACCAGGATTTGTCAAACTCGTTCTAATTCCACCTTCCCCTCTAAATTCAAATTGACTCAAAGATATCTTGTCTTCATTTTTAGAATCTCTATTTGCATCTTGTTCGTAAATTCGTAATGTAAATTCATGACCTATCCTGGAACCTCCTCCCACACTCTCAACATTTGCATATGTTTTTGATAATGAAACTGATTGTGTTATGGTCTGTTTATCCCCTGAATAATCTGATGCATCCAAATATTTTATCAAAACAACATCATCTTGACTCAAAGGCCTTCCATTAATGGTATCGGGTAATTGCAATTTCACATAAAACTCTCCAGTGTCAGGACCAGTTTCAATCATAGTTGAAGGACCATCAATCGAAACTCCATTAATTGTAAACTCAAATAATCCTGCAGTAGACACTGTCTCTACACCGTTATGGGCCACATTCAAGTCATCATCCTGGATGTAAAAATTAATCACACTACCCGTTGATGCTGGAACCACTTTGACACTCTCTTGCTTTTTTATTGGAGTCGTAGTCTTTTCTAGGTCTTTAATGAAAACATCTGAATTTGTAGTAACTTGAGTAGTTACTCTAACTTCAATTTTTCCTAAACCTCTTTTTTCTAATCTATCTGCAGTTTCTTCACTGACACATGCTGGAGACCCGTTATTTCTAATCACTAAGGAAAAACCATCTTTGCAAGAAACATCCTCTGCAGAAACTCCCCTTTTCATCTGCTTTCTTGGTGATTCTGCATCTACACTAGTGAAACTTCCTACAATTCCAATAGATAATATCAAAAATAAGACAATTCCAAATAATGCCTTACTCATGCCCAACTTCATAATTTCATTATTCATTTTTTACCATAAATAGATTGATGATAAATCATACTAGTTTCAAATTATCGACTCTGATAATCTAACCATTAATTATATTTAATAAAATTAATTTCTCACTATGAAATTTGTTTTTGCCTCTGTTGTTCTATTGATGTTGATCCCAACTAGTTTTGCTTTTGGCAGTCATGTCATTGATGATATGGATGCATTTGCCCAGTATCTGGATATCACTCAAATCTCATCTGAAAAGTATGTCCTAACAGTTGATGATAAGACATATGATATTCATTATGGGTACCATGGCAGTTTTGAAGTCAATCTAGAAAAAACACAAGAATATCCAAAGTTGTCTTTTATGGAAATAATCCCTGAAAAAAAGTCAATTCAAATTACTATGGAGAGCGTTCCTTTAACTAGTATTTTTTGGCTACGATTACCACTTGATGTGATCTCTGCTGAAGGTGCACAATACAAGCTAACAATTGACGGTGTAGATACACAATATGACCTAATCAAATATCCTGACAACTATGCATTGGGAATGATGCTCCCAAAGGATGCAAAAAATGTTGAAATTATTGGAACATATGTTGTTCCTGAATTTGGTATGCTGCCAATTATGATTTTAGGAATTATTCTTGCTGGTACAATTTACCTTGCTAGAAAATCTTCTTTTGGCTCAAGACTAGAATTAATTAAGTGATTATTCCAAGTAAAATAACTTGAAAAGAATTGGGCTCTTGGGATGTGGTGCAATTGGGACTCAAATTGCATTGGCAATTGATTCAGGTAAAATTCCTGGCACTCTAACTCATGTGTATGATACCTCAAAAGATGCATCATCTAGTTTGGTTAGTAAATTAAAAAATAAACCAATTATTGTTGAAAACCCTCACCTTCTTTCATCATACCCAGTTGATATCGTAGTAGAAGCAGCATCACAAGAAGCAGTTAGAAATGTAGCTCACAGTGTCTTGCAAAATAAACGAGACCTAATGATCATGAGTGTTGGGGCATTACTTGATGAATCAATCTATGATATTTTATCTGAAGCATGTGAGCATTTTCATAAAACAATTTACTTACCGTCTGGTGCAATTGGTGGACTGGATACAATAAAATCCGTCTCTGATTTACTAGAATCAGTTACATTAACTACTACCAAACATCCAAAATCACTCAAGGGTGCAAAATTCTTTGAGACATCAAAGATTGATCTAGAAAAAATCACAACACAAACAATCATCTTTGAAGGAACCGCAAAAGAAGCAGTATCACAATTTCCTGCAAACATCAATGTTGCAGCATTACTTAGTCTAGTTGGAGTAGGTAGTGAAAAGACAATGGTAAAAATTGTTGCAGACCCAAACACTGACAAAAACACTCACACCATTGTTGCTCAAGGAAAATTTGGAAAGATGTCTTTTAACATTGAAAACATCCCAGATGAGACAAACCCAAAGACTAGCAAACTTGCAATTTTATCTGCAATTGAAACTCTAAGAAAATACTGCTCCAGTGGAATATCTATTGGAACATAATATGGCAAAAATTGCCATAATTGCCTATTTTCTAGAGTAAACCGGACCTGATCTTATTCTTTAAATGACTACCTCATGCATTGACTTTGGAAATGCTAGTTCAACAATCATCGAGTCTCAAAGAGGAAATCATACGTCTAAAAAAAGAAAAAGATGTTGTTATCTTGGCTCATAATTATCAAATTCCAGATGTTCAAGATATCGCAGATTTTACTGGTGATTCACTAGGCTTATCAAGACAAGCAGCCAAAGTTCCTCAAAAAACAATTCTCTTTTGTGGTGTCCACTTTATGGCAGAGACTGCTGCAATCATCTCACCTGAAAAAAGAGTATTGATTCCTGATTTAGAAGCTGGATGTTCTCTATCTGATTCTATAACTATAGATGAACTAAGAAACTGGAAGAAACAACATCCAAATGCAATCACAGTTGGTTATGTAAATACAACTGCAGAGATAAAATCTGAATTAGATTACTGTTGCACTTCAGCAAATGCTGTAAATGTAGTAAAGGCAATTCCTGCTGATAAAGAGATTTTATTTTTACCTGACATGTTTCTGGGTTCTTATGTTGCTAAAGTTACTGGAAGAAAGAACATGTTCATCTGGGCAGGAGAGTGCCATGTACATGCCGGCATCAAACCCGAAGATATCACAGAAAAACTAAATTCACTCAAAGACGCTGAATTTGTAATTCATCCTGAATGTAGTTGTACCACACCAATGATGTATGATGCAGCAGCTGGAAGTTTTGATGGAAACAAAGTATCTATCTTATCTACAGAAGGAATGCTTAATCATGTACATAATTCCAAAGCCAAAAATTTCGTTGTTGCAACTGAAACTGGAATTTTATACAAAATGAAACAACAAAATCCAGACAAAAATTTCATTCCAGCATCTGAAAAAGCAGAATGCCAATACATGAAGATGATAACCCTTGAAAAAGTCTATGACGCTTTAATTCAAGAGAAAAACCAAGTTATAGTGCCAAAAGAGATTGCAGACAAGGCAAGAACAGCAATTGAAAGAATGCTTGCAATTAGCTAGATTCTTTCTAATTAAATCTATTTTTAATTTCACTGTGATTTTCTCCTGAATTCTTTTCTTGATATTCTTACATAAAATTAAAAAGGTTAGACCTCAAATTATGTGATGAAATCAAAATTAATGATTCTTGTTATTATTATTGTAGTAATGTCTTCATTTGTCTTATTTTTTGGATATATTGGTCAGGGTGGAGTGAGGCATGTTCAAATTTATCTTCCTGAGAAAATCGAATCTACAATTTCATTTCAAAATATAGAAAATGAAACAAAAATCGTAGGTCTGAGTGGAATAAGCGGTATTAATCCTACATTGGTAAGCAGAACAGATTATGATTACATTCTAACAATCCACAATTATGATGAAATTCCACACATGTTTTTCATAGATGGATTAAATGCACATTCCAAAGTAATTCAACCAAATCAAAATGTAACAATGACTGTCTATTCATTAGAAGAAGGTGAATACGATTATTTCGATAGATTTGAACCTGCCAAAAAACTCGGCACTTTTAAAATAGTACAAGTTGGATTGCTAAACAAATATCCCTAATTCTCAATTAATTTACAAACATTATCTCATTTTTATGCAAAGCTGAAGGTTTATTGGCATAAATTAATTCTTTTAACCGTAATTGGTATGTTTGGTCTAAACTCAAAAGAATCTAAAGAAAAAAACCTTTTACAAAAAAGAAAAGAGTTGCGAAAACTAGTCAAGAAAAAACAGCATGACGATGCTTTGAAATTAGGATTGGAAATACTACAAAAAGCACCCTATGAACAAAATGTCTTGTTTATTGTAGGTGGCATCTATTACATGAAAAATCAATATCAAACGGCCATCCCATATTTTGAAAGAGCTTTAGATATTGGTGCTTATGATGTTGAAGTTTTAACTCTCAAAGCAAATTCGCATTATTTTCTTGGGGAACCAAAAAAAGCGCTTGCATGCTGTGAAAAAATCAAAGAAATTGATCCAAAAAATAAAGCAGTTGCTGAATTACTATCTAAAATAAACTGATCACACTTCTAAACTCATGTCTATTCCTTTGACAGAGTTTGTAATACTTCCAACAGATATGATATCTACTCCTGTTTTTCCATACTTTGCAATATTTTTTACATTAATTCCACCTGATGCTTCAAGTAATACTTTGTCTCGCAACTTTTCTCCTTTGAGAACATGAATTGTTTTTTTAATTTGTTTTGGTGAAAAATTATCTAACATAATTATCGTAGCCCCTTCTCTTGCTGCCAATATTGCATCTGCTGTATTTTCTACTTCAACTTCGAATTTCTTATGTTTTTTCTTTGCACTTTTAATCAAAGACAACAAAGAATCACTTACTGCAATGTGATTGTCTTTTATCATCACCATCTCATCTAATCTTAATCGATGTCTTACTCCTCCTCCAATCTCTACTGCCTCTTTATCGAAATATCTCAGGCCAGGAGCCGTCTTTCTTGTGGCATACAATTTAGTTTTATTTGAAATCTTTTTTACCAATTCACTAGTCTGAGTAGCAATCCCGCTCATCCTTGTAAGTAAATTAAGCGCAGTTCTTTCACATGTGAGAATCTTCCCCGCATCCCCCGTTATCTTCAAAATTACATCATTTGGATTTACTCTACTGCCATCTTTTTTTACAATTGTAACATTACATCCTTTTAATTTGAAAATCTCTCTTGCATGATTAACACCTGCAACTATAGCTTTTTCCCTTGAGATAATTTTAGCAGTAATTTTTTTTCTAGGTAGAAGAACACTTGTGATATCTCCTTTGCCAATATCTTCAGCTAAAAATGCAATTAACTGTTTTTTAGAATTAAATGAAATCATGATGATATTGAATCTAGTATGATTTTAAAGATTTTACGTGACTTTGATTGCGTACTTGCCTTTTTGTTTAATTCCCAATGTCTTTGAAATTTGAGAATTTGTTGGGTCTACAACTAGTACGACTCCATTCCAGTCTGGTGTCAAATCAGATGATTTGCATGCTGGACAAACTTTACCTGTAGTTACAAACTTGCATTTTCTACAAGCCATCTCTCGAGCCATTTAACTTGCCTCTACTTTAGCTTCTTTTGAATCGCTAGAACCGCCAGATGATTTTTTAATCTCTTCTGCAATCCATGCATCTGCACCAAGGAATGGTTGTCTGCATGTGATTCCGATCTTTCCCATTGCAGCAGCTTTACCTAATGATACTGCAGTAATTCTTGCTCTAAGTGTGGAACCAACTTTTAATGTTCTACCACTTTGATTAGCTAAAATCATTCCAGACTTTACATCACTCTTTAGATAGTCATCCATAACTTGTGACAAGTGTAGTAATGCATCAGTTGGACCAATTCTTACAAATGCTCCAAAGTCTGTAATGTCTACAATTTCTCCTTGAACGATTTCTTGGAGTTTTGGATAAAATGTCAATGCTTCAAACTCTACTCTGTGAAAAGTTCCACCGTCTCCGGCAATCATCTTTCCCATTTCGTCAACTTTGGCATCTAAAATCATAATGATGTAACCTAATTCTGCATTAATCATGCTCTCATACTTGTCTTTGAGAATGTTTGTTGCAGCCTTTTTGAGTGCGGTTCCAAACAAGCTTGGTGGAATCCTAACAACATCAACTAGGGTGGATATAGAAAACAACTGTGTGTTTTTGTTGAATTTGAATTTATGAATCTTTGGGTAATTTACGCATTGTTTGAGTAAATTTTTATCAATTTTCCAAATAATCTGCGTTTTTTTACTCATCTAACCTATGTTTAAATAATGTAAAGCGACTTTTTGACCCAATGGTCGGAGTAGATCAAGTTCTTGAAAAACTTAGCACAGTAATTGATCCGGATTTGAAAAAAGACATCGTATCTATGGGAATGATCAAAGACCTTGAACTTAATGATAATAATCTAAAATTTACTTTGGAGCTTACTACTCCAGCATGTCCATTTAATGTAGAGATTGAAGATGATGTTAGAAAAGCAATAGGTGAACTCAAAGAACTCAAAAATTTTGATATGAAAGTAACTGCAAAAGTGATGGAAGGTCGTTCCCTTGATGCAGACACCAGTATGGCAACTGTCAAAAATATTATCGGAGTTGCAAGTGGTAAAGGCGGTGTAGGGAAATCTACTGTCTCTTTGAATTTGGCTTTAGCTTTGCAACAAACTGGTGCTAAAGTTGGCTTGCTTGATGCAGATATCTATGGTCCAAGTATTCCTCTAATGCTTGGCATGAAAAGTGGTCACATGGAAGTAGAAGACAACAAGCTACAACCTGCAAAATATAATGGTCTTCAAGTAGTCTCTTTTGGATTTTTTGCAGAACAATCACATCAAGCAGCAATTTACAGAGGCCCAATCATTTCCGGAATCTTAAAACAATTTTTAGTTGATACTAATTGGTCTGATTTAGATTATCTAATTGTAGACCTACCACCAGGTACTGGTGATATTCCATTAACACTTGCACAAACAATTCCAATTACTGGCATTTTGGTTGTAACTACTCCACAAGATGTAGCAAGCAATGTTGCAGTAAAAGCAATCAGCATGTTTGAAAAATTAAATGTCCCAATTATTGGTGTTGTAGAAAACATGAGTCACTTTATCTGTCCAAGCTGTAACGATAAACACTATATCTTTGGTGATGGTGGTGCACAAAAAATCAGTGAACAATTTAAAATTCCCTTCTTAGGTGAAATTCCATTAAACTCTGGAATAATGTCAGGTTCTGATTTAGGTAAACCAATCATGATTACTAGTCCTGATTCTCCAAGTGCAATTGCATTTAGAACTAGTGCAAAAAATATTGCAGCTCAATGTAGTATTCTTGCTGCAAAGATGCAAGACGAGATGAAGTCTGCAGAGACGCCTGAAGATACTCCAAAAACAAACTAAGCGATTTTTGTGAAATTACCTGATTCTCTTAGAGCCCAACTGAAAATTCCTATGGGAATTTTAATTCCTGAAAGTCAAGTATCTAAATCAAATGTTGAAAAACATCTAGAAAAAAATTCCTATATCATTACAGTTGGAGATAGGACAACTGAAAAGATGATCTCATTTGGTTTAACTCCTTCTTTGCAAATTATTGACAACTATGAAAAGCGAGTAAAGCGAGAACCAACAATGTCTCCAACTGTATACACTGAACTTACATGCAATAATCCTGCAGCAGAGATTACTCCTGCAAGTATTGATATCATCAAAAAAGCATTTGCCTCAAAGACACCTGTAAGACTAACTGTTGTAGGCGAAGAAGACCTACTAGTAATTCCGGTATGTATACATGCGCCTGAAAACTCTGTAGTGCTATATGGCCAGCCAAACGAGGGATTGGTCACAGTCAAGGTAACTCCAGAAATTAGAAATAAAACACAAAGACTACTTGATTCAATGGAATAAAGGGGTATGATGAGCCGGTGGCTGTATGATTTGTGATTACACTACAAAATATTCTGACCCTATTAATTCTCAATATCCAAAACATAATACACCAACTCTTGTACAAGAGTTGACATTTTAGAATAAACATCCATTTTATCAAAAATAATTGTGAAGTTAGATCCTGAGCTAAAATTGCAGATATTAGAAAAAGTTGGAATTTACTCTAGTCGTTTCTCCATACCCGAACCAAAAATTCTACTAACAACTAAAGAAGTACTTGAAATGCCAAAAGAGATGACTGAAGGCAGGAGAACTTCAGCTTACAAATACTATGGAGTTTCATATTTGCAACATAATCTTGTTTTTATCAATATTAGAAAAATTCCAGATGAAAAGACCCTGGAAAATACACTGGTTCATGAATTAATTCACATGAGATTTCCATATCTTGCACATGGTAAGAGATTCAACAAATTAGTTAGGCAAGGATTACGAGGAAAAACATTTTTGCCCTATCAGAAAAGAAAATAACCAATTCCTAATTGATTTATATTTCCTAATCTCAGGCAAGCAAATTATAGTATGGATCTTCAACAAATTTTGCCTATAGTGGCAGGCATTGCTTCATTTGTCGTTGCCCTAGGTATTGTTGCTTGGATCACAAAACAACCATCAGGCACCAAAGAAATGATGGATATCTCAAATGCAGTCAAAGTTGGAGCAGCAGCATTTCTGAGACGAGAGATGAAAATTATCATCCCAATCGCAATCGCACTTTCACTTATTATAGGATATTTTATCGGATTTTCAAACGGATTAGCATTTGCAGTAGGTGCAACACTTTCTGCAGTTGCCGGATTAATCTCATTAAAAATTACAGTCAAAGCAGCAGTTAGAGCCGCTCATCTAAGTAGTAGCGGTCTAGGCAAGACATTTGCAATGGCCTTTAGAGGCGGAGCAACAGTAGGTTTGGCAGTTCCAGCAATGGCACTCTTGGCAATCACTGGTCTTTACATGGTTTATCCTAATCCAATCACAATTGCCGGTGTAGGTATTGGTGCAAGTCTAATTGCATTGTTTATCAGAATCGGTGGTGGAATCTTCACAAAGGCTGCAGATATGGGAGCAGATTTGGTAGGAAAAGTTGAAGCAAATATTCCTGAAGATGATCCTAGAAATCCTGCAACAATCGCTGACAACGTTGGTGATAATGTAGGTGATGCAGCAGGAATGGGTTCTGATGTTTATGAATCTTATATTGTTACAATTCTAGCTTCATTACTAATCGCTGCACTAATTGGTGCTCCTGAAATTTTCATGTATCCAATTCTTATCGGAACATCTGGAATGATTGCATCAATCATTGGAATTGTAATTATTCGCTCTTCAAATATTACTGATGTGATGAAACCGCTTAATCTGTCATTTTATGTCTCTGCCACAATTGCCATAATTTTGAATTTCATTTTCACATACTACTTTCTCGGACAAACCGCAATTGCTTATGCATTATTTGCCACAACCGTCATTGGTGTCATTCTAGTTCCAGTCATTCAAAAGATTACTGACAGATATACCAATTACAAATACAAACCAGTTCAAGATATTGTTGAATCTGCAAAATGGGGATACGCATCACTAACATTAATGGGAATTATCAAAGGAATGCAATCAACCGGACCATTTATGATTGCATTAATTGTTGCAATTATCATTTCATTTAGTGTAGCTTCAAATGCAGCACCTGAAGGTACTGATCCAATCTTGTATGGTATCTTTGGAACTTCATTAACTGCAATGGCCATGCTTAGTCTTGCAGGAATTGTTCTTAGCATCGATGCATTTGGACCAATTGCAGATAACGCAGGTGGAATTGTCGAGATGACTGGAATGGGTGA
The DNA here is from genome assembly GCF_000220175.1 of Nitrosarchaeum koreense MY1. NCBI lineage: Archaea > Thermoproteati > Nitrososphaerota > Nitrososphaeria > Nitrosopumilales > Nitrosopumilaceae > Nitrosarchaeum > Nitrosarchaeum koreense. The sequence goes on along the minus strand of NZ_AFPU01000001.1, from coordinate 1,117,552 downwards.
AGAAAATAGAAAAGTCACTGATGAAATCGATGCTGTTGGAAATACAACAAAGGCAGTAACCAAAGGATTTGCTATTGCTAGTGCCGGATTAGCCGCGCTTGCAATGATACAGGCATTCCAATTTGAGGCAGCTCACATCTTTGAAGGAGTTTTAGAATTGAATTATGGTTTAACAAATGTAACAGTTATTGTAGGATTATTAGTTGGTGGATTAATTCCATTTATCATCACCGGACAACTAATCAACGGTGTATCTCGTGCTGCTGGAAAGATGGTAGATGAAGTTAGACGACAATTCAAATCAGATGCTGGAATTTTAGCAGGAACATCAAAGCCTGATTATGCAAAATGTGTAGACATTGCAACTGCTGCATCAATTAAAGAACTTTGGAAACCCGCAATCATTGCAATTATCTCGCCAATTATTTTAGGTATTTTGTTAGGCCCAACAGCTGTTGCCGGATTACTAATGGGTGCAGTAGTTACTGGAATTCCACTTGCATATCACTTGGCAAACACTGGTGGTGCATGGGATAATGCGAAGAAACTAGTCGAGATGCAAGGTAATAAAGGAACTGAAATACACAAAGTAGCAGTAGTCGGTGATATCATTGGTGATCCTTACAAAGATACAGCAGGTCCTGCATTAAACACTGTAATTAAATTACTGAATACCATTGCAATCGTCTTTGTATCTGCATTTATTGCAATACTTGCACTCTAGTCTTCTATAACTAAAGTCATATCCAATTCATCAATCTGTGTCTGAATTGCTTTTTTCAAAATGTCGTTATGATTTTTACAGAATTTAAAATAATCATCTGCAGTTAGAAAACATCCACAAATCCATTTTGTTTTTTTATCTCCTTCAACTGTCCACTTTGCATATTGTTCTGTCATGCTTTACAAAAAATATCTTGCCTAAAAAATATAGATCAAAATAATTAAAAAAGGAAAAAAGATGTTTAAGGACAGCCTTCCATCTTTTGGATGAAATAACCTTTTTCCTTAATTGCCCGTTCTACAGGTTCTGGTGCACCTTGTGAATGGCAAAATTGACATTCATTTGTAGTCATTTGGGCGTTTGGCTCACCTACTGATTTTAACCACTCTTTACCATATGCAATGGCTTTGTTGTGATCTTTTTCACCAGTAATTACATCAAAGTGCATGGTATGACCATCTTTGGCTTTGACATATGTGTCGTATACGTGAATTTCCATGATTTCATTTGAAAGAAGGGATATTTAATTCAAAACTCCTCTTGATGTGATAGATATCTACTAGATATTCATTTTATACTTGTATAATGAAATAAAATTTGTAATCTTTCTGAAAATCAAAACAACCCTTTTATTTTATGATTGATAAAAATTATTATGGAAACTAACATCGGAATATCATCTGAAAATTCTAAAAACATCTCTGACATTCTAAATCGTCTTGTATCTGATGAATACATCTTGTACACAAAGACCAGAAACTATCATTGGAATGTAATCGGAATGCAATTCAATGATCTACACAAGTTCTTTGAGTCACAATACGAGGAAATAGATCAAGTCATTGATGATGTTGCAGAGAGAAACAGAGCATTAGGTGGTAAAGCAAAAGCAACACTTGCAGAGTTTATTGGAAACAGTAGACTAAAAGAACAACCAGATACATATCCTGAACCAAAAACAATGCTTAGAAATCTATTAGATGATCATGAATCTGTGATTCGTGCATTAAGACAAGACCTTGAAACATGTACAAAGCTTGGTGATGCAGGAACTTCTGATTTCTTAACTGGCCTCATGGAAAAACATGAAAAGATGGCTTGGATGCTACGAGCATTTTTAGCATAATTATTTTTACTTTTTTACATTAGTATTTTTTATGAATAAAAAATGATATTTCAATACAAAAGAAAGTATTGTTGTATATCTTGCTATTCCTGCCGCAATCCTGCTTAAAACAAAAATCTAATTTTAAATCTTTGATTGGTATGAGATGTATGTGTCAAAATTAGAATATGTTTTAATGATTGGAGTTGCGCTGAGTGGAAAGACCACTTACATAAAGGCAAATTTTGATCATGAACGTATAGCATTATCATTTTTTGATAATAATAGAAAAAAAGAACTTGAATACATCGAAGAATGTCTAAAATCAGGAAAAAACGTCGTAATTGATGACACCAATCTGACTACTTCCATACGAAAGCAACACATAGCTCTTGCAAAGAAGTACAATGCCAAAGTAAGAGGGATCTTGATGAATACCTCAAGGGGATTACTTGAAAAAAGACAAAAAAGCAGACATGACCCATTTCCACTAACTGTAATTTACAAACAACTCAAAGAACTTGAAACACCAGTAATTGATGAAGGATTTGATGAATTAATTATTAAAAAAGACTATGAACAACCTAAAGGAACTTAAACCAAAATTGAATTTTTTCAACATATTAAACTACTAGAAAAAATTACTCTACTATATGGTAACAAGTAAAACTCGTAAAACAAATGTTGAAGAGTTAAAAAAATTACAAAAAAATGAAAAAATACGAAATGATGCTCGACATAAAGGCCAAAAAAAGGGAGTAAGCATATCCACTGATAAACCAAAACTAAAAACAGAAAAAACTACCCGGCCTGCAAGAAAAATTACTAAAAAACGAGTTTCAATTAGATAGCTAATTTACTTCAATTGCAACTTGAATTATCTCTGATTCTAGAAAATATGCTTTAAAGTCCTTTGTTACTCCTGAATAAATCACCCATATTACGGGATTACTTTGCATGAATCTCTTATCTGTCTCCGATGGGTATGCCTCTGAATTTGGATGAGAATGAAATATTCCTATAACCTGCATTTTTTTATCTTCAGCAGTTTTGTAGACTTTGAGTAATTCATCATTTGATATTGTAAAATTGACTGGCGATTCTTCAATATTTTGTGTAAGAAATATCTCTTTTACTGTAGTTTGCTCGTCATTTGCGGCACCAAATAAAACAGCACACGACTCATTTGGTCTTTCATTATCTGCATAATTTGCTAGTATCTTTTTTTGAGATTCTGTAATTATTAATTTCAAATCTATTGTACTTCTACAGTGCCAGCCATCCAAGGATGTAACATGCAAAAGTAATCTATCTTTCCTGGGGAATTAAATGAATGCTTAAATGAACTACCAGCTACCAACATCTCTGAATCAAATTTTCCATCTGCTCCTGTCTCTGCACTACCTGAAGTTACTGTGTGCATTGCACTATCTGTATTCTCCCAAACAACAGTCGTTCCAGATTCAATCTGAATTACTTGTGGATTGTAATAGACCTGACCCTCATTAATTATTCCAGCACCTTGTGGAATTACAACTTTAACATCATCTTTTGGTTCTTCAATTATCAAAGTTGCAATCATCCAAGGATGTACCATACACATGTATTCATATTCGCCAGCATCAAGATTGTTTGTATCTAGTGAAAATTTCTCACCAGCATTTATCATATTTGAGTTAAATGTATCCCCAAAGTCAGCTGAACTTGTAACTGTATGTACTACTGCATCGGCATTAGTCCATTCAACAACATTTCCTTTTGGAACATGTGCTACATCTGGATCATAATCTGGATTTCCTTGAATGTCTGATTTTTCCAATATTGTTATTGGATATATTGGTGCTGAAGATACCACCACCTCTTCTTTAGGCTCTTCAATTACAGGCTCACTAATCATATACGTATCTGGACTAACTAGCCCAAATGCAAACCACATGATGATTCCAGTAGCAGCTGCCATTCCAACTATGGCTCCTACTGGTTTAGCATACTGGGGCATCTTCATTATTAGATATGATATAATTATTGATGGAAATGCAATTGCCATCAAGAGTCCTGCAAGTGTAATGGTGTAATTTGAAGAGTTCATTGTAAGTCCAAATGTTGCAAAAGATAACACAATTGATACGATTACTAGAGTAGTTGCTTTGGCCCTATTACTAGTAGAGACACCCCCATCTAAGATACCTGCTGCCAAAAAGATCAATCCAACAAACATAGTTAGACCAGTTAGAGCGTGCATTCCATCTACAAAGGTATGAGCTATTCCTGAATACGATATTGTCACACCTGCAACTCCAATAGCTGTCAATCCCATGCCTGGCATCATGAGGTCCCAATTACTCATTCAAGCTAGCTGTTAGGATTGTGATACTTATTCCTTTTGAAATAGACCAGATCATTAAAGTCGAATAAATTAAATGGCTTCTGATTTGGATATAGTGAGATTGGGATTTAAGGAAATATTGGAAATATCCAAACCGCGAATTGTTGTACTATTGGTAATTACTGCTGTAACATCGATGTATGCTGCAAATAAACTAATTCCAACTGAAAATCCAATTGAATTAATTCATTATTTACATATTATTATTGCAGGAGCTTTGGCATCTGCTGGTTCAAGTGCCTTGAACCATTATTATGATAAAGACATTGATCCAAAAATGACTCGAACCAGCACTAGACCAATTCCTTCTGGTAGAATGGCAGCATCTCATGTGTTACTTTATGGAGTTGTTGTAAGTTGTGTCTCTGTAATTTACGGATTTTTTGCATTAAACCCGGTATCTGCATTTTTTATTGCATTAGGAATTTTCTCTTACGTAATTATTTACACAGTGTGGCTTAAGCGATTAAACACATCAAATATAGTAATTGGTGGAATTGCTGGCAGTGCCGCAGCTTGGGCTGGTTGGTCTGCTGCAACAGGCAGTATGGATATCTTGGGATTCCTAGTTGGATTTTTGGTATTTGTATGGACCCCATCCCACTTTTGGTGCCTTGCAATGAAGATTAAAGATGAATATGCACAAGCAAACATTCCAATGTTGCCAGTAGTAATTGGAATGCAAAGAACATCAAAATACATTCTAGGAAATACATTGATCCTACTTCCATACTCGATGATTCTTCCTGCATTTGGTATGGGAATTGTTTACACTACAATCGCTGCAGTCTCTGGCGGTTTGATGTTAGCATATCATTACAAACTAACAAAGACTCCTACATCTGAATTTGCATGGAAAGCATACAAAGTAACTGCTCCTTATCTTACAATAATTTTTGTTGCAGTTGCATTAGATGCAGCATTTCATTTCCCATTATTTTAGAAATTAATTATTTTTCAAAGCCAGGAAAGCTTGCTTCATAATCTTTTTCCATCATTTCCTGATTTTGTTCATCTACTATGTCTATCTCTTCTTTAATCACTACGATTTCTATTCTTCGTGTATCTTTTGTAATCCATGCAACTTTGATTAATCCTAGAATTTCTAAATCCAATAATAGTTTATTGAATTTGTCTTCAGAAATAATCATCCCATCTTTAGTCAAAGCTTTGTACAACTCTACATCTGTAAGAGAATTTACTTCTTTGATTTTTTCAAATACTTTGTTTCTTAGTGGTATTGCCATTTTTATCCGTAAAATGATTTATCTCCTACTTTAGGTACGACATTAGATATACTTTCTCTTACTGTCTTGTACCATTGATCCACTTCTTTAGTGATTGATGGTTTAATCTGCTTCATACCTTTGGCAAAGTCAGAGTTTGTAATTTTTGCATTATTGCTTCTCATTGCTTGAACTGCTGATTCTCTGCAAAGTGCAGCTAAATCAGCTCCTGTATAATTTTGAGTAGCCACTGCAATCTCTTCTAACTTTACATCACTTGCAAGTGGCATTTTCTTTGTCAATATTTTGATAATTTCCAATCTACCTTTATCGTCTGGTGGTGGAACATAGAGTACAATATCCAATCTTCCCGTTCTAAGTAACGAGTTATCTAAAACGTCTGGTCTGTTTGTAATTCCAATTACAGCTACACGTGATGACGTGCCTTCTTCAATCTCAGTTAACAACTGACTAAGAACAGTTTCTCCTACTCCGCCTTCTCCGGATTTGATTCGTGCAAGTGAATCTAGTTCATCAAAAATTACAACACACGGTGATGATGTTTTTGCTTTTCTGAAAATTTCTCTTACAGCTTTTTCTGATTCACCTATCCATTTTGAAAGAATCTCTGGACCTTTGACTAGTATCATGTTGGCTCCAGTCTCAGTAGCTAATGCTCTTGCAATCAACGTCTTGCCGCAACCAGGAGGACCATAAATTAACGCCCCTTTTGGTGGCTTTATCCCCATCTTTGTAAATTTAGTTGGTTCTTTCATAGCTACAATAAGATTATCTGTTAATGATTTTTTGATCTCGTCTAATCCTCCCACATCATGCCACCATACTTTTGGTCTTTCAACGTAAAACTCTCTCATTGCTGTAGGAATTACATCGTGCATTGCATCGTAAAAGTCAATTAATTTTATCTGCATTGATTCTAAAACCTCTGATGAAATTTTCTCAGTCTCTAAATCAATTTCAGGAAGATAACGTCGAATTGATTTTAGTGCAGCTTCTCTGCAAAGTGATTTGATATCTGCTCCAGTATATCCGTGCAATTCTGCTGCCAAGTCTTTAAGGTCCACATCATCTGCAACTGGCATTCCTCTTGTGTGAATTATGAGAATCTCTAATCTACCATCATCATTTGGAACTGATATCTCAAATTCTCTATCAAATCTTCCAGGCCTTCTAAGTGCAGGATCAATACTTTCTGGTCTGTTGGTTGCTCCAAGAACAATTACATTTCCTCTATCATTGAGACCATCCATTAATGCCAATAATTGAGCTACAACTCTTTTTTCTACATCTCCATAAGCTTCTTCTCTTTTAGGAGCAATCGCGTCAATTTCATCAATAAAAATAATGCTTGGAGAATTATCTTTAGCTTCTTTGAAGATATCTCTAAGCTTTGCTTCTGTTTCTCCGTAATACTTGTTCATAATTTCTGGCCCATTAATTGAAAACATGTTTGCCTCTGATTCACTTGCAAGAACTTTTGCAATCAACGTCTTACCACAACCTGGAGGACCATACAACAAAACTCCACTGTGTGGCTCTACTCCTAATCTTACAAATAATTCTGGGTGCTTTAATGGAAGCTCAACAATCTCTCTCATTGCTTTAATTTCATGCCCCAATCCTCCAACTTCTTCATAAGTTACTCTGGATTTCCTATCTCCTGAAGCTTCGGCAGATATTGTAAGGATAGTTGATCTGTCAATCTTTACAATGTGTTTTGGAGATGTCTTACTAATCTTAAAGTCCATCGAGTTTCCTAAAATCATAACTGAAATTTCATCTCCATGTGTAATTGGTAATCCTTTCAATCTGTTTTTTACAAAGTCTGTAAACTCTTTGTCGACTGTAACTGAATCATTAACTGGAATTAATACTACTGATTTTGCAATCTTTGATGTTGCCTTTCTAATTTTTACAATGTCATTTAATGATGCTCCCACATTCTTCCTTGTCTGTCCGTCAATTCTGATAATGTCTGGAGATTTCTCATCTTCATCTACTGGCCAAACAACGGCACAACTAGTTCTTGAACCCATAACTTCGATGATGTCCCCTGGTGTGACTTTGAGCTGGTCCATTGCTTCTGGTCCAACTCTGGCGCGCTTTTTACCAACGTCTCTCTGTTTAGCTTCACCAACTCTCATCTGCAAAGGTTCATCTTTGCGTACCAAAAAATCACCTATTTCATGTCCACAGACATTCTACTCATGTTGAGTACTTCGAATTCACTTACTCCCTCAACTGATTTAACAGCATCTTCTAGTGAATCCATTTGACCTTCTTTATCTTCTAAAACAAATTCTGCTTTGAGAAATTCTAATCCAAATGCCAATGGCTCTTTTGCATGTCTTTTCATTTGTATCCCTTCTTTTAGAACTCCTTTGATCGAATCTGATAATTTATCTAAATCGACATCCATTCCAGTTGGAAGAATTTTTGTAACTAACAGTAACTGAGTCAATTTTCTAAGGTCCCTGAGAATGACACAAATCACAAGTATATGATTTTGCGGATTCTCTGCAACTCTCGCATCTCCAAATTAATTTATCACCACAATTTGGACAATTGAATTTTACACATTTATCATTAGGCATAATATGTCTGTGACAACAACTACATGCTGGTAACGAAATCGTAGATGACATGCCACAATTTTCTGTAAACATCATTTATACCTTGCTTAGAAATTACGCTTTCTAACTTAGGAGTTTTTTAAATTCTCCACCGATTATGGCCTGAGCAGTTTTGAGTGATCCTTTGATCCCGAGTAATTTTACAATTGATCCAGTGTGAAAATCAAAATCATCTTTTTCAGAAATCTCCTTTATTATTTCAGGTGTTACCGATTCAAATAATTTATTGATTGTATTGTTGTCTAATCTTTCTAAAATCTTTCTTGCAAACAACTGTTTTTCAAATTCCTTTCCAAATTTTTCGGTCCATCTTTTTTGATACTCTTCTAAATCTGATCTTTTCTTTGATTTTAGATATTTCGAAATAGCTTGTCCTGCATACATTCCACCCATGCCACTAGAGTAAATCCCACCAGCTGTGGTTGGTTTTGCTTGTCCTGCTGCATCTCCCACTGTTACTGTTTTTCCATTTACAAATTCTTCAATTGGACCTTTAATCCAAATTGGAGCATAAATTTTCCTAACTGTTGAGTAATCTCCCTTTGTTTGCAGAAATTTTTCTATTGCCTCTGCAACATTGATTCCTTTTCCTGCAACTCCTATCTTTCCTTTACCTTCATCAGATGGTATGACCCATGCAAAAAACCCTGGATATTTTTCTTGATCTAAAAATACTTCTACTTTTCCTTTCTTTATCCAATTTGCATAAATTTCGTACTGTGCCGAAGATAAAATTCCAGTTCTATCCTTATGAATTAAAGATGATACTCCTCTTGCATCAACAAAGATTGTGCATTCAATTTCTTCTTCATTAGTTCTTATTCCTTTATCTGTTATTTCTTGAAAACTATTTCTTACTTTGATTACTGCTCCATTTTTCTGTGCTTGATGTGCTAATTGTTTGTCTAACTCTCTTCTGCTAATCTCTGCAACTTTTTGCTTCTTTGAATTGATAGAAAAACTATTGCCATTTGGGGCATGTATCTCTGCTGAATCTATTAAATGATCAAAAGTCTTTCTAAATGGAATTATTCCTAATTCTTCAAGGCCTGCAGTACTCACTAATCCTCCACAATGTTCTGGCGTACCAATTTCATAATCTTCTTCAATTACAAGAACACTATGATTATTTCTTGCCACTTCTCTAGCACAAATCAATCCAGCAACACTTCCACCGGCAATTATTACGTCATAGTACACAATTCTCGTTTCACTGTCAATTATTTAACTCAAAAGTTTTTCATTAAGTATGATTTTGATATCTTTATGGGAGATATCAAGCAAGTAATTGTAATTAGAACTGATCTTGAAATGGGAAAGGGAAAGATTGCTGCACAAGTAGGTCATGCTTGTGTTTTAGGTGCTGAACATGTGAGAAAATCTCATCCTGAATGGTTCAATAAATGGTGGGGAGGCCAAGAAAAAGTTGTACTCAAAGTTTCAGGAATTAAAGAATTGCAAGAAGTAAAAAAACATGCTATTGATCTGGATCTTCCCTGGTCTGAAGTTACAGATGCCGGTCATACCCAAATCGCTCCCGGAACTATTACCTGTATTTCAATTGGACCTGCTCCTGAGAATTTAATTGATAAAATAACTGGTGATCTGAAATTACTTTAGATCTTTTCTTGCAATAAGATATAACTTGGGTTAATTATTTTTTAATTTGTGAAGAAAAAAGGCCTAATTGTAGCTATCTTTTTTGGAACAATCATGCTGACGTCATTATCTGCAGGTGTGCTTCTAAATAATAAACCAATTAACCAAAATGAAGAGATAACCAAAACTGGAACTCCCGCCGATAATTTTCCTGACTCTCAACGTGCACAATTCTGTGGATCTTCAACTGCAAAATCTACTAAATTTATCAAAGAATATTCTATTCCAACTGTTTGTACTAATCCTTTAGCAGTAGTTACAGATTATAGTGGAAACGTGTGGTTCGCAGAAACAAATACTGGCAAACTAGGAAAATTTGATCCTAACACTGAATCTTTTATTGAATTTGAAAATCCATTTTGGCCAAAAAATGGGCGCTCAATGATCTGGGGAATGGATTATTCTCCTGACGGTTCTGTATGGTATACAGATGAATCTTATGACTCTATATGGAAATTTACTCCAGACAATCAAAAATATCAACGAATTGATTTCCCATCTGATGGTGATTCTCTGCCACAAAAATTGAAGATACTTGGCTCACAAGTAGTGATAAATGATTTTAATGGAAACAAACTCACTTTCTTAGACCCTACTTTATCAGATGAGGAGTTGAGTTATCTCAATATTCCATCACCAGTAGATGGTTCTGTAACTGGTGATTTTGCAATAGATGAAGACAACAATGTCTGGTATACAAATTGGATCTTCCAACAAGGTGGGGTACTTGTAAAATTTGATCAGGATGCATATCGTACTTCCATAGCAACTGCTAATGGGAGTTCACTTCCAGCTCTTGATTTCATTCAAGTATTCCAATTGCCAACTGATCTACTTACTCCAAACGGATTAACAGTCTCTGATGGTCTGATTTGGATTGCTGATACCTCAAACTCTGCAATCTTTACATTTAATCCAGACACAAACCAATTCATCTCTTACCCAACATCTGATCCTAAAGTATCCACTTATGGTAATTCTACTGGTGTCATTAAATCTCCAATATCTAGACCGTATTGGATTGAAAGTAATTCTGTTGGTCAGCTAGTGTTTAACGAACAAACTGCAAACAGTATTGCAGTACTAGATCCAAAAACTGATTCTCTTGTAGAGTACCTCGTTCCATCAAAAAATCCAGCCTGGGGAGACTGTGATCTTAATTTTAACTGTGGTTTAGCTCAAGTCTTTGACTTTGCTATATACAAAGATAAAATATGGTTTACCGAATGGGTGGAAAATAACATCGGAGTAGTTGACACTTCTGTTCCGTTACCATTTGATGTAACTCTTGACACTCAAAATATCTCACTACTTCCTGGAGAATCAAAAAATATCTCTCTGACCATCACACCACAGAGTACTATTACTGAAGATGTATCCTTGATACTCTCTGACTATGTCACATTTTTAGATGCCACTTCTGACAAATCTGTTCCTTTCCAGTTGGATTCTTCAATAACTGGTGATGTAAAAATTTCTGCATCTGATGAAGCAGCTCCTGGAACATACAAAGTATTGATAGGTGCTCAAATTGAAGATGTCTCAATTAGTAAATTTGTTACAGTGACAATATTACCGTGATACCAAAAATAGATTCTCAAATAGGAATCTTAGTTTATAGTACAAAATTTAATGGAATTGGCGGACGAATTAAAGATGAAGCTGAGCACTTTAAAGTAAATGAAGTACTTTCTCCAAAATCACTTAAATCAATTATCCAACAAGATGGTTATGCTGTATACAAACTAAAAAAGAAAAAAATAGACACCAACCACGCATTATCTGATATTTTTAAAAAAACAGGAATCAGATTAAAATCACTTGGATTAAAGGATGCATCTGCAGTTACTGAGCAATTTGTTTGCTCTGATAGCAAAAGTAAATCAATTGATAATTATTCTTCCGAAAAATACTCTCTTGAAAAAATCGGTCATGTAAAAAAACCTCTATCAAAAAAAGATATGATTGGTAATCATTTTAGCATTGAAATTTCAGATTGTGTTGGAAATTTAACTGACTTTACAGAATATGATAAAATTCTAAATTTTTACGGTTACCAACGATTTGGCTCTAAAAGAGCCGTAACTCACCTTATTGGTAAGGCTCTTTTACAGCGAAACTTCAAAAAAGCAGTCGATTTACTCCTATCTTTTACCTCTACTTATGACTCTAAAGAAAATACCGAGATAAGAGAAAAACTTGCAGACCCTTCAAATTACAAAAAATACTTGGGCCAAGTTCCTCCCCAAATGGATGTTGAAAGAATCGTACTCCAAGAAATGATTGAACATGATGATTCACAAAAAGCAATACATGCAGTACCATTACCTTTACGAAGATTTTACGTCCAAGCTTACCAATCTTTTCTTTTTAATCATGCATTAAGTGCTGCATTTACTGACGGTGAAAATCTCTTTGCTGCTCAAGAGGGTGATGTTTGTTATGATTCTCATGGAATAATTGGAAAATATGTTAAAGGACTAGATCAGTTTCTCGCTCTGCCTTTTGTAGGTTATTCGTATTACAAAAAAACTCGCTTTGATTTTCAGATATCCAAAATTCTTCAGACTGAAGAAATCAATCCCAAAGATTTTTTCATCAAAGAGATGCAAGAAATTAGCAGTGAAGGGGGATTTAGACAAGCTGCAATTCAATGTACAGATTATTCTTCAACAGATACTACGGTAAAGTTTACTTTATCTCGAGGTTCATTTGCTACTATAGTTCTTCGTGAAATCATGAAACCTGAAGATCCACTAGGATCTGGATTTTGAGATCGTAGAACCTTTTCTAAGATGTCTTTAAGTTGTAGTGTTTTTCATTGCAATTGAAATGGAAAAAGCATACATGCTGATCAGTTGTGAAATTGGAGAAGAACATTCAATCTATTTAAAACTAAAAGAGATTCCAGAAATTAAAGACTGCACTATTACATTTGGAAATTATGATATTGTAGTTTCATTAGAGACTGAAACCATAACCCAACTAAATAATATCATTTCAACAAAGATTCGTAAAGTAGGAAAAATTCGTAGCACTATAACTCTTCGAGTCACCACTTAGATTTTCTAATAAATCTCAAACTAATTCCAATTGCCATGATTATTGTCCCTATTACTGCAATCTGAATTCCATAGTTGACCCACTCTGGATTTGAATACATAAACGATGATTCTGGACCAACTATTGACTGGCCTTGAAGATGAAAAATTACACCCATAATTGTTATCCCCGCGCCTGCCAAAGTAATCAGTTTCATTGAATTTGTTAGGCTAAAGTCTGTAAAAAGGGTAAAGAGAATTGATACTTTGACCAAATGATTTTTCGACTTGAACTTTAATGATTTCATTCTGATTCTTAAAAATGTACAATTGGGAATACGACCAGGCAGCATCTGGTGACCGCAAATATCTTAATTTGATCTTGTTTGTGATATCTGCTTCCTTTGCCGTACTTTTGTTTCTAGTATTTTACCCTCAAATTGAAGCAATTAACCAAGAATCTCCAATTTTGATTAATCTGATGTTTTTGCCAGCAGCTGCAATTGGATTTCTTTATGGTGTAAGAATTACTGAGCGAGCCGTAAAACCAAGTGAGATACGCAGTCCCCTCAAAAGATCTATTGCTAAAACATTCTTGTTCTTCTTTGTTATCGGAAGCATGTTCAGTGCAGTAAACTTTGCATTAAACGGAGGCAGTACAATGCCTGAATCTGATATATTGGAAGATGGCCTGCTTCCATGGTTAAACGAATACGTAACTGCAAACGGTGGTGCAACTTTTCTAATTCTTACTAGCATCGCATTGATGGCAGGTGCAACAAAGAGAATTGTTGGAATGAATGATGGTATACTCAATAAACTTGTAACATGCGTTGGAACCTTTATCTTCTTTACAATGTTAATTCTCAGTTTTACAAAATCTGATCATACCTCTTCTGCTGTATTTTTGTATACATTTTACCATGCAGGAATCGTCGGTGGTGCATTTTATGCAATGAATAAACTAACTAAAAATCTAAACACCATGGAAGATTTTGCAAACGGCTACTAGGTTATTTTTTATATTATTGTGATTTTTTAATTTCTTTTTTTGCATCTTCAATTGATTTCCATAAAATTTTACTGTCCTCATACAAACGATTTACCATCTCTATATTTTTGCTTTTTCTGGCATTTTCATATAACTTACATTTTTGTTTATGATGTTCAATTAACGAATCTAGTTTCTCTTGCAATTGTGTAATCTCTGAATTTTTAGGAAACTCATAATCATTCATGGGTTAATTTAGTGAAATCAACCTAATATGCTTTAATGATAATTTATCTTGAAATAAATTAAATTTTCTATTTTGACCTTGAACTTATTTGCCAAGATCTACATAAATTCCAGATACTGCATTGTTAATTCTATCCCAGTATTTCTCACAGTCTTTTGATTTAAAATCAATCGCTTTACATTCTTCAAAATGAGCCGTATTTTCTCTTTGAATATGGTCTCCAAAAAGCACATTTGAGCCTATTGCCAATGCAACAAGAGCAATTGCTGTGAGACTTGCTGCTACCAAAATCATGCTATACCCTACTTTAGCATGATTGTGAGGTTCTTTCATTCACCAAAAATCTTATTCTCTTGAATTTATTCTTTTCAAGAAGTTAATTACAATCAAATCTTGGCACTATTTTTATCATACCAGCAAAAAACAAAAGTCAGTAATCTGATCTATATTCATTGAGCATTCAAATTCTCCAATACGAGTTTCTCGGTCCAATCAAACTTTCAGAATGGGGACCTCCAATGGAAAAAGTTGTCTATTTGATATTGTCTAGACAAAAGGACTTTTTTAAGATAATTTATGCTGATGACTGCGAGCAGACCTCAGATGAGAAGTTTTTCATCAATCACCCTAGTTTCAAGTGCTGGAATAATTCAGCCTTAGAAAAATCATTACATCTGGCAATATTGCCAATGTTTGAATCCGGAAACGAAGAACGAAAAAGAATATCTGATCTTATCATTGCAAGATATCATCCTATCTGCAATGAGGAAGTAAAAGAGGTAAAGCCTGATTATAAGATACGTCAAAAATCCGACACTCAAAAAATATCATGTCCTTGCTGCGGCTCTGAAATGAAAGTTGATCAGGTACTAGAAAAATCAACCATTATTCGTTGTACTGAATGTGGAATTAGTGATACTAGACTTAACTCTTGATCTTATTTTGTAATTTGAAAATTTCTAATGTAAGCAAGTCCATTGCTTTTTTCAAATGTTCAAATTCGTTAATTGAGTGAATCTGTCCTTCTACTAGCGCTCTTAACACCTTAACTGACCCTTTTTGAAATTCATCTGATGCAACAATTTCCATTGCGTTTAGTTTGGATAATAGATTGTCTAACTCTTGCTTCATCTCTTCAGCTGGTGCATGTTTTTTCATAAAACATTTTACTAGAATTTACTATATGAATTATTGTTACACCAAGTCTTCGTCTATCTCTTGAATAGGGTCTAGATACTGCTTACAGGTACAACTGGGAATATTGCATTTCCCTGCTCTCATCAATGATTTACTCTCATTTGATGATACGTGCGCTTCATTAGTATGATGGCATCTTTTACAGTTCATACGAAAAATTCTATCATCTGTTATTTAAGCCACTAAACTTTGAACGCGTCCTATTTTTCCATTATCTAATTCCACTTTAATCCCATGAGGATGGAATTTACTTGATGTAAGAATTCTTTTTACCGTCCCTTCAGTCAAGTTTCCATTTCTTTGATCTTGTTTTTGAACAATCTTTACTTTAATTCCGATTTTTATTTTATCCCTGGTTGGTATTTCATTCAATGATATTTGGCAGAAATGAAAGATTCTAAATCTTTGGTTAGATAAAATATTCGGAGTTTTGAGTTTTACTCAAAACAATTTACTAGTTTTGTCTGTGATTTTGGAAACATTCTCTGCAATATACAGGTCTGTCGTCTTTTGGTTTGAATGGTATTTGACATTCATTGCCACAGTCACCACAGGTTGCAGTAAACATTTCTCTTGGTCTATCATCTCTACTGAATCTGGAGCCTCTATCACTTGATCCTCTGCCATAACTTGATCTACCGCCATAACTTGATCTTCCGCCAAATCTAGAACCGCCGGAGCGTTCTTGAGGTTTATGCTTTTGGAAACATTCTCTGCAATATACAGGTCTGTCGTCTTTTGGTTTGAATGGTATTTGACATTCATTGCCACAGTCACCACAGGTTGCAGTAAACATTTCTCTTGGGCCATCTCTATCGAAGGGCATATCTTTCTAAAGCTCCTTGAAATCGAGTCGTAATTAAACTATTGTAAAGCCCTTTGAATCAAAATATGCCTAAATTCTGCTCTAATTTTGCCTATTTTGGCATGTTTGGTTATACCCAAATAATTGTCAAAATCCATCTATCTCCATGAAGGGAATATTTATGATTGGCGTATCTGGCTCTGGCAAAACTACCTGGGTCAATTCCCATAAGGAATACGTCGCCTGCTCTACTGATTTTGTTATTGAAGAATTAGCTGATATTATGGGAATTTCATATACTCAAGCATTTGATTATATACAAAATAAAAAAAAATTCGATTACATTACATCAAAATTTTTTGAAAAGATACATGATTGCATTTTAAATGATAAAGACTTTGTAATTGATAGAACTCATCTAAAACGCCACATTCGAATCTCTCTGATTAATGAATTAAAGTCATTTGCATTAGAACATGGAAAAAACTTGGAATTAAGTGCAGTTAGTTTTGAATTACCAAAAAATGTAATATTTGAACGATTAAAAAACAGAGAAAAAAAGAGCAGAAAATCTATACCAAAAGAGGTAATTCTAGATCAAATCAATTCATTTGATATCCCGACTTTGGATGAAGGATTTGTTGCAATAGAGCGAATCACATAATTCTTGTTTTATAGTTTTAAACCAAATCTTGCAAATTTATAAAAATCTTGTTTATTAAAAAATAAAAAAATATTTTTGATTAATCGAGTTTTGCTTTGGCTTTTTTAATCTGTCTCATTTCTTCGGCAAGATGACTTTTGAGCAATCTTTCATGATCTTTTCTGTGAGCACTGTATGCTTTGTTTATTGTCTGTCTTGTCTTTGCCTTTTTTAATGCACTAGTAAATTTTTTGTGGATTGTATTTACTTGTGTTGTGTAATTTGCCATGATTATTCTTGTATCTAATAGTACATTAATGTTGATTTTGTTTAAAAATTTATTTTATTACATGTTTTTATTTTTTTTACAATAAATAATATGGAATATTATTCTCCATAATAGGTTCCATCATCGTCATAATCTAACTCGCCTTCGATAAAATCATCTACGAGTTGAAATTTTGGTGTTTTTGTCATGATTATTAGTTGCTATGTGAAAGTATAACCAAATCACAATGTTTTCTTGTAATCCTATAGTATATCAATAATCTATATAGATATTTTTGAGCCTATTTTGTAGATTAAGGTATCAATACAGCTCTTGCTTGAATCTGAGACTCTTTTAGTTTCTTGAGAACTTCGTTTGCTTTTTCAAGAGGATAGGTTTCTGTGACTACTGTCAAATTATTTTCATCGCATATCTTGATTACTTGCTCCATGTCTTTAGTTGAACCAATCACAGTTCCACGAATTGTCTTTTCTTCAAATGCAAAAAATGTAGGATTCTTTCCAACTGTTGCAATTACAATTAATCCTCCCTTCTTTACTGATTTTATTGCAACATCAGTTACTACATCTGCTGGTGCAAAGACAATTGCAGCATCTAACATTCCGTGTTTATTTTTTAGCTCGTCAAGAAATTCCGGTTTATCTGAAAATACCATGGCATCAATTGCTCCTAGTTTCTTTGCAACATCTAGATGATTTTTACTACGTGAAAATGCAATAACTTCGGATCCTTCTACTTTTGCAAACTGTACTGCCATATGGCCCACACCACCAATTCCAAATACTCCAATCTTTTTGTGAGACTTTGGTTCTGCGGCTTTTACTGCTTTGTAAGCTGTAATTCCCGCACAAAATAACGGGGCTGCATACTCTGCTTTCATTTTATCTGGAATCTTTGTTGCAAAGTCTTGTGATACTGTAATGTATTCTGAATATCCTCCTCTGAGTGATTCCCCTGTGATCTCTGAAGATTCACAAAGCTGTTCCTTACCTTCTTTACAATACTGACATGTTTTACAAGCTTCAAGTAGTGGAGTAATTCCAGCTCTGTCCCCTACTTTGAATTTAGTTACATTGCTGCCAATCTCAATAATTTTTCCTACCAATTCATGACCTGGAACTGTTGGTAAAGTCGGTGGAATTCCAATATCTTTCCAATCTCCCTCTATTCCATGCAGCTGAGAGTGGCAAACCCCGCAGGCCTCAATTTTTATTAAAATCTCGTCTGGTCTTTTGATTTCATGTCTATCTATTTCAGTTAATTTCAAAGGATTTGTCTCAATTGGCGCACAATTAGATAGCACCATGGCTCGCATTTTATTCATATTTAGCTGTTTTTTGCGTGAAATTTTAATATTTATTTTTTATTTATCATCGAAATGAGAAATTTCAGATTACTTTTTTATGTATGATTTTGATATCTGAATTAATGGTTTTTTCTAAAGTGGAACCATCTTATTTTTCAAAGGATGGATGCAGAATCATTTGGAGTGGTATAGATGAAGATGATGTTGATACTGTTGTATTAAACAAAGATGAGTTAGACCAGTTAGTTGAAATTCTAAAAAACAATAATGTGGGCAAAGTAGAACTGGAAGATAATTTTAGTGAAATTTTAATAAATTCTGATGTTGTTCAGTTTAGACTAAAAGACAGAGATCAGCTTGAAGCAAATACAAGAGAATTTAGGGAAAAGATTTTAGAATATGCAAAAATTCCACACGACCCATTATACGTTCAAGTCTTCCCAAAAGAATTCTACCCATCTGTATGGATTCAAAAAGATGATGATGCAAAGCCATCTGAAAAAAAATCTCAAAAACCAACATCTCTTCTTAATGCAATACTATCAAGCAAAACAAAGGGAGCCGAAGTATCTGAATCTGATATATTTAGAATCATCTCGACAAGACGTTCTACAAGAAAATTTTCTAAAACAAAGGTCGAAGACTGGAAGATTGAAAAGATTTTGGCAGCAGCTGATACTGCTCCATCCGCTGGAAACTTTCAGGGATTAGAAGTATTTTATGTAAAAAGTAAAAAAGCAAAAGAGGCACTTGTGGAGGCTGCAAATCGTCAACCATTTGTTAATGCTCCTCTGGTTTTGGTTTTTTGTATGAATCCTAGTAGGGTTAAGATGAATTTCTCACCTGAAATGCTTGCAAAGTTTTCTCTACAAGATGCTACTTTGGCTGCATCTTACTCTCAACTGGTAGCAACAGCTTTGGGATTAAGCTCTATCTGGATTGGAATGATTGATGAAGATAAGGTAAAACAAGTTCTTGGAACCGATTTGAGGCCTTCATCTATTCTCTGTATTGGCTATCCAGATGTTCGTAAATCACCAAAATCAAGACGTAAACTAAAAGATCTAATTCATGTTTTAGAAGATTAACTCAATTTTTATCATGGTAAGGTTATTCTAACCTACTAAGTAAGTAATTACTACCATATTTAAATAACTAATAGTGTAATACTATATCGTGAAACAAAACACAAAAAATCAAAGTCTAGTAAAAAATAACACAAAGACTCGCTCCGTATTGCAAGTAACTAATGCAAAAACAACATTAGAAGGTGAAGGATTTGTCGTACACAGAGCATTCCCAAACGGCAGTCTTCGAGAAGTTGATCCGTTTCTTTTGTTAGATGAGATGGGCCCAATTGAAATATCTGTTGGAGAAGCTAAAGGTGCACCAGATCATCCGCATAGAGGATTTGAAACTGTCACATACATGATTGATGGCGTATTTGAACACAAAGACTCGCAAGGCCATTCTGGAAAAATAAAGGCAGGTGACATTCAATGGATGACTGCAGGTTCTGGTGTAATTCATTCAGAGATGCCCGAAAAAGAATTTTCACAGAAGGGTGGAACATTACATGGATTTCAATTATGGGTAAACTTGCCAAAAAAAGACAAGATGATGAATCCACGTTATCAGGATTTACCAGCAAACAAAATTCCAATTGCACAAAAGGATGGCATCAAAGTTAAAGTAATTGCAGGAGAATCAATGGGAGAAAAAGCAATCATCGATACAAGAACTCCTATCGTGTATCTTCATTTTACTTTACAACCAAATACCAAAGTGACACAAACTATTCCTCAAAATTATAATGCGTTTGCATATGTCATAAATGGAAAAGGATTGTTTGGAGACAAACAAATTTCTGCTCACAAAGAACAGATTGTACTATTTGAACAAGATGGAAATGAAATAACTATCAAAGCCTCAAATGACATGTCATCACCTTTGGATATGCTCTTGATTGCTGGTGTTCCACTAGGCGAACCTGTAGTTCGTTATGGGCCATTTGTGATGAATACTGACGATGAAATTAAACAAGCAATACTAGATTACAACACTGGGAAAATGGGTAAAATTGACTTTTAAAATAAATTTAATTCTAAACTCTTTCCACAAATTCCTTTTTATAATTAGATAGTATTTTGCTACTAGGTATGGAAACAGAATTTGAGAAAGAGGCAAGGACTCGTAATCATGTTGAATGTCAGGTTGATGAAATCTGGAGCGTTCTTGGAAAGACTTGGGCTCTATTAATTTTGAAAAAACTTTCAGAAAGTAAATCCACACGATTCAATGAAATAAAAAAAGCCATCCCAATGATAAGTAATACTGTATTATCTGAGAGATTACGTGATCTTGAAGATAATGGTCTAATCACAAAAAAAATTTATGCTCAAGTACCAATACGTGTAGAATACAGTATAACAAAACATACACAAGATCTTGGGAAAATTCTAAGACATCTTGATAAATGGGTTGAACAAAGAAAAAAACCCACAAAGAAACGTTGAGTAAGTTATCTTACAACTAAATATTATACAAATTTGGAAAATGTTTTTATCTCTTCAAGTGTATATTACAACCTTGTCAAAAAATACTAAATCTGATGAATCTCCAATTTCAATCTGTGATATTATGAAAAACAGGACATCTGAAATAGTTAAAAAAATGGAATGTCAACTACCATTAACTATGCAACAATACTCTGATTTGTATACTGCATATCTTCATTCATTTGATGACATGTTTGGTACATGTTATATCTCGCAAAAAGAATTCTTTGATAAACTAAACATTCCTCAAGAAACTCTAAAGGAATTTGACAAGTATATAGAGTCATTAAGTAGTTCATACCAGAATTGGATTGATTTGGGCTCAAAGTATCGACAGTCATATGTGGATACAAAATTATCCATGGTAAAATCATATGATCAATTTGTTCACATTGCAATGAATTCATTTGCTCAAACTTGGGCAAAATTCAATGAAATAAACAATTGCAAGTCCTAGAAAACTTGTTAAATAACAATTACCAAATTTATTTATGATTCCAAAAATACTTGCATTTGCAGGTAGCACTAGAACTGAATCATTTAACAAAAGACTAGTCAAGGTAGCATCTGCTGGAGCAAAAGAAGCAGGTGCAGATGTAACAATAATTGATCTTCGTGATTTTCAAATGCCACTTTATGATGAAGATTTGGAAAAAAAAGAAGGACTGCCATCTAATACACGTAAACTAAAAGAATTGATGTTATCTCATCATGGATTTTTAATATCATCTCCCGAATACAACAGTTCAATTTCTGGCGTTCTCAAAAATACAATTGATTGGACATCAAGACAAGACAATGACGAATCACCACTGTCTTGTTTTAAAAATAAAGTAGCAGGAATAATGAGTGCATCACCTGGTGGATTGGGAGGATTGCGAGGACTAGTTCATGTTCGTGCAATTCTTGAAAATATGGGAGTCCTTGTAATTCCAACCCAAGTAGCAATATCAAAAGCTCACGAAGCTTTCAATTTGGATGGAACTATGAAAGATCAAAAACAAGAGCAACAAGTAAAAAAGATTGGTGCTAATCTAGCTCAAATGTTATTGAAACTAAATAATTAAAATCGCATGTCATCTATTTCCATCAATCTTGCAATTAGATTCGCTAGGCATACAATATACTTGAAATTTAAATAATTTTGTCACAGATGAATCCTCGTAGGTCACACTTACATATGCAAGTAGAGTTTCAAGGTCGTCATATTTTTTAGGAATCTCCCATGAGAAAACAAACTCTCCATAATTATTAGAAAATCCATTGAATTCTCGAATTATGTCTTCATCATAATCTTCTATTGTCAACGTTACTCTTGCACCTTCAACGGGTTTCTCTCCGTAAGTGATATGCGATGTTATGGTGTGAGTTGTACCTCTTCGAACCAAATGTTGACCATCCACAGAAAGTTCTAGTTCTGGAGTGGCTTGACTATTTATAAAAATAATTAGGATTTTGTTATCTATAAGATATTGAATATTCTGAATGAATTCTGCATCAGTTATTTTGTCGTCAATCCACCAGTGAAAAGTAGTAACAAACCATGATGGAATTCTTTTGGAGTCATTAACATTATCTGCAATAGAGAAATAGCTTACAAAAAGTTGTTTGCCATTAAATTCAGATACCACTCGATATGTTCCTTTTTGTGATTGATCATTAATTGAAAAAACTGTAGAATACAAACCAGTTTCCAATACGGGTGTACGTAGAATTTCTTTTGTATTATCTGGTTTTTGTATCTCTAATGTCACAAATCCTGATCTTCCATGCTCATTTACATTTCCAGAGATACTTACAAAATCCATTTTACCTTTAGGTGGTATATCATAGATCTGCATTTGAATATGCGCGATATTTTTTATCATTCCAATGTTTGATAAATTCTCAAGCAATGAGATGATGTCTTGTTTAGAGTTGTTTTGAATTGAATGGTTCTTTGCATTATCTTTAATCCATTTAGGAATTTCAACTGATTGTGCTGTATTATCTAAAATAAGTTGCTCATTAGATTCTGCTATTGCAAGAGAAATTATTCCAATAAACAGCATGGCAGCTAGTCCAAATATAGACAATGTCTTTTGCAATGATCTTAAATGGACTTTTTTGCATTTAAAGTAAAATACGTAATGAACAGTAATGGTTTTTAATAAAAATTTTAGTACAGGAGTATCAAACCAATTTGATGGAACTCGAACTGTTTTTTCATCCATTTAGAATAAAATATTTGGTCTTGTCTAATCTCTGTTGGAATTATAAATTTTCGTTAAAAAATTGAGACCATTAACCAACTAAGACGACTTGTAATGCCAATAGCAACTAGATCCTGAAGCACGTGGATGAAGCAAAACAAGTTTTTTGGTTAATGGTCTCTTGGTCAGAATATGTGCAGTGCATACAATAAAAAATCACACACATCACACTATTCTAGTGTTGCAAATGTTATTAAAAATACAGAATGTTATCTAAAGTTATTCTATGCTTTGAAATCAAACTCGTGTTATGTTAATGTAAAATAGATTGATGGAATAATCTATAATGATAAATTCTATTTTGGGGTATTTATTTCATGGAACAAACAAACATGACTGATCAAAAAATCCCTTGGGTTTTAGTCAGTAGTTTCAAGGACGCAACTAACATGCATGACTTGGAAAAAATCACTCCATTAATTAGCGAATTAATTGATGATTGGCATGCAAATGGAAAAATTATGTGGTCTGGCGCATTTAGTGACAACAAGACAAGTATGGCTGTATTTGAGGGAACTGCACAAGAGGCAAAAATATTTTATGAAAAATATGGCAAGATATGCTCAGGAATACTTGATTATCACATGTTACAGTGGGATGCTATGCCATTACTCTCAATTCTGTCACATTGACAGAATGTTTTTTCTCTTATGAACAATAAACTGTGTAGGATTTGTGGTTGTGAAGTTGACGAGTTTGATAAATGCTCAAAATGCAATTTGATAGTGTCTACTTTGTGTAAGCGTTGTAAACAAAAAGAAGATCACAAACACATCTTCATTAAAAAACTGATTTTAATTTGCTTAGATAATTTGTAATTTTTTCAAATATCTATTCTATGATTATAGAACAATATCACATAATGTGCAAACCATTTAAATCATTTATTTATCGTGTAAATTTTTGTTGAATAACATAACTGCCATATCTTTTGTTTTTGCTGTTTTTATGATTTCTACTTCACCATTAATTTTTGCAGAATCAGACCAAGACAAGCTCTCTTTTGCATCGTCCCTTGAAGAAACACTAGGCCATTTTTGGGCATTAGAACAGAATCTTGATGAAAAGAATGCAGAACTTGCATTGGTTCATGCAACACACCCAGTAGCCGAACTATATGACTCAATGAAGCCAATACTGCAAGCATCTGATCCAGTACTTGACTCTCAAGTCCAAACCATTTTGATGAATCTTGGACAAAAAGCAACCACTACTGTATCTCGCGATCAAGCACAGCAAGCAATTGATGATGCAAAAGAGGTAGTATCCATTGCACGACAAACAGTTGTAGGCTCTGAATTAAGTAATGATCCTGATTTTAAAATTAACTTGATGAAAATATTACTACAAACCTCAATTGCAGAGTATCATGAAGCAGTATCTGACGGTGTGATAGGTGAGATGGCAGAGTTTCAGGATGGCTCTGCATTTGTCTGGAGATCACAGCAAATCTTTGATGAGGTAAAGTCTGATTTGCCTGAACATGAGGTAGAAGCGATTGAAGAACTTTACACTGGTTTATGGAATGCATATGATAACAGAGCAGACCCAGAAGATGTTGAAACAATCTCAGGAGGAATTATTCATGAGATTGATGAAATACTTGGACTAGAAAGCGAAGATGCAGACTTAATAGTTTACGTTGATACAATCAAAAGTCTACTTACCCAAGCCAAGACCGAATATGCCAATGGAAATACCGATTTAGCACTTAGTCTTGCTACCAAAGCATATCTTGATAACTTTGAATTCTTGGAGGCTCCACTAGTGCAAGCAGGACAGCAAGAACTTATGGAAAAAGTTGAAACCAATATGCGAATAGAACTAAGAGACATGATTAAAACCGGTGCCTCTTCATCTGAAGTCAATCAAAAAATTGATACAATTATCTCAGACATGGATATTGTACAAGTATCAGTTCCAGAGTTTGGTACAGTTGCAATGATGATTCTAGCAATTGCAATCATTTCAATAATTGCAGTAACTGCAAAAACCAAAATGATCCCACGATTTTAGATTTTTACTTTATCACTAATTACGAAATTTTGACTTTCACTTAGAACGTAATTGTGTGCTGCAGCAAGGACATTTTATTCCGTCATATGTCAAGTATACATTACATGAAGTACATCTTTTAGTGTTGTCTGTGTATCTGTTTTTTCAACACGGTGTCTCTCACAAATTCCCCTACACGTCATATTGAATTCTGCATTTAGGGCATGCATTTGATTTTTTTGTGAAATGTGAATAAACATTATCGCAATGACTGCATATTTTTGTTATGACCAGAATCACAAATTTTAAAATGTATTTTATATTTTAAATCTGATTGTGATTCTATTTGTTAATTCCATGAATGTAGAATAATTGTATTTTTTCATACGTTCATATTATTTTCATGCCTAGAGTATATTAATTGGATAAACCATCCAACCGTTTAAGTACGTGGTGCAAAATCACATGATTCATGTCGCAATCAAAAGAAATTATAGTTTCAAAATCTAATGTTCCTATTCTTTCAGTTGCAATTTTGGCAATTGTTTTTGCATTTGGATTATTCCTTGTAGGTTACGATCAAGGACATTTGTTTAGCATTGTTTTAGGTAACCAAGCATTTGAGGATCTTTACATTCATGAATTAACTCACGACATGAGACATGCAGCGGGATTCCCGTGCCATTAAGATGATATGAAAACAGCTTTATTTCTTGCAATTGTTTTGATTTCAGGTGCTCTTGCAGGTACCATACATGGTGTTGCAAATTTGATACTTGTTGAACCCTATCTTGACACGGCAATTGGAATTGAAAATCAACATCTATTTGCATCGGGTGAAGAAAAAGACACTCCTGAATTTAGAGCAGAATTTGATTCATATCGATACTGGCAAAAAGGTGGACAGGTTTTAGCTGGAGCAATTTTGGGAACATCCATTGGTGCGTTGTTTGGACTTGTTTACGCATATTCTAGAAGTTCATTACCTGGAAGAACTGATCTGAAAAAAACATTTACACTTGCGGCAATAATGTGGCTAGCAATTTACTTTATACCGTTTTTGAAATATCCTGCAAATCCACCAACAGTAGGTGACCCTGAAACTGTAATACTGAGATCAATTCTATATCTTTCATTTATCACAATCTCTAGTTTTGGTGCAGTGGGATTTTATCAATTATACAAAAAATTACAATCACAAAAAAAGATTGTTGCCTTTGTTGGATATACAATTTTTATCAGCATAGTGTTTGTAGTGATGCCTCCAAATCCTGATGAAATATCTGCACCTATGGAATTGGTAAATGACTTTAGAACAATGTCTGTTATTGCAGTTAGTGTATTTTGGGTATCTGTAGCTACTATTTTAGGCATATTTTGGAGCAAATTTCGACCTGATTCTCAAATTAAACTAGAAAAATATTAGTTTGTAATTTTTAAATTTCATGTCTGTCTGCGTCCATTTTTCCAATAACGATTCAAACTGTCTTTTGCTAGTATTCTCATTTATGACTCAAGATTCTATTTTGAATCCTAATTGTCTTAGTTCATCACGAATCTCTTGTTTCATTTGATCAAGTTCTGTTTTTGGAATATCAAAGCTAACCATTTTTCTAATCTGGTTTAACATCACTCTGCCTTCTTGGTCGTCTGATAATTTCTGACCTGATTCTTCAAAAGTATAGTATGCCTTCATTATTTCTAGGCGTTGACTTCTGTCATCTTTATCTGGGTTTTTCATCCATTGATCAATTAGTATTCGTAAATCGTGCTGTGTTACAGGAGGAATTGGTTTGGTATCTCCTGAAAAAATCATCGTCATAATAATCCCAACAGCTACGCATCCTATTCCGATAGGAATTATTTTATTCATAAACAATCTCAAAACGTTAAAGATAAAAATGATCTTAATTGTAATTTATTGTGAAATCTACGATTCCATTAATCGTACTGTCTGTATTTTTTGTATTTTCAATTCCGCTATCATATGCTGAAGAAATAAAAACCATCTTTGTTGGCCCAAATTTGGTTGATTGTGTTGGAGTTGGCCCACAAAAATGCATGCAAATAAGAGATGATGAAAAATCAGAATGGACTAATTTTTACGATAAAATCACAGGATTTGATTTTGTAGATGGAAACTCATACAAACTCTCTGTTAAAGTAACCGATGTAGCAAATCCTCCAGCTGATGCTTCAAGCAAAAAATATGAACTAGTAAAAATAATCGAAGAAAAATCTTCGTCAAGACATGTACCTTACAAAAATCTATGTGCTCCTGGATTTGTTTCACTTGGTAAAATTTGTGTATTAAATGATAGATGTGGACCTGGCATCTATGCTGGAAAAGTCTGTGTTATGGATGGAATAAAACAACCTTACCTGAGACCATTACAGCAGGGCAACGCAGGAATTCCTGCAGGTAGCGTGATCTGTGCCGAACCTTTAGAATTAATCTTCAAACATGACATATCTCCCGTATGTGTTAATCATGAGTCAGTTAACAAGCTAAAAGAACGAGGATGGTATGTTGAAAAACCAATTGTTGCATGTACATTAGAGTATGATCCTGTATGTGGAATGGATGCAAAGATCTATGGAAACATGTGTGCTCTTAATGCAGAACATGTTGCCATGGACCATAAAGGCGAATGTGTAGAACCCCCTGCAGGAATATTTGAAAGCACTCTTGATTACACTATCAACCCTGTAGTTATTGGAGAAAAGAGATACTTTGTAACAGAGATTGCTAACAATGTGTACTGGTTAGTTGGTAGCGGTTATCAGACAATGTTTGTTACAACAGGACAAGGTGTAGTTGTAGTTGATGCACCACAGCCTATTGGAGAAAAATATCTTGATGCAATTAAAGATGTGACTTCAGAACCAATAACTCATATGATTTATTCACATTCTCATGCAGATCACACTGGCGCAGTAGATCAGATATTTTCACCAGATATTACATATGTTTCACACAAACAAACGGCAGATGTTTTAAAACAAGAAAACGGCACTAGACCAATACCATCTGTAACGTTTGATGATTCAATGTATTCTCTAACCGTTGGAGAACAGACGCTAGAGTTGCACTATCTTGGAAATTTCCACTCTAATGGGGATATTTTGATTTTAGCTCCTCAACAAAAAGTTGCAATGCTCGTTGACTTGATGCGTCCAGGTGAACCACCGTATAGAGCATTTGGTGTTACTCCTGACATTGATTTGTATCTGAAAACACATGATGTTTTAGACTCATTTGATTTTGACGTTTTAATTTCTGGCCATACCAATTTGCTTGCAACTAAAGATGATATTAAAACAAACAAGCAATTTGCAGAAAGTGTTATGGAAAATGCCAAAAATGCTCTAGCTTCAAATGATCCTACTGGAAATTGTGCCCAAACTACCATAAATCAATGGGAAGGAAAGCTAGGAAATCTTGAGACCTTCATGGCTGATCATTGTAATGCAATGATAGATTATCTCAATGAGAAACCGTGAGTAAATTTACAAAAAATTGAACCATTTATTTTTCAAAGGATAGGTGTGGAATTATCTATAGAATCAAAAAATTCTATAATAAAAGTATACTATCGTTAACCAATTATATCATAATTTTACATTGATTGTTTCATCAATGAATATGATCATAATTTCATATGCAATTTTCACAAAGTTTAATCCTGGGATTTCTTGTAATTGCTGCAATATCTGGAGTCATAGGGGTAATTTCATTATATCAGTTTGTTACGATTATAGATTCACTAAAAACTGCGGTGCCAGAATCAATCGAGGATTTTAAAACAAAAGCATCAGTTTTAGAAAATGACCGATTGATAATGTATTATGATGAAGTTTTAACACAATCAGCCAGAAATTATGCTTTTACTCATGATGAAAAATGGAAATCAAGGTATCTTCAAATTGAACCTGTACTGGATAAACTGATCAAAGAACCATATAGTGATGCAAACAATAGCGTTTTTTTTGAATTAAATAAAATAAATATTGAACTTGTTAACATGGAAAAAGAAGCAATAAGATTAACCGATGATGGAGAATACAAACAAGCCATATCACTTTTGGAAAGTGATGAATACACAAATCTAAAATCCCATTACACAGATTCATTGAAGATTCACTCAAAAAATAATGATTTAGAATATAATGATGGTATTAGATCATTAGAAAATACATCCCTACTACTATCTTCAAACATAGATAGAGTGACAAAAGAAGGTACAATTGTATTAGAAATCATTTTTCCAATTCTGGTGTCTCTGTCTATTTTACTGGGAATATTTTTTTCAAAAAGATTATCCGCACCAATAAGTGATTTAAAAAAATCTGTAAAACTGATTGCTGCAGGGAATTTTGATGTTAACATTCCAGTACGTGGGCCAGATGAGATAAAGGAATTGATACAGGATTTTAAGACGATGGTGATAGAGCTGAATAAAATTGATATCATGAAAAATGATTTTTCAGCCATGATCACACATGAATTAAAAACTCCACTGGTTCCAATAATTGGATATGTGGATTTACTTTTATCAAAACACTTTGGAGATTTAAATCAAAATCAAATAGAACGATTATTGAAGATAAAAAATAACTGTGTAAGGATGCAAAATATGGTCACTGATATTCTTGACATTAATAGAATGGGGACCAATCAATTGAAATTCAATATGGAAATAAATGATATGTCTTTAATTGTCATGTTTGCTATAGATATGTTAAAAGATGAATTTAGTAAGAAAAAAATTACAATTATAGAATCTCTTGAAAAAAATCTAATGTGCAATTGTGATAAAGATAGAATGAGTCAGGTCATTATCAACGTATTAAGTAATGCAATTGATTTTTGCCCAAAGCAACAAGGAAAAATTGAGATAATAACAAACAGAATTAAAAATAATGTTCACATTATTATCAAAGACAACGGAATGGGAATTTCAAAAGAAAACATAGACAAAATATTTGTAAAGTATTATCAAGTAGACACCACATTAACTAGAGAGCATGGAGGAACAGGCATAGGTTTGTCATTATCTAAGATTATCATAGAAAATCATAATGGCAAAATTTGGGCAGAATCAAATGGTTTGGATAAAGGCTCTGAAATTCATATTCAACTGCCTACTATTTGAAAATTTATTTTCATCCTAAAATATGGCTTAATCATTGTAATGTGGAATCAGAATGATTTTTTATTACGATCTTTTTTTAAAATAATAGAATGCAAATTATTGTAGATGATGATAGTGTGCGGATAAAATTCAACATTGTAGAAAAAATACTGGGGGTGCATGGTTCATTTGTTATTCCACTGAATAACATATACTTCATTCATACCGATGTTCCAAAACAATCATTTAAAGAACTTCGAATTCCTGGAACATGTTTTCCAGGACTAATTAAAGCTGGAACTTATTTTACAAACAGAGGATGGGAATTTTGGTATACTACAAGAAACAACTCGTTTCTTAATATTGAGCTCAAAAACGGATTCTATAAGAGAATAATACTATCTTTTAACGAAAATGAATCAATAAAAAACAAAGTACGTGATAAGATCAGACCGAGTAATTAGAAAATGAAAATCAAACTTTTCAATACCTATTTGTGCCCATTTTATTCCTCATAATGGGGATGATCTCCTGTGGGCCCATTTTTGTACCCAATTTGGGGGCTGGGCCCAAAAAAGAATGAATTTTTAATTTTTACAAAAAGAATTTTTTTCATTCTGCAAAAATGGTTCAGACCTCTATGGATTCGCTTTGTATTTCTAAAACAGGAATTTAGGCACAAAATTAATAATTCTTTTATTAGTTGTTCCAATTTTTAATATCTATGAGATTCATTTTTTTCCTTCTAGTGTTGGTATTCCTTGGTACGACTACACTTGGTGAAACATTTGCAGAACCATCACTAAATGTACAGGACTTAGTTGTTGAAAAATATGTTTCAGATCTCTGTTGTATGATTACTACAATGACCTTTGTTGAAGATGACATTCTAATTTTACAAAAAAGTGATGGAGTAGTTCGTTTAATTCAAGACGGAGTTTTACAAGACGAGCCTGTGCTTGATGTAAATGTTGATCCAGATGGAGAAAAAGGAATGTTGGGAATAACTAGCGTTGGGTCAACAGTATACCTCTATTACACAGAAGCAAATGAAGATGGAGGAGAATCTCTAGGAAATAGAATTTACAAATATGAATGGACTGGAGATTATTTGATAAATCCAGAATTACTAAAAGAACTACCATCAAACATTTCTCATAATGGCGGTGCAATGGTTGTAGGATTAGATGAACAAGTCTATGCAGTAATTGGTGATACATTAGGATATGGTCTTCTTCAAAATAAACCTCTAGATTGGTTAGAAGGTGATGATCTTGATCTGAAAGATAATGGGGTAATTTTGCAATTAGAGGGAGAAAATCCTTATTTTGCTATGGGCATACGAAATAGCTTTGGTTTAGCAGTAGACCCTGTTACAGGAAATTTATGGGCTACTGAAAATGGAGATGATAATTTTGATGAAATTAATTTGATTCCAGAGAAGTTTAACAGTGGTTGGATAGTCATTATGGGCCCTGCAACTGAATCTGAACTTGCTAGTCTTCCAGGATACGAAGATTACATTTACGATGATCCAAAATTCTCTTGGGAACAATCTGTAGCACCAACTGGATTAGATTTTGCAAAATTTCAAGAAATCAATAATTATGATAATTCTCTTTTTGTAGGAGATTGTAATACAGGAAATCTCTATAAATTTGAATTAAATGAAAATCGTAATGGTTTTGAATTTACCAATTCATTTCTTCAAGATAATGTAGTAAACAAAGATGAGTCTTTGGATGAAATTATAATTGGTACTGGATTTGGGTGTGTAACTGATATTGAAAGAGGCCCTGATGGTTTTCTATATGTGGTGTCATTGAGTGAAGGAGCCATCTATAGAATACTTCCTGCTCAAACAATTACAAATTCTACCGTTTCAGATAATGGTGGTGGTTGTTTAATTGCTACTGCCACATATGGTTCTGAATTAGCACCACAAATACAACAATTACGTGAACTACGAGACAACTCTTTGCTCCAAACAACATCAGGTACATCATTTATGAGTGCATTCAATCAATTCTACTATTCGTTTAGCCCAACTGTGGCAGACTTGGAGAGAGAAAATCCAATATTCAAAGAAGCAGTTAAACTCATGCTTACTCCAATGATCTCTAGCCTATCAATTCTAAATTATGTGGATGTGGATTCAGAAGCTAAAATGCTAGGATATGGAATCTCTTTGATTCTGCTAAATGTAGGAATGTATTTCGTAGCACCTGCAATTACTGTGTGGCAAATTAAAAAACGAATTTAATTTTCATGCCTATCTGCGTCCATTTTCATCCCCAAAATGGTAGGTGAGTCCCTGTGAGCCTGTCTCATTCATTAGAAAAATAAAGATCCTAATCATCTAACAATCATTGACTGATGATATATCTGCTGATGACCGTGAACGAGTAACTCTACTCCAAATTGTTTCAAGATCTAAAAATGACTTTAAAAAACTAACACTAGATCAATTAAAGCGATTGCAAGAATTACTTGAAAAAAAAGATTACAGTCATGACAAAAAAGCCCAAAAATCAAAACAAAAACTATTGAACAAAATCAATACACGAATTTATGAATTAGAAGAAGGCAAAGGCATCTTTTACTAGTCAATTAGATACAAATAACAAAAGGAACTTGATTAATCATGGCAAAAAATCATCTAATTCATGAAACCAGTCCATATTTATTACAACATGCAGAAAACCCAGTAGACTGGTATGCTTGGAATGATGAGTCTCTAAAAAAAGCTAAAGATGAAAACAAACCCATATTTCTTAGTGTAGGGTATAGTGCTTGTCACTGGTGTCATGTGATGGCACACGAATCATTTGAAAATGACGAAGTTGCAAAATTCATGAATGAAAATTTTGTAAACATCAAAGTTGACAGAGAAGAAAGACCGGACCTTGATGATATATATCAAAAAGTTTGTCAGATAGCAACCGGTCAGGGTGGATGGCCTCTTAGTATTTTTCTAACTCCTGATCAAAAGCCATTTTACGTTGGAACTTATTTTCCAGTTTTGGACTCTTACGGTCGTCCAGGTTTTGGAAGTATTACAAGACAACTAGCACAAGCTTGGAAAGAAAAACCAAAAGACATTGAAAAGTCTGCTGATAACTTTCTATCCGCATTACAAAAAGCAGAGACTGTAAAAATTCCATCTAAACTAGAAAAAGTTATTCTTGATGAAGCTGCAATGAATTTATTTCAGCTTGGTGATGCAGCATATGGTGGATTTGGTTCTGCGCCAAAATTTCCAAACGCAGCTAATGTTTCATTTTTGTTCAGATATGCAAAACTTACAGGACTATCAAAATTTAATGAATTTGCGCTCAAAACTCTAAATAAAATGGCCAAAGGCGGCATCTTTGACCAGATAGGTGGAGGATTTCATAGATACTCTACTGATGCAAAATGGCTTGTTCCTCATTTTGAAAAGATGCTTTACGATAATGCCTTAATCCCAGTAAATTATGCTGAAGCCTATCAGATTACCCAAGACCAATTCTATCTTGAAGTTCTTCACAAGACTTTGGGATTTGTCTTAAGAGAAATGACTTCAAAAGAAGGTGGATTTTATTCTGCATACGATGCTGATTCAGAAGGTGTAGAAGGAAAATTCTACGTATGGAAGAAAAGTGAGATAAAAGAGATACTTGGTGATGATGCTGAGATATTTTGTTTGTACTATGATGTTACTGATGGCGGTAATTGGGAAGGAAACAGCATTTTGTGTAATAACATCAACATCTCTGCAGTAGCATTTCATTTTGGAATGCCTGAAGAAAAAATCAAAGAAATTCTTGTACGTTGCTCTGAAAAATTATTGAATGTTCGTTCCAAACGAGTTCCTCCTGGACTGGATGATAAAGTACTCACTTCGTGGAATGCATTGATGATCACAGCATTTGCTAAAGGGTACCGTGTAACTGGAGAAACAAAATATTTGGATGCTGCAAAAAACTGTGTCTCATTTATTGAAACAAAACTACTTGATGATACTAAATTATTACGAACTTACAAAAACAATGTGGCAAAAATAGATGGTTATTTGGAAGATTACTCTTATTTTGCAAACGCATTACTTGACGTCTTTGAGATTGAACCTGAAGCAAAATATCTGAATTTGGCAGTTAAACTAGGACATCATTTGGTTGATCACTTTTGGGATCCTGAGAGTAGCAGCTTTTTTATGACATCTGATGATCATGAAAAATTAATCATCCGACCAAAGAGCAATTATGATTTGTCATTGCCATCTGGTAACTCAGTTTCATGTTTTGTAATGTTGCGATTGTATCATCTTACACAAGAAGAAAAATTCTTAAAAATTGCAACTCAAATAATGGAATCTCAGGCTCAAATTGCAGCTGAAAATCCATTTGGCTTTGGCTATCTGCTAAATACAATTTACATTTTCATGCAACATCCAACTGAAATTACAATTATCAACTCTGAGAATTCAGAAATTTGTAATTTCCTTTACTCTAAATTTTTACCTGAATCAATTATGGTATCAATTAACAATAAATCTCAACTAGAAAATCTATCTAAATTCCCATTTTTTGCAGGAAAATCCTACAGTGATAAAACATCTGTCTTTGTTTGTAAGGATTTTACTTGTTCGTTACCTTTGGCGACTATAAGCGATATAAAATCAAACCTTTAGATTTTTTTTATATCTATTCCAAGTACACTTCCAACTTGCGGTCTGCCCATTTTTTCATATCTTGATTTTGGCATACCTATTGTAATTTGTGTTTGTTGATAACTTCTAATGTTAACTGTTGGCTGAGCTTGCAATATTGCTTCTAATAATGGCATGACCTGCTCTTTTGTTTCGGCATCTAGTCTCTTTGAAACATTGTCTATGATCATTTGTTTTTGAGAAATTGGCTCAGTTGACACATTTTCAATCAATGTTAATTGTACTACTTGCCCATTATCCACAATTTGTGTAATTTTAAACTCGTCTGTTGCTGACAATATGTTATTTATAGAAAAATTGATTTATCAACGTATTGCAAAATAAAGCACTACTATTACCATCACTACTGCTGATGATACTCCCATCCCAAAAATGATTTTACTTCCATCTACCTTCATGCATTTTGGTATTATAAAATCAAATTAAACTTTAGCTGTGATTTCCAAACTATGTGTCTGATTTTTCAGGAGTATCTTTTGGCTTATTTTCCTATTTTACGGGTCCAAGTAGTGCCTTTTTGATTAGCGGGGCACGTTTTTTTATGATTTGATTAAACTCGTTCATGTCTTCTAATCCTGGTGTAAGTTGCTGATTTTGATATGCCTGCAAAAATCCTGAATATACACATCCAGTAATAATTCCAAATGCTGTATCTGGAACTGATTCTACCTCTGGTACAAAGTTCTCTGCAATTTGTCTGTATGATTCTGCTTCACTGATGTAATAATCAATTAAACTATCGATGAATGTTTTATTTTCTTTGGAAATTGTCATGTTTTTTATCTTCACCTTGTTTATTTAACTGTCATTGGTAAACTGTTTATTTAATTATGTATTATTGACTAGTTGTTGTGGAAATTAGATTTAGATGATGAATATTTTCGAATTTTAGATTCAAAGAAACTTGTAGCAGGATATTTTGATCCTGATTATGGAGTTATTTATCCCAAAGAAAATTCTGTAGAAATTATCTCACAAATGCTAAAAAATCATGATAAAATTTCAGGAGGATTGATGATGATTCCTCTTGTAAAATTTGGATTGTTTGACTCTGATTTGGATATTGATATTGATGAATTGGATACTCAGATTAATCGTGTTGGAGAGCATTTAAAAAAATGGAAAGATTTCATTACAAAAACAAACAATACCGTTCATTCTATTCGTATATCTCACACAGACCAAGACATGCTTACAATTACATTCCCAATTAAATTCTCAGAACCAACACCTTTGGATAAAAATGAAATTATAAAAGAAATATCGCCAATTTTAGATTTATTACAGAAATTAAATTTATTATAATTCTACTTTAATCCTGCTTTGACTGAATTAAACTCTCCCAATGCAAGCATTTCATATTCAAATGATTCTTGTAATAATGAATCCGATCTAATACTGTGAGACTCATCATTAGTTTTTATCCATTCTATGAATTCTTTATCACTATCTAGTTGTGCTTGTGTTGAAAGCTTGAATAATTCTACTGATGGTGCAAATTGATCTGGCGGATTTAGTTTGTCATATTTTAAAATCTCATTTTGCATATCATTCAAATGTATTTCAGAGTAATTCAGCAATTCTTCTAAACTCAAATCCCCCTCTTTCCACTGTGTAATCTTTGAGTCAAATTGAATTTGAGCTTGTTTTACTTCTTCTTGAATCTGTTGAAGTTCATTTCCAAATTTGAAACCCTTTTGTCTTGTTTGATCATATGAATAATTGTATGCAACTATTGCGCTTACGATGATAATCGCAATTGACGCAATGATTATGTTTTGTTTCTTTGCTTTTTTCAAAACTAATCTGTATAGTTTCCTTCGCCGTCTAATTTTAGCTCAATAGTCATAACTGTACCGCTGATAAAAGATTCATTTCTAATTGTTCTTACTCTAGCAACATCTAGATGATATGGCCAAATCTCAACTACAATAGCTCCAACTTTGACATTGTCTGGAGCATCTGTTAATTGAATATCTTCTTTTTTCACTCCATGCATCACTAATGTATGAATAGCGTGTTCCACTAGTGGTTCTGGATTATTGTGATTAATTGCCCATACAATTCCTTCATAGTCAATTTTCTCCATTTTGAAATTTACCTGAATTATCTCCTATAACAATTATTCTGTTATCTGGTAGGTGGTGGTCTTTCGAAAGGGATATGAGATGATTACACATGATTATTGTATATTGGTCTTTGAAGCAATTCTCTATCTTGCAGTGTTGATAATTGCCGCCAAATTATTTGGCGAACTTATGCATCGAATTAATCAGCCAACGATAATAGGAAATGTCCTTGCCGGGATTATTGTTGGACCTGCGCTTTTAGCTATAGTTGAGCCAATTGACGCAATAGAACTTTTTACCTCAATTGGAGTGTTTTTCTTATTTTTCTTAATTGGTCTTCAAGAAATTGATTTAGCTGGAATATTTCGCGTTATGAAAGGTAGAATTTTTGTAGGTTCTGCGGTGGCATTTTTAATTCCTTTTTTTGTAGCAGCACTTTTTGGTTTATCCATAGACATGAATTTTACACAAGCATTTGCAATTGGAAGTGTAATTGCTGCATCTAGTCTTGGTGTGACTGCAAAAATACTAAGCGATCTTGGTAAGCTAAAGTCTACTATAGGTCTTGAGATTTTTACAGTTACAGCTATTGTGGAATTTATTGCAATTATTGTTACAAGTGTACTGATCCAGATAAATTCAAGTGAAACCCCAGAAGTTTCAGAATTTTTCTGGTTGTTTGCAAAGATGATTATCTTTTTTGCAGTTGCAGGTTTGCTTTCAATTTTCGTTTTACCACGATTTTTCCGTATGTTGAAAAAACATCTTAAAGATCAGCAAATTTATTTTGGTATTATCATAGGCGTAATTTTGCTTGTCGCATATTTTGCTGAGGTTAGTGGAATCCATGGTGCAATAGGCGCACTCCTTTTAGGAATTGCTGTTTCTCGAATGGCTAAGGATGAGTATTCTGAAATTTCAACAAATATCGGTGTGATTGGACATGGAATTTTTATTCCAATATTTTTTGCAGGCATTGGTCTTCACTTTAGTCTGGGCTTTCTCAATCTAAATTGGTGGATTATTGTTGTGTTTATTGGAATAATCATTGGTGTGAAATTTATAAGCTCATACATTGCTGTTCGAATTGCACAGATGCGTCCTGCTACCACTGTCGCATATGGTGTAATGGCAAAAGGTGCAGTAGATTTAGCCTTGATGTTATCTTTGTTACAGGCCAACATCTTGGAAGATGATCTTTTTTCACTACTTGTATTTGGTACTCTTTTAACTATGATAATATCCAGTGTTGAGCTTCAACGAAAGTTAAAGAAAATAATTCATGTTAAAGTAGGAACTATAGAGCTTGGATTGATGCCAATTTATTTTAGAAGGGTAGTGTCTGATGTACCTGCAATTGCTGTAATCATTACTGATTTTCCAAAAACAACTCCTTTACTTACAATAAAGTCATTTCTAGAACAAAATGAAATTAGCAAAAAACCTTTTTTGGTAATTGATGCTAATAACAAACTTGTAGGACTTGTATCAAAACGAGAAATTAACAGATTTAATAAAAAAACTTTTGATGCAATCACCATCAATGACGTAATGTACAAAAAATTTCATACCGTCTCACCTGATGAATATCTGTATTCTGTAATTCAAAAAATGAATTCTCATCATTTTGATGTTATTCCCGTAGTTGATCCTACAAACGAAAATGTGCTTGGAATTGTAACAACTCAAGGTATCATGAATCTGTTAACTGAAAATCCTAAATCGTAATTCTCGATATTTTCTAATTTTATTATGATCCCTTTAAGCATCCGTATACATTGAAACTTCCCATGCAGTTGGAGTTTGTGCAAATGCATGATATTCTTTGTATTTTAATTCTGTGTATGCATCAAGAAAATCCTTTGTAAACACATCTTCAAGAAATTTCATATCACTTTGAAATGCATCTAGTGCTCCCTTAAGCGATGTAGGAAGAGAGCCAATATTGAGTTCTCTCTTCTTTTCAGCGCTAAGCTTGTAGACGTTTTCCTCCACATGATCTCCTGGATCTTTTTTATTTTTAATTCCGTCTAATCCTGCAAGTAGTAACGCTGCTTCAAGTAAGTAGATGTTTGCAGTAGGATCTGGTACTCGATATTCAATTCGTTTACTTTTTTCTCTATTTTTTAGATACATCGGTACGCGAATTGCAGCAGACCTATTTCCTAATCCCCAACAAACATTGACAGGTGCTTCAAAATTAGGTACTAGTCTTTTGTATGAATTTGTTGTTGGATTTGTTATTGCACATAATGCAGATGCATGATCTAAAAGTCCACCTATGTAGTAACGTCCTTCTTGCGATAACTGTGCAACACTATCATTTGGATCATACATTCTATTTGTATCATTATTCCATATGCTTTGATGAGTATGCATTGCAGATGCATTGTCTCCAAAGATTGGTTTTGACATAAACGTGGCAACCTTGTTTCTTTTTTTGGCTTTTACTTTAACAACATTTTTTATTGTAACTACTGCATCTGCAATTTCAGTCATCTCACCGTATTTGAAATTAATCTCACTCTGTCCTGATGTTGCAACCTCATGGTGTTCAGCTTCAACTTGAATTCCAAAGTAACGATACAAATCATCACAAATGTCTTTTCTGAGGCCACCTAGCGTATCTTTAGGCTGTGATGGATAGTACCCTTCTTTAAGATCAATTGCAGTGCTTGCATTTCCTTTTGCCCATGGTGACTCTTTTGATTCAATAGAATACCCAGAACCACCGTATGAGTGAGTTGCACCATATGGTGAAGGATAGATGTTGATTGCATCAAATACAAAAAATTCAATCTCTGGACCCCACATCGAATGTGTTAATCCAAATTCTTTTAGCTTTCCTTTAGCTTTTGCAGTAATTCCACGAGAATCTCTGTTGAAGCGTGTCTCCTCTGCTCTATTTCCTTCATAAAGATCACAAAATATTCTTGCATTTTTTCTGCTTGGATCATAATCTGGTGGTAAAATTCGAAATGTGGAAGGATCTGGCTTTAAGATCATGTCTGATTTATTTACTGACTTGAAACCAAGAATAGAACTTGCATCAAGTTTTTCTAATCCGTCATTAAAATCGTCTTCTGAAAGAGAATAACTTGGCATTCCCATACAATGTAGTTCCCCAAAAATATCTACAAACCAAAAATCAACAAACGAAATATTTTCTTCTTTTATTTTTTCTATAACTTGTTTTGAATTCATCATTACTTGCTTTCTTGCCTTACTGATGCGATGTTGTTTAAATCTAGTAAATTCATATCTAGGATTCTGGATAGTCCTGATTTTTAATTACTTTCATTTTTTCATTTAATTCATCTTCAAAGAAGAACTTGTCACCAGTTGCTGGTTTTAGGTCATCAAGCCAAATTGCTTTTTCATCATATTTTGCTAGAAACGGAATTTGTACCCAATCTGGATTTCTTCCTTGCAAAAATCTTAACACCATAAGCTTTTCTCCTCCATATTCTGCAATTCCAAGAATCTGAACTTTTCCTGGTGTTGCAGACATACTTGGACCTCTTACAGTTCTTGCAAGTCCAGTTACTTTTTTGTAAGCATCACGGAATATCCTTTGAGCTTCTATCAACGGTATTCCAAAATAATGCTGTGCACCAGTATCTCTTACAACAAACATGTAGTATGGAATGCATCCCAGTTGAACTTGAGTCTTCCACATTTCGGCCCACATCTCTGAATCATCATTGATATGACGAAGTATTGGCGATTGAGTTCTAATTTGAGCTCCAGTGGCTCGTACTTTTTTGATTGCCTCTTTTACTGCATCTGTTTTTAATTCTACTGTATGATTGAAATGTCCCATCAATGCTAGATGAATCCCTTTATCTACAACTCGTTTGAAGATATCTAACATCTCTTCTGCATCATCGTCTGTTAGAAATTTGTATGGCCAATATGACAATGCTTTTGTTCCAATTCGTATAGTTCTAAGATTTGGTAGATTTGCTTCAAGAAGCGGATTGATGTATGTTGAAAATATTCTTGCCTTCATGATCATTGGATCTCCTCCTGTAAACAAAACATCTGATATTTCCGGATGCTCTTGCAGATACTGCACTAGTTGTTCGCCTTCTTTCATTGCAAATTTGAGTTCATCCATTCCAACAAACTGTGGCCATCTAAAACAAAAACTACAATATGCATGACATGTCTGACTCTGACTTGGGAAGAACAGGCAAGTTTCTTTGTATTTGTGTTGCATTCCATAAAGTTTGGTTCCATCTTTTAGTGTTGGTACGTTTAACTCCATTTGACCTGCTGGGTGTGGATTTAACTGTAATCTGATCTCATTTGCAGTGTTTTGAATCTCTTTTTTATCTCCTTTTTTTAGAGCTGCTTCCATTTTTGCATAATGTTCAGGAATCAGCATTCCTCTCTGTGGGAATGTTAAAACAAACATTGGATCATCTGGAATGTTATTCCAGTCAATTAGTTGTTCTACGACGTAGTTGTTTGTCTTAAATGGAAGCACATTGCCCACAACTTCCATTTCAAACTGTTTTTCCTCGCCTAATTTTTGAATTTGTGGTAATTGTCGAAAATTTGCTAAAGTGTAACTCATAATGCGTGGCGATTCATTCGTAGCCCATTCTGATTTTTGATTTTGCATGTAAATTGATAGCTTTTATCATTGTTAAATGTTAGTGACGGATTTATTCTAGTTTTTTTAAAAAAATCCAATTGAATGATTTATAAAAAATGATAACATCTAAAATATCTCTATGAAATATTTGTATTTAGAAGGAAATAGTGAAAAATAATGGCTGGAGAGGAAGTAACACTTGCAGAAGGACAAGCAGTAGGACAAATTGGAACTCTAGTTGAATTATTATCATCTTCAATTTCACTCCAAATAGCGTTTGTAATTTTAGTAGTAGGATTGATTGTGATTGGTACAATTTATAATAAATTTAGACAATGGACCAGAACCAAAAAATTCAGCTATTCTAATCCTATATTGGCTGATATAGTTCGAAGAGCCATCTTACCTATTCTTGCATTGGCTTTGATCTCTTCGATTAATATTTACATTCAGACTTTTGAATTATTTGACGATCCTGCAGAAATTATTGAAGAACAATTAAGTGCCGAACTTACTGTTGGAGAAACATTTGCTAAACTTCTCAACTCAATGAATATTCTTGTTATTGCATTTACCGCAGGCCACATCATAACAATTCTTCTTGAAAAAGGAGAAAGGATCAAGCAGGAAAAAGAGGATTTTAAAGCTTGGCGAGATTTGAATGGTTTTAAAGATGATGAGAATGATTTGTTTCATAGATGTTACAAATGGGTTCCCCCTAAAAATCCCCCTGAAGAAATAAGTAATAATGAATTCAACGAATTTTTACAAACTCCGCAAGGTAGAAATTTCCTAGAAAAATTTACCACTTCAACTGGTGCACGAATTGGCAGTTATCAAAAACTTGCAAAAGATCCTTTTTCAGAATGGAAAAAGTCAGAACAAAAAAAATATGAACAATATTACAATGATTGTATAACTGGAGAAAATGACCTAGGTAGACCATTACTTCCTGGTAAAACTCCAGACGAAATTTATGAAATTGATGTATGGGCTGAAGAAAAGAGAAGTAATTCATATGAGCCAATTATTGCTGGCTCAAAACCTCCAGGTTACGCAGAAAAGAAAAGAGAAGGACTTCCAAAACCCTTTAGAAATTTTATTCCCCTTGGAGTTGTTTTAGGTACAGCTCTGGGTATAATTGCTTGGTGGGGAGTTGACCTCTTCGTATTAGCTACTGCCAGTGGTGGTATTGCCCTTGGAGTTGGTTTTGCATTAAAAGAAACTTTTGAAAATTACTTTGCATATATGATGATAAGAAAAGATAAGATCTTTGCTGAAGGAGAAAGGATTGCATTGGCAAGTGGATACAAAGGTATAGTCTATAAAATTACTTCACGTGTAACCTATATTCGACATCCACTAAATGAATCCGTAGCAATTGTTCCTACTAGACAACTTGTTACAAGTGAGATAATAAATTATACAAAAGAATTTGCCATTGTTCCTGCAACCGTTGAAGTTGGAGTCTCTTACCTAAATGACCCAAAACAAGTAGCAGCTGCATTAATGAAAGTAGGAACTCGTGCATTAAATGAAGTAAAGGACTCTAAAGGTAAACATCTTGCAGTTCAATCAAGATGTCCAAATATTGATGAAAACAAACCTAGTTGTGGATGTGATAAGACATTTATTTTAGATTTAGAACAACCAACTGTTAGATTCCAAAAATTCAATGACTCCTCACTTGATTTTGCAATTTGGGTGTATGTGAGAGATTATGGTTCACAATTTAAAATGGAAACTGACATGAGGATGATGATCTATGAGGAATTCAAAAAATATGACATTAGAATTCCATGGCCAATTAGAACTATCTATCAGGGCGATGAAAAAAAAGAGGCTGAAGAAATTGATAAACTCAACACTGAACGTAAAAAGCTTATTGAAAAATATGGTGTTGGAGATTTACTAAAAGGTGATGGTGGAGATTCACCCTAAATCAAATTCATTTTAAATTCCAAATTTTGATAATTTTACCACATTCAATATTTTCACTCTTTTTTACATTTTTTAGAACATAAAGGTACAAAAAGCCAGGAATCAACTATTTTCATGCGTAAAAATCTCCTTTTTGTTTTCATGGTTACATCTATTGGAATTTTACTTGTATCTTCTTTCTCTTTAGGTGATTCATTTACTTTACTTCAAAATGAAAATGAACCGTCTTCCGCCCAAATACTCGAAGAAGATGCAACTTCTTTTTACGATAACATTCGAACTGCTTTTCAAAAGGTAGAAAATTCTGATTTTCTACCTATCGATTATATTAATAGTCTAATTACTGAAATTGCAAAGGACTCCTCAATTTATGATATTGTTGGATTTTCTATTGGAATGGTTGTTTATGGTGTATTTGTTTATAATTTTTACAGATTCCTATCCAAACGAGATTTATTTAATATCAACATAGAAAAAATTTCGAAAGGCCGTTTTTCATCTTCTGGAAAAAAATCATCTAGTGCACCTAGGGCTGCAGCATTTATCGCTACTAATTTCTTTGTATTTCCATTTGTAATATTTTTGTGGTTTTTGGGATATTCTTCGTTTATGTTTATTCTTGTACAACATATGCCAACTGCAACAATCTTTCTTGTATCAAGCTCATTAATTATTGCAATTAGAATATCTGCATATTATAGGGAAGATCTTTCACGAGATCTTGCAAAGTTACTTCCATTTGCATTACTTGCTATATTTTTATTTGATCCACAATTTTATTCACTCGTTGATGTTCTCCAAAGATTATCTGAGATACCATCATTTCTAACACAAATTGCATCATTTATGATTGT
Organism: Nitrosarchaeum koreense MY1; assembly: GCF_000220175.1. Taxonomy (NCBI): domain Archaea; kingdom Thermoproteati; phylum Nitrososphaerota; class Nitrososphaeria; order Nitrosopumilales; family Nitrosopumilaceae; genus Nitrosarchaeum; species Nitrosarchaeum koreense. The sequence goes on along the minus strand of NZ_AFPU01000001.1, from coordinate 1,073,161 downwards.
GGCAATGATTGTTGAAATTTTCCTTAGCATAATTTATCTAATTAAAATCAGATTTTTTCACAAAGAGAAAAAATCCAAAGTCGATGATTCCGAACATCCTATTTAATTCCGATTCATTAAATAGTTGTCAAGTGTTTTATTGACACATGTCTGATCAAACTCGTAAAAGTAAAGTAATCATTCGTAATATGACTAAAGAGGATATACCCAAAATTGTAGAATTACAAAAAGCCGCATTTCCATATATGGCAGCTGAAGGTGTTTACTGGAAACCTGAACAATTAGAAGCACATCTCAAAGTATTTCCAGAAGGTCAATTTGTGGCTGATTATAATGGTAAGATTGTCGGTTCATGTAGTAGCTTAATTGTGAAATTTAACCCTGAATACAAAGAACACACTTGGAAAGAAGCTTGTGGTGATAGCATCTTTTCAGCACATAACCCAAAAGGAGATTCATTATATGGTGCAGATATTTCCACACATCCAGATAACAGACGATTAGGCGTAGCAACTAAAATTTATGATGCACGAAAAGCACTTGCAATAAAACTCAATTTACGTAGAATTATTGCAGGTGCAAGACTATTCAATTATTGTGAATTTGCAAAAGAATTATCTCCTCTTGAATATGTTCAAAAAGTCTTAAAACATGAAATTAGGGAACCTGTTTTAGAATTTCAAGTCAAAAATGGTTTCAAATTTATAAAAATTCTTAATGATTACATGAAGGATCCCCGATCACTTAACCACGCCACTTTTATTGAATGGATTAATCCAAATTACAAAGCAAAATGATCATCGATTGTCATGTTCACGTTAATCAATATGAGCTAATTCATCATATTCCTGTTTTAGATGATAGAATAGATGAACTTCAAAAAGAAATGACAAGTAACAATGTAGATTATGCTATTATTTTATCATCCTACAAAACAAATTCAGAGAGACCTTCAGCAAAACAGATCATTGATGCAATTAAAAAATATGATAATCTTGGCGTCGTTGCAGGATTCTCAATTGACAATCATACTGATGAAGATTTAAAAAATTACAGAACTTGGATTAAAGATGGATTGGTAAAAGGCCTCAAAATTTATTCTGGTTATGAGCATTATTATCCATATGATGAAAGATATCAAAAAATTTATGATACTTGTGTGGAATTTGGCGTCCCTGCAATGTTTCATACTGGGGATACATATAGTCCAAAAGGAAAACTTCGTTATTCTCGTCCGTTAAACCTTGATGATGTTGCAGTAGACAATCCTGAGCTAAAAATTGTAATGTGTCATCTAGGAAACCCCTGGATTCAAGATGCTCAAGAAGTCATATACAAAAATAAAAATGTCTATGCTGATATCTCTGGTCTCGTTATTGGTATCTTTGATCACTTTTTTGAAAAAATGATCAAAGAAAAAGTTGCCGAGCTAATTAATTATGCCGGAGAACCAAAATACCTACTTTATGGAACTGACTGGCCTATCAGCTCAATGGATTCATACCTTAACTTTGTTGCAAAGCTGAAAATCAAACAGGAATTTAGAGACAATTTCATGTACAAAAATGCCAAAGAATTGTTTAAAATCTCATAAACCTAATTTCACAAAATTGAGCCTAAGCAAATTTCATACAACAATCTGCTTTTTTCCAACCCTTGTTGTATTTCTTTGATGTTTCTTTTGCAATGTTCTCTGCCTCTGCAATACTACTGGCTTTATGCCATTTTGATGTGGCTGTATCGTTTGGATTATTTTGATAGACACTGCAAGTCTCAAGATGGATTTTGACTTCGGATGCATTTAGTACATCTTCCATTATTCTATACGTCAATAATTTTCAATAACTTGCTAGTTGATAAAAATTTAGTTAAGATTACCATTCTTAATTTATGACATTTAGTGTCATTGTGCTTACCACTCTTGATAATTTTCTAATGTCTGCAACCGCTTTTTCAAAATCTTTTTGCTCTTCTGTGTTTACTTCTGCAATTACATCGTATGCTCCATAAGTCAGATGTGCGTTTTTGACTTTGGGCATTTGTTTTAATTCCTCAACAATGTATTCTTCTGCACCAAGATCACAATTTAACAAAATAAATCCAATATGCATTTTTCTTAGAATAATAGTTCTATTACTTGTCTTTAAGTTTTACAGCTACTACCATCTACTGCGTCCGCCATAGCTATTTCCACTATTACGGTCACCATATCTTTTTCTTCCACCACTTCTGTCATCTCTTGCATCTCCTCTATTGGAACCTCTATACCCGCCAGAACCTCCAGACCTTCCATATCCGCCACCACTTCTACCTCTTGAATACTCAGATCTTGATTGTGATCCTCCAAATCTTCTGGATGGTGACTGTCTCTTTAATGGGTCAGGAATTGAAATTTCTATTCCCATCTCTTTATTCAAATCTGTTAGCGGTACTTTGATTTGGCGTTTAATTAAATTCCAATCTCCTACAGATGAGTATGATACTAGTGTGATTGCTCTTCCTTTTGCTCCTGCTCTTGCGGTTCTTCCAATTCTGTGGAAATATGCCATCTCTTGATTTGGAACATCATAATTTACTACTAGTTCTACTCTTGGAACATCGATTCCTCTTGATGCTACATCGGTTGCAACAAGAATGTCTACCTTACCGCTTCTGAATTTGGACATTGATTGCTCTCTTCTGCTTTGTGACATATCTCCTTCGATTGCAACTGCATCAAATTTTTCTTGATGAAGATATTTTGCTACATCTCTGGTTCTATATTTTGTAGAACAGAAAACTATGATCTGACCTTTAAGTGGTTTGATAAAATCAATAAGATATTTCATTTTATCTCTATCTTTAATTACCAGGTATGCTTGGTCTATGCCTTCTCCGCTAAGATCATCTGCATCAAGCAAAAATTGTTTAGGATTCTTTAGATAGTCTTCAGATAATCTTAAAATTTCTGTTGGCATTGTTGCTGAAAACAATGACATTACTCTCTCTTCTGGAGCAAGATCTAAAATAAACTGAATATCGTCAACAAATCCCATATCTAACATTGTGTCTGCTTCATCTAACACGATGTGAGTGATATCTCCTAGTTCAATTGAACCACGTTTAAGATGATCAATTAATCTTCCAGGAGTTGCAACTACTATCTCGACCCCTCTATCTAATGCATCTAATTGTAATCCCATTCCTTGGCCTCCGTAAACTGTTGCCACTCTAATTCCAGTATATTTTCCAAATTTCTTTATCTCTGATGAAATTTGCATTGCAAGCTCTCTTGTTGGAGCCATCACCAAGCCCTGGATGCCTTTTTTTGGTTGTATCTCTTGAAGCATTGCTAAAGCAAATGCTGCTGTTTTACCAGAACCAGTATGAGCTTGTCCTACGACATCTCTTCCTGTAAGTAATACTGGAATAACGGCTTCTTGAATAGGAAATGCTTCATCAAATCCCATTTCACGAATCCCTTTCAGTAATTCTTCTCTTAATCCTAAATCTTGAAATTTTGTCATTTTGTTTTCTTCTCTAAAGCAATGACGAAAAAGCTCATTGCCCACTCGTCATTATTCCGATATACTAAAGTCCTTTTTAGGTCTAATAAACGCTTGTTCTGATTTAAGAGTTGAGCTGAGACTCTATTATGCCTTGAAATATCTCAAAGGATTGGGCTCCATTTACTTTTACAAATCCTATCTTTTCATTTCCAATGAAAAATCCAGGTGTTCCCGTAATCTCATAATTTCTTCCATCTGTTAGATCATTGTTGATCTCATTGACATATTTGCCAGAATCTAGACAAGCGTTGAATTGTTCTTGATTTAACTCTAATTCTATTGCATATTCTTTAAAGACTGTAATTGCAGATGTAAAATCCATTTTATTCCAAATTCCTTGGTTTTCAAATAACCTATCATGATACTGCCAAAATTTGTTTTGTTCATCTGCGCACTCTGATGCAGCAGCTGCTGGCATTGCATTAGGGTGACTGGATTGAATTGGGAAATCTCTAAACACAAATTTCACTTTTCCTGTTTCTACGTATTGTTCTAAAATTAATGGAAGAGTCTGAGTTTGAAATCTAGCACAAAATGGACACTGAAAATCCGAAAATTCTATTATGGTAATCGGCGCATCTTGATTTCCAATGATTGGGTCGTCATCTGCAGTTATCTTGATTGGTTGTATGTTTGGCTGTGTTGGCATCTGATTTTTTGAAATCTTTGCTTCGATACTTGCAATCGCATTGTTTAATTCCGATTTTGTTACCTGCTCTGATTTTAAACTAATAAAAGAACCTGCAAAAAATGCAGCTATCAAACCAACTCCAATTATTGAGACCACTAAAATATTAAAAACCGATTTACTCACTATTTTTTTCCCACTGTGATTTGATTCATCTGAATCCATTTAGGCTTGCTTCAATTGTTACGTACTTATTCGTATTGCCTATTTTTCTTTCTAACAGTTCTTATATTCCCTCATAAGTATCTCTAGCAATGTCAGTAGATGACCGAAAAATGTACCCATGTACATGTTCTGATTGCGGAAAAGAATCCCAAGTACCTTTTCAACCAATAGAAGGTAGAGATGTATTCTGCAAAGAATGTTTACCAAAACATAGAAAACCAAGATCTGAAAATAGAGGAAGATATTAGGCTGAAATACGCTTAACGTCGTTTTTTCTTTTACTCTTTTGAAGTTATTTTTATAAAAATTAAAAAGCCAATAATGGGATCCGAACCCACGACCCTCAGATTACAAATCTGATGCTCTAACCAGGCTGAGCTATATTGGCACAAAATCCAATAAAAATTTCGGATCTTTAAAGTGTTACCGAATATCTTCAAAGATCTACGTATCGTGAGTTATGAAAAAACTTCTGAAATTATTTGATGGATCTATTACATCAGATTATAATAGTGTCAAATAATCCATAAATTATCCATGAAATACGTCAATCCTTTACGACTCAAAGTCTTAATGATGATGTTTTTTGTAACTGGTATTGTTGGTATTGTTGTGGGTCTGAAAGTTGCACCACCAAATACTTCATTATTGATTACATTTATGGGTGTCATCAATATCTCGTTGGGTGGATTTTTCGGTTGGGTTTTTCTTAATCAGACACCTCAATCAGAGAATAAACGAAAGAAAAAGCGCGATAATGACTAAAATGTTTGTTGCAAAGTGCATTGCAAACGAGTGATTAATTCCCTTTTTATCATAAATATATTTGAACAAAAATCCTATTGGCAAAAGTAACAGTGCCATGTGTACTTTAATTCCCATGGCAATATGGATCAATGCCCAAACTACTACCATCTTCTTTGATTTTCTGAAATACAATTCTTCAACATAGTTGATGTGAATAAACATGTACACTAACAATGGGATAAACGGTACTATTCCCCAAAACCCTTGATCTGCAAATGGACCAAACGCAATGTTGTACCCTAACCAACTCCAATTTAGAATTGGTATGGTCTCAACAAAATCATGAGCAAAAACGATGTATGCAAATAAAATCCCAAATGGAATTGGCGCATATTTTATTGAACCGATTCCGATTTTAAGATCAGTAATTCTTTTCCTAGTCTCTTTGATGAGAAGTAATGATGCCCCTACAGTTAAAATGTAATATCCAATCACAAAAGTATCTGATTGAAAAAAATCCTCCAACATAATTCATACTGCTCTTATATTGTGTAAAAAATCTAACTCATCAATAACTGGTATGCCTTTAAATGGTAATCTTGTTTATGGGTGTGTTTTATTCTGTTATTTCAATTCACTTTAGGTACAATAATGCCTTAAAATCATCTCATTTTTTTACAAATATGGTAAATTTCTATAGAGCAATTTTGTAACTAAGAAAACATCTTGAAACATATGATGGTGCTACAACCAATTGATATTTTTTAAAACCTGTTTTTAGATTTTTCAATCAAAGTATAAATAATAAAACTGTTTCATCAAAAAAGAATTGCTAGATTTAGTTGCAAAGAAATTATTTCTTACAAAAGGTAAAGGTGTTCATGAAGACCGATTGACAAGTTTCGAATATGCTCTAAGAGATGCTGGAATTGCTGGCACTAATCTGGTTTTGATTTCTAGTATATTCCCGCCAAATGCAAAACTAATATCAAGAAATGAAGGTCTTAAGCAAATTAAACCTGGACAAATCTTGTTTACAATTTATTCTAAAAATCAAACAAATGAGCCACAAAGACTATGTTCTGCTTCAGTTGGTATTGCCAGACCTAAAGATACTAATCGTTACGGATATCTTTCTGAATACGAATCATTTGGACAAAATGAACAACAGTCAGGTGATTATGCTGAAGATATTGCAGCACAAATGCTTGCGTCTTCACTTGGAATTCCATTTGATATTGATAAAAGTTGGGATGAAAAAAGACAACAATGGACTATCTCTGGTCAAATTTACAAAACACAAAATGTTACTCAATCAACAAAAGGCGATAAAGATGGAAAATGGACTACTGTCTTTGCAGCTGCTGTTTTACTAGTGTAATTACTTTCTATATCCTTTAAGATAATATATTGCAGCACCAATTGCAATAACTGAAATTATTATTACAATTACAATTGATTCGTCAAATGATGTTTCAATTTTAGGCGTAGATAACTGGCTACCTCCTAATGAAAATATTAATTCATTTTTATCAATTGATTTTCTTTCCCCAAAAATAAATTTCCCCTGAATTCTCTTTCCTTGTTCAGGATCAAAAATCCATCCTTCTTTTGTAATTTCAGTAGGGATTTTTTCACCGTCAACTAACTGTGATGGTATGATATTTCCTCTCACATCTGATACGTTAGTTGATTCTGGTGATAGCACTACTACTTGTAATATTGAATTTAATGGATAAAATCCTGATGAAAAGTACTCTGATCTTTTCAATTCATTTGTTTTCAACAATTCTAATGGACTAATTTCATTTATTGATGAAGCAGTATTTGGATAATCTACTGATAATTTTAATTGTAATAATGATTTATTTTCTATTGGTATTATAGAAAATGTTATTTTTGCATTTTCTTCTTTTGATAGGTTCTTTGCTATGTCGTAAAATCCTCCTCTGTCTCTAATCTCTCTTGGTAAAAGTAATGCTGAGATCTTTTCATACATTGAAGCAGTGTCTTCCATGGGCATCGTATACACTGCAGATACAGTTCCTTTGCCTGAAATAGTTCCTGATGTTTCTAAAGCCTTGCTTGTTTCATCTTCACTTTGAATGAATACTGAATGAAATTTTGCTTCTGTATCTAATGCCTGATTCACATCATCGATAAATAATGATGCGACTCTTTTTGTAGTATTTTGTATTGCTAAAATGCCTTTATCTTCTGGATCTCTTGCAACATTTATGATGATACATGACTCGTCAAAAACACCTAAAATACAATGATTCTCATTTGTTACAACTATTGCTGTAATCCTTCTATCTTCTCTAATTTTTTGCTCCAATTCTGCTGGGATTTGTATCTCTTGAATGCTTGTACTTTGTAAGGCAATTGAGGCTGTAACGTTTTGAGATATGCTCTTATCGATAATTATCTGTGCGGTCTCTTGAAATGTAGCAAGACTAGTTTCTTGTGAATATGCATAACCTGTCATGCCAATCAACACTCCTATCAATCCAAACAAAAACCAGATCTTTTGCATATGTTTGACTTTTTTATAATGAAATTATTAAATTTACTCTCTTTTTATTCATCAAGCCTTTTATCTTTGATGAAATTTTTTTGCTAATTTTACTAAAACTCTCTATCTGGTACCTAATATTGCAATTCAGATTATTTTTTAGATGTGGTTCTAGCTCCATACTTAGTTGAAATCTTTCAAAATCCTATATTTTCAGTAGTTGCAATAGTAAGCGCATTTGGAATTGGGATTTTTCAAGGAATTATTTTGGGAAAAGCAATTCTCTTGCGATTTCCACGTCTACAAAATCATGTGAAGACTGTCTCTGTCTCTTTATTTTTCTTGTTTCTTGCAAATGCCATCTTGAGTGTTCCTAGGTTTGCATCCACTGAAAAAATTGATATCTCTAGCATTTTTCAGGCAAATAATCCTGGAGAGATAACCTCTCTGATTTTTCTTGTATTTGGATTGAATGTTGGATTCTTGGCAGTTCTTGCCATATCTGTAACTGTTATGACTTTTGTATTGATGAAATTTGCACCTATCCATGGTGCCACCAAAATTTTTGTTTTGTTTTTTAGCTTACTTATTTTACTATTAACCGGTCTTAGTAGATTCACTGATCTCACCCCTAGTACTTTTGAAGTCTTTTTGTATTTTCTTTATCATATTGGGATTACCATTGGGATTTTGGCTGGCTCTATTCGAAAACTAAAATCAAGAAAAATAGACTGGGGATAGTTTCAAACATTTAAATCAGATAATTTTGAACTTCAATTTGACATCGAATTCAAACCGTTCGGGGAACAAGCTGGTAGTCCATGCGTTGGACTGCCAGCCCCATATTATTAAAAATCTAGTTTAATGCTGAAAGTGCTTTTACTTGGCTTTGGACATAATCAAATCCGTCTTGCCAAAATTTCTCTGATCTGATATCAAATCCATGCTCTGCCAACAACTTCTCTGGCTTCTTTGAGCCACCTGCAGCAAGAATATCGATGTATGATGGAACGAAACTACTTCCTTCTTTTTTATATCTTTGAAATAATGCCAATGCAAGTAAATTTCCAAATGAATATGCATAGCAATAAAATGGCGTGTGGTAAAAATGAGGTATACAACTCCATTCTATTGCAAAATCATCTGAAATGACAACTGAATTTCCAAACTGTTCTTTTAGATTTTGAAGATATGTCTTTGAAATCTCATTCACTATAGTTCCTTTTCCAATTTGCTCATGTGTTGATACTTCAAAAATAGTAAAAAATGCTTGACGCATAATTGTCGCATAAAGATCATCAATTTTTTCAGCTAGCATTATTTTTTTCTCATCGTTTGTTACTTTATTTGATAAATTATCATATAGTAATAATTCCGAAAACGTGGATGCGGTTTCAGCTAGAGGTAACGGAGCATCTTGAACAAGAATTGATCTGTCTTGTGCTGCTTGACTGTGAACGGCATGGCCTAATTCGTGAGCTAGTGTGAAAACATCTCTGGTTTTTCCAGTAAAATTAACTAGAACATATGGTGTGATCTTTGGAGTTAATGTGCTGCAAAATGCACCGTCTCTTTTTCCAGGTCTTATAGATGAATCCACATGTTTTTCATCAAAGACTTTTCTTGCAAATCCTTCTAATTTGGGGCTAAATCTTCCAAGTGACTCTAAAACAATCTTTACTGATTTATCATATTGATAATTTTTCTCTTTCATGTGGGTTGCTACAGGAGCATACAGATCATACCTGCGTAATTTTTTCATTTTTAGCATTTTTGCTTTTTGTAAAAAGAATTTTTGAAATACCGGAGAATTTTTTCTACATACCGTTAGAAGTGACTCTATGGTTTTATCATCTACATCGTTTCCAATATTTCTCATAGAGATTGGCGACTTGTACCCTCGAATTTCGATTCCTTCATCTTTCCAATTCAAAACAATGTTCTGATATATCTCTCCATTTACTCCCTTGTTTTCAGTATATTTTGTTAAAATTGTCTTGTATGCTGTCTCTCTGACTTTTGCATTTGTACTTCTAATGTAATTTGTAATCTCTTCACGTGTCATCTTTTTTGTTTTTCCACCAACTTTCATTTTGTATACATATGCGCTAGTCATCTTATCATACAGTTTGACAAGGGCAGAAATTCCTGTAACGTCTAAAGTATTGATGATCTTTTCTTCTGGTTCCGATAAAGCATATTTTGCAAATAGTCTTTTATGATTGAGATATTCTGAAAGTTCACCTGAATCTTTAATCAGTCTTTTTGCATTTTTATCATCAACTTGAGTTTTCCACCATAAATCAAAAAACAAAATTTTATTTGAAATTTCTGAACCTAATTTTGACATTCTAGTAATTAGTGAGGTCGCTTCATCTGATTGTGTATCTGCAGAGTATTGTAATGACGCATATCCTCCAATTTTGCTCATTTTTTCAGAAATATCTTCTACTTCATGTAGTATGCCGATAAATTTTTTTGATGACATTTTGGGGTCTAGTTTTAATTTTATTTTTTCAAATCTCTTTGCCATTTCCTCTAATTCTTTAATTTGTTTTTGAAATTCTGGGCTCTTTGGGTCCTTTGTAAGTTCTGAAAGATCCCATCTCTCCAATTTGTACTCTGACATACGATAATCATATTTTACATCTATTAAAAAATGCATGCTGTATGCCTAAAAATTATAATATTCAAAGAAATTTTTAACTGGAACTTAAGACCAAAACCGATTCGGTACTTGGTGAGAGTTCCAATTAGTATTGATTTTCAAAATTAGTATTTAGGGCGTGCTGATAATTTCTATGTATGATTCATACGCGAGTGTTTTAAGTAAATTTTGTAATTGTATTGTATGACAAATCATACTGATACCCCACCTGCTTGGGAATCTATAATGGGATTATCTTGGATAATTCTAGATGACGAATAGTCATTAAAATACAGTATTTGTTAAAACAAATACGCATATCTTAATTTTTAATATTTTTTCAAAGTCTCTTTGTATCTTTTGATTGATTCTACGATGATCTCTTTTGCTTCTATAGCTCCTTTCCAACCTAATATCTCAACTTTTTTTCCTTCCAAATCTTTGTAGACCTGGAAAAAATGCCCAATCTCTGAGCGGAAATGGTCTTCCACATCTGTAATGTCTACTGTATGAAGATATCTTGGATCATTTGTTGAAACACAGATAATTTTGTCATCTGGATTTCCATCATCTTTCATTTGTAACAATCCAATCGGTCTTGCCTCAATTAGAATTCCTGGATATGTTGGATTTGTTACCAATACAAGAGCGTCAAGTGGATCCCCATCTTCTGAAAGTGTCTGAGGAATCAAACCATAATCTCCTGGATAATGAAATGGTGAAAATAATACTCGGTCTAGTTTTATCATGTTGTGTTTTTTATCATATTCATATTTGTTCATGGATCCCTTTGGAATCTCTACTATTACGTTAACAATCTCTGGAATGTCTACTCCTGATTCTATATCATGCCAAAAATTTTTACTCATATTCTAGTTCTTAAAATATTTTGAACTGTATATGAATTCTATGACTTTCTAAATTTGTGATTTGGTGTGAATGACCTTGAATATTTTTACAGTGTACTCTCCTTCGAAAATATCTACTATTTCACCAGTGTTTTGATCAGTATTTCTTATTTTGAATTTGTACTCGTAGGAACCATCTCCCTTGACTTTAACCTGAGCTACATGTACTGGTTCATCTCCTTTGAAAAATTGAATTATTACTGGATACCTCTCAACATAATCAGAAGCATCCTCCTTTACTTTTCCCCATGAGAGTGATTTATCTTCAGGTATACGCATTGTTGAAATTGTCTTTTGGAGACTGATTTCATCATTAATTTGTGTGATTGTTATATCTTCAGATGTATCTGTGGCAGTAGCATTTGATGTATATCCAAACCATGTTGCTACTAATAATATTAACACAAAATGCATGATGCTTATTTTTATCATGTCCTGATAAATGGAATTTCTTGGTTATAATACTAATGTTTTTGCAAAATTAACAACCTGTGTGGATAATAAAAAATAATATCTGCAAATAATGATGATGTTTTTACAGTATGCTGATTTGATGATATTTTCCAAATTGGATCCCATATGCGTAAAAAATTTCCATTTGACCTATATCTAATACTGATAATCATAATCTAGATGAATTTAGAACTGACTCTTTTTGATAATGAATCTGAAACTATAGTAGACATGATGAGTTCGTTATTTGATTTATCTTGGGAAAAAGGAGAGATGTTATATTGATTCGTACAGTCTTGACCCTATCTAGTTTAGAGCAGGAAGTTGGCAATATTTCAAAAAGTTCCTATGAACAAGGACGTGATAATCTTGATGATTCTGAAATCAACTATTTGCTAAAAATGACAAAACATGTTCTCATGAAGATAAGAGAACAAATAATGGAGGACTACGATGACTATAGGTGATTCTGAAATGAATCGATTATTGCAAATGACTGACGTATTTCTATCAAAAATTAGAGAACAATCAAGGATGTCTAAATAAACATCTGTAATGAAGATCATTTGCCATAGTATATGGGTCTATGCTGAAGCAAAAATTTCTGATTGTTCTCTGCATGGTTAATTTGTTCAAATTGTCTGTGTTAGTATTAAAAATCACGACTTAATTCTTTAGTGTGGCTAGAATCGTTTTTTACTGATTCCTTAACTCTTTTTTCGATATCCATTATGTATGAATCTCTACAACTCTGAGAGCAGAATTTGGTATTGTCTCCTTCAAAGGAATTTCCACAATGCATACAAACTAATTTCATTACTTGTCACTTTCTTCTATATTAGTTAAGTCTAACTAGAATTTCCAAGTTTTGGGAATTTCATAAAAAATATGTAATAAAATATTACATTAATATGATTTTTTCAGATTCTGTGTAAACGATATGGGCTATTGATATTTTTTCTCTTTGTTTACTTTCAGTGGCTAAATGAGGTTGTTTTTCGGTTGTTTAGTTATTTCATAAAAAAATGCCAAATCTACCTAAGAATTAACAGTGTCGACAAAATCTACCTCTCGGGACATGGAAAGCCAAATCCAATTGACGAAAAAATGCGTTAGATGCTTGATTCATAAACAAGTAATTTTGGGGAAAAATGAGATATGGAAGATAAAGAAAAGATAGAACAATTACTTAAAGAAGAAAAAGAGACACTTCTTGCTGAGGTTGAAGAGGCAGTAAAAAGAAAAAAAGTATTAATGAAAAAGGATGAAGATGAAATATCTTACAGAAAACGTAGATATTGATTTTAGTTTTAATTGTCTTCGCTGATTTTTTTAGTATGACTCTTATCATTTTGAGTCGCTTCATTGATTCTTACTGTGATCTCAATGATGTGTGAATCCCTACAATTTTGAGAACAGAATTTATCATTATCCTCACAAGAGTTTCCACAGTGCATGCAGATAGATTCCACTGCGATCACGTTTTTTGGTACTCTAATAAATGCGATCATTAATTCTCATTTTTGGGACTTGCATTTTGAATTAAGATTACCCTTTGTCTTTGTGGTTTTGGAACTTAAAAAAGGAGGCTAGAGAGATGGACCGGGAGGGATTTGAACCCTCGACCTTTGCGGGATTTCTCCATACGCAGTGTGAGTGCGTCATCCTAACCACTAGACAACCGGTCCAATGAAATTACAAGACAAGCGTCTTTTTTGCCTTTAGGTTTTGTATATTATGATAACCTTTACCTTTTCTAGTAAAATTCCAAGAGTCAAACATGTCTTTACATGAATTTGATGCGCTTATTGAGAGAATGCAACTAGCATTTGAGTATGCTGCTAATTTGGGACAATACACAGAAGCTGCCAAAGTACTCTATCAAATGAATGACCAACTACCTGATGACTTGCAACTATCACTTGAGGAATTAGAAAATGAAAATGCTGTTAGACCATTTATCTCTGAATATCAATACAAGATACGATCAGCAATTATTGAATATAGACAAAGATTGATGAATTTCTAACGCTACTTTTTGACGCCGAGATTTCTGTTCTTTAGTCTCAAGTACGGATTTCTACATTTTCTGCATCTAGTAGCATTGATGTCATTTCTACAGCCACAGTTAAAGCAAATCTTCATCACCAAACGTGCAGCTTGTGCAATACGTTTTTTCTCTGGGTCTGTTATGGGCATATAATTTTCTCCTTAATCTCTCTCTTTTATTCTAATCGGATTGTTGCATTTTTCCTGCTAATAGTACTGGCACCTGAGACGGTCTTTTTGCCACTGGAATGTTTGCCTTGTTAAACATTGATACCTTTGATTCTGCAGAACCATACGTTCCCATCACTATGGCTCCTGCATGCCCCATTCTCTTTTCTTTAGGAGCTGCTCTTCCTGCAATATATGCTACAGTTGGTTTTTTAAATCCGATATCTATAATTCGTTGAGCCAAAATTTCTTCAGAATCTCCTCCTATTTCTCCAACTACTACTAATCCTTCTAAATCTGGAATGTCTTTTACCATGTCAAATGCATCGATCATTCTAGTTCCGTTAATTGGGTCTCCTCCAATTCCTATTGTTATTGACTGTCCAAATCCTGCACTTGTAAGTGCATCTGAAATTTCATAAAGTAATGTTCCGCTTTTTGATAACACGGCAATCTTTCCTGCCTTAAATGGAGTTGCTGGCATGATTCCAATTTTTATTAATTCGGGAATCATTATTCCTGGAGTATTGGGTCCGATAATCACCGCACCTTTTTTGTTTGCTAAATCTAATACTTCCATTGTATCTCTAACTGGAACATGTTCTGGAATTGCAACTAGTAGTTTAATTCCGGCTTCAAGTGCCTCTTTTGCAGCTCCCAAAAAGAATTTTGCTGGAACGAAAATAATTGAAATTTTTGCACCACTTGCATCAACTGCTTCTTTAACTGTATTGTAAATTGGAACCTTGTCTTCAAATTTCTGACCTCCTTTTCCTGGAGTTACTCCTGCAACAATGTTAGTTCCATAAGTTATCATGTTTTTTGCATGAAGTGAACCATATGCTCCAGTGATGCCTTGAACAATTACTCCTTTTTTCTTGTAATCTGAATCTTCAGGAGTTCCTTTTAGTATCTTGAAAATATCTGTCATCTTTTAATCCCCATGACGGCTGCATTAATTGCCTCTTCTACTGAATCAAAAATTTTTGTTCTAGAATTTTTCAACATTTCTTTTGCTTTGTCTGATTCTGTACCTTTTAGTCTTGCAAACACTGGTAAGTTGATCAATTTATCATCATATGCTTTTAGAAATGCTTCTGCAACTACTGTAGTTTTTACAATTCCACCATAAAGATTAACTAAAATTCCTTTGACTCTATGCATTTTGCTAATCAAAGTTAGCGCTTCATAAACTGAATCAGTTGTTGCACCACCTCCCACATCCAAGAAACATGCTGGCTTGCCTCCGTTATCAGATAACATATCCAGTGTAGACATTACTAGTCCTGCCCCGTTTCCAACAACTGCAATATCTCCATCTAATTCTACAAGTGAAAATCCACTTTTTTCTGCTCTCTCTTCAATCTCTGTTTTTTCTTGATACTTTTGTAATTCATCATGTCTAAAGTTGCTGTTGTCATCTGTTACAAATTTTCCATCAAGTGCCATCAATGAACCGTCTTGCATAATTGCTAGCGGATTTATCTCTGCAAGCTCGGCTTCTTTTTCAACTGTAAGTTTTGCTAACTTTTGTAATATGTCTACAAAGTCATCTGCAGCTTTACCTTCTAGTTTCATCTCTTTTGCAACTTCTCTTGCTACTTGATCTGAAACTTCACCTAGGCCAACTTCTTTAATAATCTGATTTTTAACTGATTCAATTTCAACTCCTCCTTCAGGTGATGCAATAATTGTATAGCATCTTTTTGATCGATTCAAAAATAATGACAGGTACAACTCTTTTTTGATATCTGCCATCTTTTCAAGTAAAATTGCTCTTGCCTTTTCTCCTTTAATCGTCAAGCCTAAAACTTGTGGATATTTTAACTCAAATTCGTCATCATTTTGACATTTTTGAATGCCTCCAGCTTTTCCTCTACCTCCTACGGGAACTTGAATTTTAATTACAAACGGATATCCTAATTCTTTTGCGTGCTTCCTGCCTTCCTCTATAGTTGTAGATGCTTTGCTTGGAAGGAGATTAATTCCATAGTTTCTGAACAACTCTTTTGCTTGAAACTCTAATAGACGCATACAAAAGCCAACAATTTTACGATCTTTATTAATTATGAGGCTAATTTAGCTGCTCTTCTAGAAAATCAATTATCTGTAAAAATCGATCACGACTTTTTCTCAATAGCTCTTGAGGAAATTCTTCAATTGTAAAAACATATTGTTGATGAAAACTTGGAACTATCACTCCTCCTGATGTGACTAATTGTTCAATGACATAATCTTTGGTGATGGTGCATACAATTTCTTCATACGAATCTTCTTCTTCTTCTAGTGTTTGTCTGTACAGTACAATTGGTTTGTTGGTCTTTGCAACAATATCTGAGCCTTTTTTTAAAAGATCTGTTAAATGTTGAATTTGCCAAGCATCAAGACTAATCTGTTTTACCATACAATTACTATGCGTTTTTTCTATTTATCATACAGGTTTAACTAAAAGCTAACCAGTTGGTTCATTTTTAATTAAAAGAAAAGAGTGTGATTTGGCTATTATGCCATATCAAGTGCTCTAGAATGTTTTCTGGTATGTGGTCTTTCTCCAGAATATTTTCTTCTCATGTGTCCTGATGGTCTTCCGTAGATTAATTCTAGGAACCAAGACTCATGTTCGATCTCTTCTGCCAAAATATCTTTTGCAATGTCGTATGTTGTAGGATCTTTTCCAAAAGTCATTTTACATACCTTGTCCCAATTTACAATTGCTCCTTGTTCGGCTTTGAGACATTTTTCTAGTATTGCCTTGTGATCTGTTGGATTTGCTGGAAGCTGTAAGAACTCACACCCTGACATTTTGATGAACTGTGTAGCGTCATTTGGAAGTGAGCCTCCTAACTGGTAAATTCTCTCAAGGCATGCTTCAAAGTGGCTAAGATCTTCTAATCTTGCATCTTCGATAATTCCCTTGAGCCCTTCGCCCTCCAAGCCTGTACAATGTGCCCTCAAATTGGTAAAGTAGTAGTAGGCAGTAAATTCTACTGATGCATTTTGAATCAATAGTTTTTTTAGTTCCTCTACGTCCAAGCCATTTTGTTTTAGAACATTGATTCCAACAACTGGGATTTTTGAATCGGACATATCTGCTTGTCAAGTTAGGTGTTCTAATAAAAATATTGCATTTTTCAAAAAATGATTTTAGATAAACGAGGGTTTGACTGACTTATTCTACTGAAATTCTTATTTTTTGACCATCAATATCATCGTCTTTGTATTCCTTGCATGATTCTACAAAATCTACTTTTTTGACTCTGACTAAAAATGCCAAATCTTCTGATTTTTCTTTAATCATCTCCAATGACTCTTCATCTAAATCAAGTATTGATGCAACATTTAGAATGTCTGTTGGATTATACCCTCTCTCTTTTCTTAGAGTCTGCAATCGTCTTGCAATGTCTTTTACTAATCCTCTTGCCATCATCTCTTTATTTCTTGAAGTTGATATGAATACAATGTAGTTGTCTCTTTTTGAAACTGCAAATTCTTCTTTTGCATCAAAATCAATTACAAAATCATCTTTGTCTAATGAAATTTTTTCTCCGTCAATTTCATAATCATAATGTTCTTGTTTTTGAAGTGATGCTATGATCTCTTCTTTGTTAGTTTCAGAAAACACGTTGATCAGTTTTCCCATATGTTGTTTTGCTTTTGGACCAATTTTTTTTCGTTCTAATTCAACTACTGATATCAGCGGTAAGTTTAGTCGTTTTAATTCTAATATTTGGTTTAATCCTAATTCTTTTTCTGTCTCATAAATTGTACATTTCTCTACATTTAGCTGTGACATTAGTAAATTGGAAAGTAATTCTAGTTTTTTCTTTTGACCTTTAGTTACACAAATTAATGCTTCAGCGAGTGGCCATCTTCGTTTTAATTTTCCTTTCATTCTTGCAGCTGATGAAATTGAAACAACATCTTTCATGATGTCAAATGATTCTTCAATCTCTTCATTTACTAGTGTCTCTTGGTATTGTGGCCATTTGTCAAGCAATATGCTCTTTTTTCCGTCAAATACTGTTTGATAGAGATATTCGCTAGTAAATGGACAAAGCGGATGAATCAAAATATCTAATGTTCTGAGAACATCGCTTAGTACTGCATAAATTGCCAGTCTTCTGTTCTTTTTTGACTCATCATCATCCCATAACTCGCTTCTAGTAATTGGGATGTAAATTTGACTTAGATTGTTTATAATAAAATCATCAATAGATTTTGCAGCTTCGTGGAACTTGCAAGATTCGTTACGTTCAGTGATTTTTTTAATTAATTTTTGTAATTTAGATACAAGCCAAATATCTGGCGATGTTAACAATCCATTTTCTTTTGCCCATGAAATGGTTTTTGTTTCATCAAATTCATCATACTCGCTATTTTGTTTAAAATACAGATGTAAATTAAATAGCGTGTTTATTACCTGATATGGTCTTGACATTAATTCATCAGTGCTAAAGCTAAGTGGTTCTATCGGACTTGCCTTCCAAATAAAATAAAATCTGATCAAATCAGTTGGATATTTTTTTAGTAGTTCTTCACCATCAATTACATTTCCTAAACTTTTACTCATCTTACCACCTTTTTCGTCAAGTACATGCCCCTGGAACAAAAATGACTTGAATGGTGGAATTGGCCCATTATTTAGAATCACATTTTCTATCAATAGGGTATATGCCCATCCTCTAGTTTGATCAATACCTTCGGTGAAAAATGGAGCTGGAATACTTTTTGAATATTCTTCATCTGTTAATGATGAATATGGAGCTGAACCGCTGTTATGCCATGTGTCCAGTACATATTCTTCTCTTTTTGTATTTGTACTGCTACAATGTTTGCATTTTATAATGATGTTATCAATCCAAGGACGATGTAATTCAAAATTTGGACCATCTGGTAATTTTGCAGCTGATTCAACAATATCTTTTCTTGTAAAAAACCAATTTTGTTTTTTACAATCATTGCATATCCAAACTGGTAATGGACATCCCCAAATTCTTTCTCGCGATATACACCATGGGTGCCTTTCTTTGATAATTCCTAAAAATCTGTTTTTTGGTTGTTCGAAAAAGTACTCTACGCTTTCTGCTGCATTGATTGCTTTATCATCTAATCTATCTAGTTTGTAAAACCATCCTTTTCGTGCTAGCCATACAATTGGGTGATGAGATCTCCAACACAGCGGGTATTTGTGCTTAATTTTCCCTATCTTTACTAATGCATTTCGCTCCTTCAGATCGTCTACAATTATTCTGTCAGCATCTCTGACAAACATACCTTCATACTTTCCAGCTAAATTAGTGAACTTTACCTGATCATTTATTGGGCTGAACACTTTGACTTTTCTTTTATTTGCAATTTTGATATCTTCCTCACCGTTTGCAGGGGATAAATGAACCAACCCGCTACCTGTTGTGGCATCTACAAATTCTTCTGATACTGCTACGTGGAAATTATTTTCTTTTGCACATTCATCTAATCCTGGAATTAAATCTAAAAGTGGATGAATGTATTTTTTTCCTTCAAACTCTGAACCTTTTATGGTATTTACAATTTCATATCCTTCAATGTTTACTTCTTTGAAAAATTCTTCGAGTCTTGTTTTTCCTATGATCCATTTTTCGTTTTCTACTTTGACACACGCATAATCTTCGTCTGGATTCAATCCCACCATTGCATCTGTAACTAATGTGAAAGGCATTGTAGTCCAAACAATTAGGTATGTGTCTTCATCTCTGAGTTTAACTTTGTAGTATAATGATGGATCCTTGACTTCTTCATATCCTTGATTGACTTCTGCATGACTAAGTGATGTTTGACAGCTAGGGCAATAAGCAATTACTGTGAAATCTTCTTCTAATATTTTATTTTCATGTGCTTTTTTTAGTATCTGCCACTCTCTTTCAATAAATTCATCTCGATAAGTCCAATATGCTTTGTTGTGATTAAATGACATTCCAAGTAATTCATCTACTTCTACCCATTTCGTATTGAATTTTTTTACAATCCTCTTACACTCTTCAACTAGTTTTTCGATTCCTATTTTTTCAATAACTTCTGATTTACCTCCAGTTACTCCAAGTTCTTTTTCTGCCTGTAATTCCACAGGAAGTCCTTGTGTATCCCAACCACCATTAAATACAATTTTTTTTCCTTTCAAGGTATTGAATCTGTACCAAAGATCTTTGATTACCCGCCCTCTAAGATGTCCTGCGTGTGGAATTCCGTTCATAGTTGGAGGGCCTTCAATAAACATAATCTTTTCAGGCTTGTCTGATTCAAAGATTAATCTTTCAATGTTAATTGATTTGACATATGCTTTAATTTCTGACTCGATTGATTTTGCATCAAATTTTGATGAAAGTTCCATCTTGAATTCTGATATAGGTGTGGCATTATAAAGCTAAATTGATTTTCTCATTCTTTATTCCATTCTTGTACTAGTTAGTTTCACGCTGATTCGCATCCAATGGGTAAAATAACTAAAATGCTAAATTATCTAAAAATATGATTTTTACATTTTGATAACTTGGATTATATAATTGAGTGAAAGATAATTTTTGTTGGTTAATGTTTTAGTCATTGGTTCGGGTGGACGAGAACATGCACTATCTTGGAAATTATCACAAAGTCCAAAGATTGATACTGTATTTACTGCACCTGGAAATGGTGGAACTGAAAATAATGTTTCAATTAATGTTGATGACCTTGATTCCCTTGCAGACTTTGCAAAAAAGAATAATTGTTTTACTGTAGTTGGTCCTGAGATTCCACTCGCAGCAGGAATTGTTGATAAATTTAGTCAAATGAATCTGAAAATTTTTGGACCCTCTAAAAATGCAGCACAATTAGAATCTAGTAAAATCTGGGCAAAAAATTTCATGAAAAGAAATGGAATTCAAACAGCAAAATTTGAAATCTTTGATGATCCAAAAAAAGCAGAAGAATATGTAAAATCTCTTGATTATAATGTTGTAGTCAAAGCTGATGGCCTTGCTTCTGGAAAAGGAGTAATAGTTTGTAATAGCTCTGATGAAGCAATCGCAGCAATTAACTCCATATTGGTAAAAAAGGCATTTGGTGATGCTGGTAATAGAATTATTGTGGAAGAGAGAATTGATGGAATTGAAGCTTCTTACATTGCATTATGTGATGGAGTAACTGCAATACCTATGGCGTCAAGCCAAGATCACAAAAGAATTTTTGATGATGATAAAGGCCCTAATACCGGAGGTATGGGTGCATATTCTCCAACTCCTGTCATTAATGATGTCTTTGCTGAAAAGATCCAAAAAAAAATCATCAATAAAACAATTCAATCAATGAAAAATGAGGGAATTATTTTCAAAGGATTCCTTTATGCCGGAGTAATGATTCGAAACAATGAACCATATGTTTTAGAATTTAATGCACGTATGGGTGACCCAGAATGTCAACCCATTATGATGAGGATGGATTTTGACTTGTATGATTATTTTGTTGCAAGTGTAGATGGTACATTATCTTCTATGCCTGCACCAAAATGGAAAAATCAATCAGCTGTTTGTATTGTTTTGGCATCTCAGGGATATCCTGAATCTTATCTATTAGGTGAAGAAATAACTGGATTTGATTTGATTCCAAAAAATGCTATTGTTTTTCATGCTGGAACAAAAAAGCAAAATGGAAAAATTCTATCAAATGGTGGTAGAGTATTAGGAGTTACTGCACTTGGTGATACATTATCTTCTGCAATTTCAAATGCATATGCTGCAGTAGATAAAATCACTTGGCCAAGCAAATTTTGCAGAATGGATATTGGTAAAAAAGGTCTATCGTATCTTTGATGTATCGATTATTCTATCTTCAGTAACAATCCAATTAATTGTTATATCGTGCTCTGAAGCTGGTATGTTTTTTACTATTTGTTTTTCCATTGTTATCGAAATTGTTTCAACTTTATTTTCAGCTAAAAATCTATCATAAAATCCGTGACCGTACCCCAATCTTACTCCCTTTTGTGAAATTCCTACTGTTGGAACCAATATGATATCTAGATTGTTATCCATTGGGCATTCATTACGAGGTTCCATTATGTCAAAAGCCCCATTTTCTAGATTGCTAACACTCTCAATCTTTCTAAATTCTATATTTTTTCCAACTACTTTGGGCAAAAATACTTCTTTTCCTTCACTTAGTGCTTCTTGGATGATATCTTGTGTCATTATTTCACTTCCGATGGGATAATACATCCCTATTTTTTTTGCATTTCTAAACGAATCAATCTTTTTTAGTCTTTTTTGTATTGCTTTGCTTATGATTTTCATTAAATCAAATGAAGTACCGTCTCTTTTATCAAGAAGAAATTTTCTTAATGATGTTTTTTCTGAATTATCTTTCAATTTGACTACTTAATGATGCAGCTGTTATTGTATTTTTCAATAACATTGCGACTGTCATAGGTCCTACCCCTCCTGGAACAGGCGTTGCATATGATGCTTTTTGAATAATTTGTTCATAATCTGCATCTCCAACTAATTTTTCGTTGTATCTTGATATTGCAACATCGATTACTATTGCATCTTTTTTTATCATATCTGATGTTAATGTGAACTTGTTTCTATCTCCAACAGCTGTAATTATAATATCTGCATGTTGACATAATTCTTTGATATTCTTTGTTTTAGAGTGACATGTAATCACAGTTGCATTTCTTGCTAAAAGTAAATGATATAGCGGTTTTCCAACTAAATTACTTCGATTAATTAAAACTACATTTTTTCCATCCAAATCTATCTTGTAATAATCAAACATTTCCATTACTCCTAATGGTGTACATGCCACAAGTGCAGCTTTTTTCATTGCTAGTAACCCTGCATTATGTGGTGTTAGACCATCCACATCTTTTAGAGGTGAAATTCTTGATGTTGTAAAAAATTCATCTAATTGACTGGGTAATGGTAGTTGTACTAAAATTCCGTGAACTGTTTTATCGTTATTTAGCTCATCAATTTTTTTATTTAATTCTAATTGGCTAATTTCTGAAGCAAACTTGAAATCTTTGGTGATAATTCCAACTTCTTCACATGCTTTGTGCTTGTTTTTGACATAAGTAGCAGATGCTGGATTATCTCCAACTAGAATAGTTGCCAAACATGGATTGATCCCTTGATTTTTTAATTCTTCAACAGCTTTTCTAACTCTATCTTTTACTGACTGAGCAATTTCTTTACCATCTATTTTTATGCCCGTCATTAAGATTAATTCTAACTTGTAGATATTTAATCCTTGAAATAACTTAATCTACAATTGAAAATCTTAGAAAGGAAATTATGGAACTAAATTGAAGTTATTTTATGTTTGTAGTAATATCTGACGTTCAAATAAAATCTGAATCTCTTGATGGCTTTAAAAATTGGTTTTCAGAATCAAATAAAATAGTTTCAAAATTTGATGGTTTTGTAAATAGACGCCTTTTAGAAACGAAAGATGGTAAACATAGGATATTAGTTGAATTTGAAAATCTTGAAAAATTCAGTAAAATGCATCAAAGTTCTGAACATGAAAAACTTCATTCCATGGCTGCATCCTTTATGGAAAAATTACCTGAACCTAAATTTTATACTGTAGTCTCACAATAAAATGAACCTGGTTTTTGACGTAAACAAATACATTGAAAAAATAAAAAAAAGTGATAACTACTTTCATACTTTTATTAATAAAGAAAATTTAGCTACAGGTGTACTAGTATTGCAACCTGGAGAAGAAGACACTCAAGAACCACACGATAGTGATGAAGTATATTTTGTAATCAAAGGTAACGGTTTTTTAAAAATAAAAAACAAAGACTATGAGATTTCTGAAAATAAAATGTATTTTGTAGAGAAAAAAATTCCTCACTTTTTCCATGGCAATTCAAAAGAATTAGTTGTATTGTATTTTTTTAGTGGATTGGATTCTTAGGAAATTATAGTTTTTCTACCTACAATTTTTATCCTATTCTCAGCAAATAACCTTACAGCTTCAGGGTATGCTTTATGCTCTTTTGCTAAAATCCTCTTTGATAATGTTTTTTCTGTATCGTTGTTTTTTACTTTGACTACTAGTTGTAAAATTATTGGTCCTGTATCTACCCCCGAATCAACAAAATGTACCGTACATCCTGAATATTTTGCACCATTATCAATTGCCTGTTTTTGAGCATCCAATCCTGGAAAAGCTGGAAGTAAAGCTGGGTGGATGTTGATTATTCTATTTTTATATTTTTTAACAAACTCAGGACTAATTATTCTCATAAATCCAGCTAAACAAATCAACCCATTTTTTGGTGTAACCCCATGTTTTTCTAGAGTTGATATGATTTTTTTATCATAATCTAATCTACTACCTTTGAAATTTTTACTTTCAATTACTTCTGTTTTTATGCCCATTTTTTGTGCAATTTTCAAACCTTTTGCATCAGGTTTGTTTGATATGATGATAGCTGGATTAATTGGGATTTTTTTACGTTTAATTGCTTTTAGAATGGATTCCATGTTGCTCCCACGTCCTGAAATTAAAATTCCTAGATTTAGCAACTAGTCAATAGTAGATCAAACCTGCAATTAATGTGTGTGGATCGTAGATTAATTACTTGGAGGATATAGTAAAACCATGCAAAGATCCCTGTTACTTTTCCAAAATAGTATCAATAGCAAGGAAACCCTTAGGGTATACCAGTATTCGCTTGACAAGTTTCTCTCTTACTTCAAACTACGTGATTATGACAGCTTGGTAAGAATGGACCCCAAAATGCTCCAGCAGATGATCGAAGATTATGTCATGGAAAAGAAAAAACAGAATAAAGCAAGAAGTACTATCAAGACACCTATTTCTGCACTTGAGCTATTCTGTGATACAAATGACATTTCTATAAACTGGAAGAAAATAAACCGATTACTGCCTCCACTAAAGAAAAAATCTGGTTCTCGAGCTTATTCCACAGAACAAGTAAAAAAAATGCTTGAAGCGACAACAGAAATTCGCAACAAGGCTCTAATCCACTTTATTGCAGCATCTGGCATAAGGATTGGAGCATTACCTGATTTGAAAATAAAACATGTGAGAAGCATATCTGATGGATGCAAAGCTGTGACTGTTTATCCTGGCGAACGTGAAGAATACATCACTTTTTTGACTCCTGAAGCGTCACAAGTACTTGATGAGTATCTTACCAAACGAACTCAAGATGGAGAAAACATCAATCCAGAATCTCCTCTGTTCAGACAAGTTTACGCATTTGGTATGGCAAAGGCAAAACCTCTCAAAAAAGTAAGTATTCAGGCCATTATTGATAGGGTTCTCAGACGTGCAGGACTAAGATTTGGTAGAGATGGAACCAGAAGAGATGTACAGCTTGATCATGGGTTTAGGAAAAGATGGAATACGATTGTAAAAACAACTGATGGTATTAAGATAATTCTTGCAGAAAAGATGTTTGGACATTCTACTCCAACCATTCCTCTTGATGAAACCTATGTTGATGCATCTGAATCTAAATTGTTTAAGGAATACAAAAAAGCCATTCTTGAATTAACCATTGATGATTCTCAGAGAAAACAAATACTGTTGGATACAGCACTTAAGGAAAAATCTGAACTTGAGAAAGAAATACCTGGTTTTATTGAGAAAGCTGTTCAGAGAGAACTTTCAAAATTAAGAAATGAAGGTTGGCAGTTAAACAAAAAATAATGAAATTTTATTCATAAAGTTAATTTTCTAAAAAGTTATGTGGCTACAATTAGCTATATTTTACAAAAATTAGGCATAATATTTTCCATTATTTGTGATTTTTCGAATTTTAAATAGTATTTTTTGTTATGAGTCTTATGCATTATTTAATAATTGATGACTTGATATGCCCTGAATGCAGTATTGGAAATTGTAATCAACATCAAGATGATCAAATTGTGATAGATGAAGAAACAGGTTTAGAAATTAAAGTACATTGTAGCTGCAAACATGAGGAGCGAAAGTGATTTTTTGGAAGAAACTGTAAATGTTGCTGCTGCTGTTGTATCTCCGCAATTACAAGAACTAAGAACTGTCAAACACATAAGATTAGTTCATTACAAAGAATTTAGTGAAATTCTTAAAATAAAATATGATAATAATGAAGAAGAAATTAACAAAAATGAAGAATATGAATTTGACCAAGTTGTTAGTTTTGGGTTATCTAAATTAATGCAAGAAGAAACAGGATATGAGTTAATCCATAATGGTAAAAAAGCCGAAAAAAGAGTAATGAAAAAATTAGGAAATATTGCATATCAATTACTTCAAATCTATTCATATCCAAAACTAGATGCCTCGGTATTGTCTCAAGTTTTAAACAATGCTTTGGGAAATATAGATCGACGTACTATTCTAGATTATCGAAAAACAATTCTTTATTATTGTAATATTCCTGAGGATGAAATTGACATGTGTAAAGACTCTCGTTTGGGACAACTAAATGTCTCAGGCTTTGTAAAACGAATTCCTAAAACATACTTTACAAATAATTCTTTATGAGCATGACAACAGCAACAACATCTTTTTGCCCAAATGATCATTCTCTGATCGAGAGAAAATTTATCATTTTTGAGAATAGATTATGAGAAGATCAACAATATCTAAGGATGGTATTAAGAATATGCCTAGAGCAAAACGAATGGATTCTATGGGAATAGATTCTAGTAAATTAAAACAATTCTGTAATTTATGGTCTATGAATACTCCTAGAGAAGTAATTCAAAAGAAACTAAACATTGGCCAAGCACAATATTATAGATACATAGATACCGCTGAAGATATTGTAGATGATTTTGTTTTAGGAATGGTTGATCATGGTCTTGTATTACAGTTTAGGGATGTATTATTACGAAAACAAAACAAGGTTATTGAACTCAGCAAATTAGCTGATAATGCCATAGAAAAACTAAAGAGGACTGATATGGATGGAAATCTGAACCACGTAAATCCATTATTGAATATTGTTAGAACTTATAACCAAACAGAGAAAGACTACAATGAGATGTTAGATGATGTAAAGATTGTTAATCAAACAGTAAAGACTCTCAATAAAGTAATAGCAAACCATACTAAAAATAAGGGCTAATTCTGAATTGCTTTTTTAAAAACTACCTAAACTAAGTTTTCCAATCGATTTTTTCTTCAGATAATTTTGTTATGGCAAACTTAATAACATGTGAGCGGTTGACAAATGCTTTTTCTTTAATCTTGAATCTATCAAGATTAGTAGAATTAAAAGGAATTTGGTGGATTTTTAGGCACAAAATTCTAAATTCCAGATACAAATTAAAAAAGATGAAAAATATTTGAATTAGAAGAGTCGACATTATCACAAATAGAATATGTGGATGTTATTTAGTTTAAGATGTAACTTTCATTGAATTAAGTTGTTGTTTGTCTTTTTTAATTAATTCCTTCATTTTTGATTCAAATTTAGACATATCTGGATAGAAACTCAACATTGTGTTAAAACCTTCTTTTTGTAAATTCCGAATGATTTTATTGGTTTTGCCTACTGAGAGTTTAGCTTTTTTTGCAATTTCTTCTTGGGTCATCGTTCTTCTCTCTTGATCAAAATAATTAGATTCCAATAGCAATTCAATTACTTTTCTATAATCTTTATTAAATTCAAATTTTGGAATTTCGTGAGGAATTGAGTTAACATTATGTTTCTCTTTTAATTCTTTAATCGTAATGCCTCGTTGAGTTAATGCATTTTGAAGTTGTTTTAAATGACTTGTTGTAACTTTGTCATCATAAAACGATTTGAAAACAAAGTATTGATTACCAGGATTTACTTCAATGTCACTAGATAGTTTGAATTTATTATCTAGAATATTTTTGCATATTAATGGATGTTTGGCTTTTACCCAAACAGCTATGTTTCCCGCTTGACTTTTACCCAAATCATAATCTAAAATCAACTTAGATTTTTTGAGAAAATTAAAGACAGTTTTAGCATTATCGATTTTCAAATTGTTAATTTTTACAAATCCTTCAAAATCATGAGTGCATGATAACAATTCGATTTTTATTTGTTTATGCAATTTTGAAGACAAAAATCCTGACCAATCATCAGGCTCTTTGGTTGTTTCCAAGATCCATTCTTTGAATCCATTATGAGCATTAGATAGTTTCTGAATCAAGTACCCTCACCACATTTATCACTATTGAATCTCCCATCACAATATACAGAATCTTGATCAAAAAGATTAATCATAGTATGAAGATATTCAAACTGCATGAATATATTCATTTCTTAGTATATAAAAATCATCACTCTAGAAAATCAAATCATCGTAAAACCCTGCCTGCAAGAACAAAAACCAACTCAAAAATAATTTCATGATAAGCATCATCAACAGTTATTTGAGATTTAAGAGCATGTTTATTTGCACATACCGTCATGATCGAAGACATTCTGGTATTTCCTCTGATGGAAACAGTTACATCACTAGATGCCCTAATAAACAAACATTCATCATCAAGTTCAACTAATAGACCCATTCTAGAAATAATACATCGTTGTAAATCAACATTGTCCACGAGTTCTTGAGCACCACAATTGGTGATAAAAATTCGGGCATCACGTATACGATTTCTGCGTCTTATATCTTCAACACTCATTTTGATTCATCTTTTTCCTTTTGATATTTTCTGTGTAATTTTTCTAGATGAAATTTGGTTTCTTTACGAATTTCAGAAATAATTCCTTGTTTTTCAACTAATAAAATTATAATTGCAGTGAAAAGTCCAACAAACAACAGACCCTCAAATTGAATCAATATTTTTATAAAATCAGGAATCAAAACAGTATCAGTGAAGGTATCAGAGCCAATTGTAAACATTGAAAATGTTTGGTAAAGGGAAATATGATATATATTAAAATTATTTGAAAATGGCATTGCAATAAAAAAATTACTTACAACTAAACACAATGCAATAAGCGATAATATCTTTAATCTATAATAATACCCTGGAAGATTATTATCTGACACCATTTTAATTTTGCTCCATTGTAATTTCTTCAATAATTTTTGAAAGTCTCGATTTAGACTCTTCAAATTTAATTGACGCATCTTTTAATTTTGATTTTTGATATAAAATATCCTCTAATTTCTGTGCAATTTTATTTTGCTCCGACATTGAAAGTATTGGAATTTGAATTTTTTCAAGATTACTCAAACTAATTCCACGAATTGTACTGCCTGTAGTACACTGTCTAAGTTGTTTTTGACCAAGTTCTGAATGCAAAAAAGAAGTAAGATATTCTGGAATAATTTTATTTGAATTAATCCGTATTCTTATTACATTATCACTGTAAATGACATTTTCAACATTTTTACATAATCCAACATTTCCAACAGTGCCTGAACGAGTGAGAACTATGTCTTTATTTTTTAAAAGAAATTTATCCATAGAAATTAATTCAAATCCAGTTAAATCAGCAGTTGACAAGTCAATTTCAAAATCTTTGATTTGTTGACCTTTTACTATTCTATATTTATCGCCTTTTCGTAGTTTATGATTCTTAACTCCAATAGAAATATCTGTAATCTCTTTTAAAAGACAAATTTGTTTTTGTGTTCCTAAATTGGATATATTTTTAAAATAATTCCCATCTAATCTTAGTTCCTCATTTAATGATGTATCAAATGTATGGCCTTTGTTTGTTTTTAAAAAAACGTGAAACTCTTCTATTATCTGAGAAAAATCATTTGCGTTTGTTGAAGAACCATGTTTATCATATCCCAAATTCTCTGCGTTTGCAATAAAAACATTGTATGAATTTTGATAAATTTTGGGTCCTAATTTCTCAAGTATCAATATAGAAGTCTTAATAGATGAATAAGGATAAAATGCATAGTCAGGTAAACCAACAATACCTAAAATCTTAAAATTTTTAGTGATAAATTCTCTAACTGCCAATGTTATCTTGTTAGAAATTATACCTTCAGGCAAAATAATCACTAATTTGCCGCCCTCTTTTAATAATTCCCAGCTTCTTTCGATAAACAATGCCTCTACATACTTACTTCCAGAAGTTGTTAGCATTGAAAATTTTTGATACTCTATTTGAGGAGTTAATCCAAAAGGTGGATGCGTCATAATGAGATCAAATGAATTAGGTTGAATTACATCATTAGATTTTTTTGAAAGTGTGTCTAAAGAATCAAGACTATTTGTACATAGTATTGTTGCATTTTCAATTTCATGTAGATAACAATTTATCTTTGCAAGGTTTGTCATAGATTCATTTATGTCTAATCCAACAATAGTCGCTCCTTTTTTTCCAGCATCAAATAGAAGTTTTCCAGTACCACATGCTAAATCCAAAACTTTCATCTCAGAAGTTATTGGGAATAAATTTGTCAAAAACGAAGCAATATTCGGTGGAGTTAAAAATTCTCCACTATTTTTTGTAAAAATAAAATATGGGAATCCAAGTTTAGAATCTGTTATTTTAGATTTTGTTAAAGAATATTTTTGAATTTTAAAAATTATTTCAACTAGTATGTCATGTGGAAGTTTAAATTTTGGTTCAAAAATTTGTGATTTTTGTTTTTTATTGAGTTGTTCTAAAATATTTTCAATTCTAGTAACAATTTTTAAATAATTTTCACTATTATCTGCTACAAATTGAGGCTTTTCAGAATTATTTTCATCAAAAATTTTTGCACCTATTAGCTTTAGAAGGTCATCACTGATTTCTTTTTCTGTAAGGTATCTTGATTTTGTTTTACTTCTTAAAACATCACAAATATTCCAAAAAAATAATTCTGGAGATTTTAAAATAATGTGTCGTTTTTGTTTTTTTGTTGAACTACTTGAGTATGTCGAAGGAATGTCTGGAATTGATTTAAGTTTATTTTGTTGTGATGAATTTTGAACAATATAGCACAAGTCATAAATCCCATCCGTTATCACAGAATATTGATTCCCTAACAATGAAGAAATTAATTCTAGATTTTGTTTTATTAATTCAGGATTCTCAGGAATTTTTTGTTTTACCTCAATTAGGATATATGGTAAACCATCTTTATACACAATAATGTCTGCTAACTGCCGTTTAGGTCCTACTTGTATTGGAACTTCTTTTCTGATGTTTTTTTGGTTAAAACCATATTCCTCTTCTAAACGTGAAATATAGTTATAGAGTGCATCTACTTCGGTTTCATAGTGAATGGTATCCACACTTTTTATTATATATACCATCATTTAAGGCTATCTAAAATATGCGATCAAAATATGATTTATTCTGCTATTTGGCAATTATTTTGTTATTTATAGTATGAAAAATGTCCCCTTTAGTTTGGTATTTTTTGTTCAATTCCACCAATAATTTTTGAAAAAATCGTTTCCATTGAATCTATTTTGGTTTGAATATCTATAGCAGAATCTACAGGATTCATCTGATAATGAGTGAGAATCTGCTCTTTGTGATATTTTCCATTTTTTAATTCAAATGGCTCTTTATTTTCAATTTTAGGAAAAATAAGTGCACCATAATTTGCATCTAAATTTATCAGATATGCCAACATCTTGTTTATGCCATCTGCTTTTTCAGATGATTTACTATAGTTTTTTGCATCAAATAACGCAACAAGTTTTCCATCTATGAAAACTGAAAAATCAGGTTGATGATCTAAAGTCCAGGTCTCGCCTTTTGTTTTATAGAATTTTCTATCATAATACATAACAATATCATGACCATCAAATCTGAATTCAAAAAAAGTAAGATCATCTGTAGATTTGCCTAGAATCAAATTAACATCCAGATGTTTCTTTACATTACAAAACTCAATAAATTCTAAAAATATCCAAGCTTCATAGATAGTATCTAAATCCGATAAAGAATCAATATGAAATCTAGTTGGATTTCCAGAAAGAAATTCTAAACTAAGTTCATTTAGCTTTTTTATCCAATCTAATAATTCCAAATAACCTTTGTTTCTAATTGTACCTTGTTTTACTCTAAATTCTACATCATTCATTAATTGTATGATTTCTTTATCGTTTGGTAATAACTTTGAAAATCGCTTACTTGCCTGAATTATTTCATAATAAGGAAAATTTTGAATTAATCTATTTGTATTTGATTCAACATCATACAAAGTTTGAATTTCATCCATGTGTAATGGCTCAGAAAATTTTGTGTTAATTAGAGTTGTAGCCTCTTTGTTTAACCAATTTGTACTCAAAAACAATAAAATATTTTCTGATGTTGCAAATTTTCTTGACCACGTACTCATTTCAAAACTTAAAGGAAATTGACCATTTGATTTGAGTATAGTTTTTTTCCAATCTATTTTACCTCTGATCATTTGTCCAACATAATCCACTGTTGGATAATCCACCTGAATTCGTCTAATAATTTTAGAATAAATCTGATAAAATTCTTCATATAATTTATGGAATCGTATAAAATCTGTCATTCTATCAGGCATAGAATTTGATTGTGTACCTGATTTTAGAACAAAATAATCCTCAAAACCGCCTCTATGAATTTTGAGAAGATATGCTAATCTCTCATACATGTATCTCCATTCCTCTTTTGGCGTTAACACAAATCTCACAAATTGATGCCATTTCTCACCTTCTAGCTTTACTTTCTCAAATTCAACATACAAGTATTGAAAATTTGGTAGTAATGTAAATTCAGGTCTGATTAGAGTTTTTGGATCAATGTTTTGTTCGTTTTTTATCCGAATAATTTCATCAGCTAGCTCTTGTCTGTTCATATCATTGTAGACGTTTTCAACAGAGATTGCAGTGATTTTTTAAATAATTCTTCTTTAAGAGGTTGATGATCTTCAAATCTTTTTTGCAAGTCATCCCATCCTTCTTTTTTAATCTGACCTTTAACAAATTGTTGAATGATTTGTTCTTGATGACCCTGACTTAATCTCATGTATGATAGTAAGTTTGCAAAATCGTCTTTGTATTTTTCTTTATTAGAACTGTCATCTTGAATCTTTTTAAAGAAATCAACAGGAATTGTATAGAATACAGCTATTATTGTTTCAATATTTGTAGATGAAATATTTTCTAGCTGAGGAATCAAGTTTGTCCTTAAACCAAAATCTAATACTTTATCAAAATTATTACTCATAGATGCTGCAACTAACATTGTTTGATAAATAGATTTGAGTATTGCAGTGCCTAATGGTTTTGACATTCTAACAAAGTCTAAAACATCATATGCTTTCTCTACTACTCTAACAAATTCTTTATTTGATTTTTCTTTGTTAATTATTTTTTTATCTAAACTATCGTCAAGAACAATTAATGATGAATAATCATCTTTTGGTAATTGAAGTATTGCATTTTTTATTGCATAATAAATCTCATGATCTTTGTCTTTACGTTCTGGTGAATTTACTTCTACATATGCAAATCTTCGTTTAAGAGCATCAGATAGATGAAATAAATAATGTTTATCTGCAGTATTGAGAGTTCCTATAATTCTATAGTCTTTAGGAATGATAAATTCTGAGTATCCACGTTTATTGGTATCTGGTACTTTTAGCTGTCTACTTTCAAGCGATGTGAATAGCTGACCAAAGGCTTTATCGATATCTGCTCTGTTAAATTCATCAATTATTAACCACGTTCCATGCGATGATTTGTTTTCTCTCATACGTGATACTCTTTTGATAGAATTTTCAGATTCCCAGTTTTTTAGCACAGTTTCAGAGACACAACCTAATTGTACTTCATAACTTGGATTTTTACCAACCATCTTAGGCATAATTCCACCTATCACATCTGTTGTGTTCCAATCAGCTGTTGCCGTATGCTCTTCTGCATAATATCCACCGCTTTCTGTCCAAAATACTCTTGGAATTTTTCTAGCAAGCTCAGTTTTTCCGGTTCCTACTGGTCCAGCTAAAATTATGTGTCTACCACTTGCTAAATTAATTACAATATCTCTAATAGTATCAGGATCTACAATCAAATCTTCAAGAATTTTGTTTACTCCTTCTTCCATTTCTTTAGATGTAATTTTTCTTAATGAAACATCATCAAAAGATTCTAGTATTTCATCTTGAGATTCGTTTATGGTAGTATTTTCATCCGTATCTGTATTTTCCTCTGTATCCTCATCTGTATCATTAGATTGTCCAGGTTTAGCACATAATGTATTCCATAAAAAGTAAGAATAGTCTTCTACACTCCAATTTTTCATAATTGGATGTGCTTTTTTAATTTCAATTAACTTGAATTGTTTTTGAGTAAGATTATCACCAAGTTCTTTTTGTGGAATTTTAAAATAATTTAATAAATTATTGATGTGTTTCATAGATGTTATTCCAAGAAATGTATTTGGAAAATAAACTGCTAAAATTTTAGATCTTATTTGTCTATGAATAATAAAATTACTTGTATCGTCAATAACATTGGATAGTTGTTGAACATTATGATTCTCCACAAAAATTCTTCCTGCATTCACTATTCTTTGAATTTGTTCTAATATTGCCGAAAACGCTTCTTCTTTATTTTGATAACTTGGATGATGCCAGAATTTTCCTTCATCTCTTTTATAAAATAAACCAAATTTTCTAGCAGTGCCTCCAATATGTCCAAATGTTCTTGTTTTTTGTTCTAACATATAAGAAAAATTTGAACGATTTTTATCCCCATCTTCATCATCTAATCCTAACGCATAATCTTCAATAGTAATATTTTGAATTTCATTTGAAGGAAACTTTGTTATGAATTCTTTTCTTTGTTCTATTTTTTCATGATCCGAATAGTATGGCCAATGCCATGGTTGATTGAAAATAGTTCTATCTTGATTAAATCTTTTAATCAGAGTTTCAAACTCATCAGTTGACATAACAGAAGATATTTTATTTGACATTATTTGTTTATAATCTTCTTCTGATACTGCATTTACTGTGATAAACCATGATGGTTGATCTGGAATTTCATACTCGTTTGTATCTAACCACTCTACTGGATATGTGTGCATATACTTTAGAGCAGGTTGATATTGATAATCTCCTATGACTCTACCTATCCCAACAATATGTGATTTTCCCTTATTTGCAATAATGATATCTCCTTTTTTTATTGACAAAAAATCTCGAAATTGTGAGCTGGTATTTCCAATTGCACTTGGCCAAAGTTCTCGTAGTTTTTGATGTATTGATTCAAAAGATTTACCATCTAAATCACCTAATTCATTCCATCCTATAGCAACAAGTCCAAGTGCTTTTTGAATTTTCCAATCCGAAGCTTGTGGGCCTGGTGCAATCTTCCAATAGTTTACAGATGATTCTGATTTATTTTGCAGTAATACATTCCATTTTGTTTGAGTATTTTTGATTAATTCATTTAATGCAGGTCCTTCTGTAATGTGGTTAAATCCTTTGACTAGTGGCAGTCCTGTAGAAATTGGAACAAGATCTGTATCTGATTGAGCAAATTTGATTGTATCTAAGTATATTTTATGTGTGAAATATGCTCTGTTTGTTTTTCGTTCTTCTGGCCAATATTTTTCTTCTTTGTTAATTTCTTTTTTACGAATAATACCTATTCCAAAAAATCCTGATTCTGTAAAATAAATTGGCTCATGTTTTGTTGAATAATAAAAAACAATATCTCCTTCTGAGGCTAAATCATAAATTGCTGTATTTGTAGGAGTACTATCTGCAACCCCCCATCTCAATGGTTGATGTTCTATTGTATGATTCCAGTTTTCCCATGGTCCTAACGCAATAAAATAATCTGGATTTGTTTTAATTTTATTTTCATAAATTTTTTGATTACATAATGATACTGTTTCTAAAATATCAAAATAAGAAACACTGTAATCTAGATTTATAGAATAATTTCCATCATCACTTTTTGTAATAATATTTCTTTCTTCTAATACTGAAAATACAGTTCTACCATTATCATATATCTCAATATCTTTATTATAAAATTTTAAAGCATCAACTAGAATGTTTTTTGTAGTTGTAAAATTATTTTCTAACAAAGTTTTGATTATGACAAATTGATAATTTGCTTGTGGTCTAGCCTCTGCTGTGATGAAATTTTTTAATTCTTCAATATCCATAGGTGCAGAATCGTTTTCATTATTTTTATCAATTTGTTCTTGATATTTTTCTTTGTATATTCTATTTCGTGGTTTTGAGCGAACTCTATAGTTACAACATTTACAAAAAAGATCTTTTGTATCTTCTGTAGCTTGGTTTCCTTGTTTATCTTTACACCCCTCTTTGGTCATGTAAATTTCACAAATTTGGCATCTGACTTGACCGTTAGAGTATCGATTTCCATTATTAGGACGCTCTGCTCGATATTGCTTGCAAATCTCTTTACATTGACGTTTTGGTTTTTCTTCAGACATATTTCTCTCAAAAATTTATTGTAATTAGATATCGTGTATGCTAATATTAGAATATGATCTATCTCTTCAAAAACAAAGAATAATGATCTTCCTTTTTTATGAGAAAATATTACTTTCTCATGTTGACTAGTCTTACTTTCTATGGAGGCGTAAATGAGATTGGGGGTAACAAAATACTCTTGGAAGATAAAGGTACCAAAGTGTTTCTTGATTTTGGTATGAGCTTTGGTAAGCGTGGTAAATATTTTGATGAATTTATGAGTCCAAGAATTTCTACTGGATTACGTGATTTTATTGAAACAGGCTTGATTCCTAACTTGGATAGAGTTTATCGTTCTGATTTAATGGAGATGATGGGAAAAAGAGAAACAGATACTGACATTGATGCAGTTTTACTAACACATGCACATGCTGATCATGCAGATTATATTTCATTTTTACATGAAGAGATTCCAATTTACATGGGTGACACTTGCAAATTAATCCTAGAAGCAATTCGTGAAAGAGGACAACGAAGTTTTGAGCGAGAAATTTTATCATTTAAACCACGAACTGATAAAAATACTGATGAAGTAGAGCGAGACATTAGAACATTTAGAACTGGTGATAAATTCAAGATAGGTTCACTAGAAGTAGAACCAATTCATGTAGACCATTCAGTTCCTGGTGCATATGGATTTATCATTCACACCTCAGAAGGTGCAGTTGCTTATACTGGAGATATTCGTTTACATGGAATTAGACCTGATATGACTGAAGATTTTATAAAAGCTGCAACTGATTCAAAACCAATTGCGTTTATTTGTGAAGGAACTAGGATTAGCGATTTGGAAAGCAATGAAAGTGAACAAAAAGTATTTGATGATTGCAATGCACGTGTAAAAAATAATTCAGGACTAGTGATTTCTGATTTTAATTTCAAAGACATGGATAGAATGAGAACCTTTTATAACATTGCAAAACAAAATAATAGAAAATTTGTAGTTGATATTTCAAATGTTGCATATTTAAAACATTTATCAAAAGATCCACAGCTTGGAATTCCAAACTTTGATGATGAAAATATTGCAATTTTTAAACCAGAAAAATCATCTTGGAAGAAATATCAAAAAGACTTGTTTGATGAGCCAAATATTGTAACTGCATCTGATATTGCTAAAAATCAAGACAAGATGATTTGTGCATTTTCGTTTTGGAATTTTGGTGCTCTAATAGATATCAAACCAAAGCCAGGCTCTATTTACATTCATTCTCTATCTGAGCCGTATAATGATGAGGGAGAATTTGATAAAAGACGCGTAGATTCATGGCTAAGCCATTATGATTTGGAGCGTGTTCAGAGTCATTGCTCTGGGCACTCAAAGGGCCAATACTTGCTAGATATAGTAAAGACAGTTGATGCCAAGGCACTCTATCCTGTACATACTGAGCATCCAGACGCATACAACAAAGTCTCAAAGAATCTGATTCTGATCAAAGAAGGCGTAAAATACGAGGTATCCTAGGCGTTTTGTATGGCAAAGAAATCACAAAAGATTAAACCTAAACCAAAAAAGAAGACTGAGCCAGAAAATAAGACCAAACTAACTCCTGCAGAAAACAAAAAACAGAAAAAAATAGACTCCATGTCATTTGAGGATAAGCTTTGGGAGACTGCTGAATTATTAATTGGAGCTGTATCTCCATCAGAATACAAAAACATTGCGTTGGGATTAATGTTTGTTAAATTCATCTCAGATAGATATGAAGAAAGAAGAAAAGAAATTGAAAAAGAAACTAACAATCCAAAAAGCGAAATCTATTGTAAAACAGAAGAAAAAAGAAAATATTGGTTAAATCTCAAAGATCAATATTCTTCAAAAGGCATCTTTTATCTTAAAGAAGGAGACAGATGGAGTGATCTTAAAAAAATAATATCTACAGAAAAAAATCTTGGCATTAAAATTGATGCAATGCTAGATCAAATTGAAAAAGATAATTCTTCACTTGCAGGAGTATTGCCCAAAGTATTTTCAGGAGCTCCAATTCCAAATGATAATTTACAACAGCTAGTAGAATTATTTGATAGCATTACAACTCATGACCACTCAAAAGATGCATTTGGTAGAATCTATGAATATTTTATGAGAAATTTCTCAAAGAAATTAGGTGAAAAAGGTGGTGAATTCTTTACACCTGAATCTATTGTTAGATTACTAGTTGAAATCTTAGAACCATACCAAGGAATTGTTTATGACCCTACATGTGGTTCAGGTGGAATGTTTGTTCAAAGCTACAAGTTTTTGAAAGCTCACAAAGATGAGAATCAAAATACAAAGCAAGGAATTTCAATTTATGGAATAGAAAAGAAAAACGAAGTTCTACGTATATGTAAAATGAATCTCGCAATTCGTGGAATTGAGAGTAAAAATATTGTATTAGGAGATTGCTTTTTGGATCATCCACATTCAAAACTTAAAGCAAACCGTGTGCTTGCAAATCCTCCATTTAATCTTCGAGAATGGGGGTATGATAAGCTCAAAGAAGATGCAAGATTCCAAAAATATGGTATTCCTACACCAAGTAAAGCAGGTGGCAATTATGCATTCATGGAGCATATGTTGTACCATTTAGATGAAAAAGATGGTAGAATGGGAATTGTTTTGGCAAATGGCTCAATGGCATCTGGTGGAACTGAAGGAAAGATTCGTCAAAATATGATTGAAGATGATATTTTAGATTGCATGATTGCGTTGCCTACTAATTTATTTTTTACAGTAACAATTCCAGCTTGTCTTTGGTTTTTTACAAAAAACAAAGATGATGGAAAAACTAGAAAAAGAAAAGGAGAAACTTTGTTTATTGATGCAAGAAAAATATTTACAAAAATTGATAGAGTATTAAATGAATTATCCGAAGAACAAATTGAACAGATTGCAGGTACATATCGTTCTTACATTGGTGAGAAAGGACATCCAAAATACAAAGATATTCCAGGTTATTGTAAAGTTGCAACTAGAGATGAAATTGCAAAAAATAACTATGTTCTAACTCCTGGAAGATATGTAGGGGCTGAAGACATTGAAGATGATGATGAACCGTTTGAAGAAAAAATGAAACGACTAACTACCGAATATGCAAAACTTTCTGAAGAATCTGCTAAACTTGACAAAGAAATTCGCAAGAATCTAAAAGAGATCGGTTTTGAAATCTAACTTAATCTCAGAAAAAATAGATTTGCCTATTTGGAGATCATATCGTTTGGGGGATGTATGCAATATCCTTACAGGTAAATTAAATTCAAATGCTGCAGAAAATTTTGGCATGTACCCATTTTTTACATGTTCTAAAGATAATTTTAAAATTAATTCATACTCTTTTGATTGTGAAGCAATATTATTGGCAGGAAATAATGCAGTGGGGGATTTTGGAATAAAACATTACAAAGGAAAATTTGATGTTTATCAAAGAACATACGTTATAACTATAAAAAATGAAAGTGAGTTCGATTATGATTTTTTATATCATACATTAAAAACACACCTGAAAGATTTTCAAAGATATTCATATGGAACTGCAACACAATATTTAACAAAATCTATTTTGGACCCATTTGAGTTTAAAGCACCTAATATTCAAATCCAACAGAAAATTGGACATATATTGGGGACACTGAATAAAAGTATTGAAAAACTTCATTTGCAAAATATCCTTCTCGAAAAAATGATTCATTCTATTTTCAAGTCATGGTTCGTTGATTTTGATGGACAAACTGAATTTGTAGATTCTGAATTAGGACAGATTCCCAGAGGATGGATTTTATCTAAACTTGATGATATCTTATCATTGTTACGTGATGGTAGTCATAATCCCCCTCAACGTGTTGTCAAAGGAATATCTTTCATTACAGGTGGCACTCTAAATTTTATTATAGAATATGATAAAGCTACTTACATCACAGACGAAGATTACTATAAAATTCAAAAAAATTATCAATTAAAAGAAAATGACATAATGCTTTCAATTGTGGGCACCTTGGGCAATGTAGCAATAGTGAGGACAACTGATCTTCCATTATCTCATCAAAGAAGTGCCGCAATGTTAAGAGTAAATGAAAAAGCTAATTTTGTTTTTCTTTATTGTTTAATAAAATCTCCAGGATTCCAATTGTTTTTAGATACACATCAAACTAGAACTGCACAGCCTAGTATTTTTCTAGGTACATTATCTTCTTATGAATTTGTTCTTCCCTCAACTAAAATATTAAATAATTTCTTTAGGTTAGGCTCTCCAATAATTAAAAAAATGCAGGATAATTGTTCATCCATATTAATTCTAGAGAAAATTCGTGATTCACTTTTACCAAAACTAATGTCAGGAGAAATTCGAGTATGACTCCATCTGAACTAAACGAAGAAAAGCTAGTAGAGATTCCTGCCGAACATACATTTTCTGAACTATATGATGATGTAAAATATGATCCAGACATTAGACCAGGTCGAGAATTACAAGAACGAGATTCGTTACATGAAGTGCTATTAAAGAGAAGATTAAGGCAAAAACTAGTCGAATTAAACCCAGGAAATCCTGATATTGTATATGATATAGCAGTACAGAAAATTGAATTAATTTCAGAGCCCACTCTAATTGAAACAAATAGAGCATTTCATCAAATGCTATTATCTGGAATCAAAGTAGCATACCAGGAAGATAACCAGACAAAATATTCAGTTATGAAATTAATTGATTTTGATAATCCAGAAAAAAATGATTTTATTGCAGTCAGACAATTTCTTCTAGTTCAACATGAAGAAAGAAGACTAGATCACGTTATATTTGTAAATGGAATCCCTCTAATAATTTTAGAATACAAATCAATGGCAGAC
Source organism: Nitrosarchaeum koreense MY1 (assembly GCF_000220175.1). Lineage (NCBI taxonomy): Archaea > Thermoproteati > Nitrososphaerota > Nitrososphaeria > Nitrosopumilales > Nitrosopumilaceae > Nitrosarchaeum > Nitrosarchaeum koreense. The sequence continues at coordinate 1,032,018 of NZ_AFPU01000001.1, read as the reverse complement.
AAGAACGCTACAATTGTTGATGCATTTCATCAGCTAGGAAAAACAAAGTATCAACGAGATATACCAATAATATTTCGATACAATGCATTTCTAGTAATTAGTGATAGATTAAATGCAAAATATGGTACAATAAATGCACCATTTGAGCGATTCTCTGACTGGAATGATTTAACGCAGCCAGACAAAAAAGTAGCAAACAGATTAGAAATATTACAAAAATTACTATTAAATAAAACAACTATACTTGATGTAATTAAAAATTTTATCGAATACGAATCAGATGGTAAAAATCTAATCAAAAAGATTTGTCAACAGCATCAATACCATGCAGTAAATACAATTGTCAAAAAAACATCTGATGTATACTCACAACAAGGAGAAAACAGAATTGGTGTAGTTTGGCATACTACTGGTAGTGGAAAGTCATTAACAATGATTTATTATGTAAACTCATTATCTCAGATAGAAAAATTTGAAAATCCTACATTTATCATAATTACAGATAGGCGTGATCTTGATGAACAGCTAAATCACTTTTTTAGAATAGCTGGTTTTCCATATCCGAAACCAGAGACTGCTATACTAGAAGCTGATTCTATTTTAGATTTAAGAGAAAAATTACAAGTTCCATCTGGAAAAATTATTTTTACTACTATACAAAAATTCCAAACAACAGAAGAAGAAAGAGAAGGAAAAGTAAAGTATCCAAAAATCTCAGATAGGCGTAATATCATAATAATTGCCGATGAGGCTCATCGTTCTCAATACAAAAAGATGGCTCAAAACCTTCAGACTGCATTACCAAATGCACTTAGAATTGGTTTTACAGGCACTCCAATAGAACTTGAAGACCGTTCTACGACTCAGGTATTTGGTGATATTATCTCATCATACAAGATTCCAGAGGCAGTAAGAGATGGAGCTACAGTACAAATTTCTTGTGAAACCCATCCAGTAACATTGCTTTTACTAAACAAGTTTATTGGTAAAGACTTTGAAGAAATAACTCAAGGACTAGATGAAGAAAATGTTACCACTCTAGCTAGAAGAGGGGCAGAATTTACAAAGCTAGTTGAAGACCCCGATAGAATCAAAACAATTGCAAATGATATTGTTTCTCATTTTAATAAAAAACAAAAAATATTCAAAGGAAAAGCAATGATTGCAACTTCGACCAAGCTTGCAGCAGCTAGATTTGCAGATTACATTTCAAGTTTAAAAGTTGCTCCTGAATGCACTTGTATTGTTTCTGGTGCAACATCACAAAAACCTGAATCAACTCCTGAAAAGAGAACAAGAGAAGCAATTATTCAAAAACATTACAAAGATAAATTGACAATAGAAAATATACTGACAAGATTTAAAGATGAAAATGATCCTTTATCACTTTTAATTGTATGTGATATGTATCTTACAGGATTTGATGCACCACTAATTCATACAATGTATATTGACAAACCACTACGTGATCATAATCTGATTCAGGCAATCTCTAGAGTAAATAGAGTTTGGAAGAACAAACCAGGCGGTGCAATTATTGATTATATTGGAATCGCTGATGATCTTGATAGGGCATTTAGTGCATATGCTCAAGATGATGTTAAAGGTGCAATGATTCCAACTGCAGAAATAATTGAAATTATGAAAAAGAAACATTCTGATTTGATAAATTTCTTTGATCCTAAGATTAGCAATAGACAAGGATTAGATGAATCACAAGAACTTCAGTTAATCTATGATGCAATAGATGAAATTGTATATGATGATATTGTAAAACGAGAATTTATAAAAATTGTAACTGAACTGACAAAGGCATATGCTGTTTGTACTCCTCACCCGTCTTGTCTTGATGTAGAAGATGATTTGAGATTTTTTCAAAAATTGCGTAAGATTTTGCTCAAAGCTACCTCAAATGTGCCTGTGGATCTTACTGAAATGGAATCTGCAATATCTGACTTGGTAGAACAAGGAATAGGGGCAGATCAAGTAGTCAAAGGGTTTAAAATTTCATTTGATCCTAAAAAACAAGATATCTCAAAAGAATATCTAAACGATATTAAAAAATTAAAACAAAAAAATCTCAAAGCAGAACTAGCATACAAATTACTAGATGATGCAATTCAAGCTAAATTCAAACGGAATTTAGTAAAACGTAAATCATTTCAAGATAGAATTGAAGAAGCTCTAAGTAAGTATCATGCTAGGTTTTGGGATAATGATGATACTATACAAAAGCTAGAAGAAGTAGGTAAAGAAATTACAAATGAATCAAGTAGGGAGCAAGAACTTGGACTTAATGATGAAGAAATTGCATTTTATGATGTTGTATCTTTAGGTAAAGATTATGTAAAATCAGATGCTGTAATAAAACAAATTTCTTTGGATCTTACAAAATATCTTAAAGGAAATATAAGAATAGATTGGATTAATCAAGAAAATATTAAAGCTGAAATTAGAATGGGTGTTAGAAAAATTTTACTGCGAGCTGATTTTCCAACTGATAAAATTGAAGAGATTGTACCAAAAATAATGGATCAAGCTGAAACAAATTATGGATAAAATATGAAGACTTTCAAATTAAAAGAACTTGGTGAATTTAAAAATGGATTAAATTTTAATCAAGATGATTATGGTGTTGGATATCCGATAATCAATGTAAAACAATTGTATAAATCACGTTTTGCAAGTATAGAAAATTTACATGAATTAAAACTTGATTTTAAAAATAATATTGATGGTTATTTTATAAAGAAAAACGATTTACTTTTTGTCCGCGGTTCAATGGTTCCAAGTGGAGCAGGTCAAGCAGTTATGGTTAATGACTTCCTTCCTGGTACAGTTTTTAGTGGATTTATAATTCGATTTAGAACAACTAATTTCTCTAAAATAATCCCATTATTCTTGAACTATCTCTTGCGTTCACCATTATGCAGAGAGAAATTTGTAAGAATTGCAAGTGGTAGTGTACATTCCAATATGACTCAGGATATACTTGGAAATTTTGAAGTGGAACTTCCAGATTTAGAAACCCAAAAACAAATTCTTTCTGTTTTAGATTCAATTGATTCTAAAATTGAAATCATTGAAAAAAATAATTTCATATTGGAAAAAATTATCCAATCAATCTACAAATCTTGGTTTATTGATTTTGATGGACAAACTGAATTTGTAGATTCAGAATTAGGGCCTATTCCAAAAGGATGGACTTCATCAAAACTTGGCGATATATTGTCATTATTACGTGATGGTAGTCATAATCCACCTCTACGTGTTGAAAAAGGAATATCTTTCATTACAGGTGGAACATTGAATTTTGTTATAGAATATGATAAAGCTACTTACATTACAGATGAAGATTATCATAAAATTCAAAGAAATTACCAATTACAAGAAAATGATCTGATGCTTTCAACTGTGGGTACCTTGGGTAATGTCGCAATAGTTAGGGCAACAGATCTTCCATTATCTCATCAAAGAAGTGCTGCAATGTTAAGAGTAAATGAAAAAGCTAATTTTGTTTTTCTTTATTGTTTGATAAAATCTCCTGGATTCAAATTATTTTTAGATACACATCAAACTAGAACTGCACAACCTAGTATTTTTCTAGGTACGTTATCTTCTTTTGCATTTGTTCTTCCCTCGACTAAACTTTTAGATAGCTTCTTTAGGTTAGGTTTTCCATTAATTAAAAAAATGCAAGATAATTGTTCATCCATATTGATTTTAGAGAAAATTCGCGATTCTCTTTTACCAAAACTAATGTCAGGAGAGATACAAGTTAAAGTATAAATTTCTTATTACCATCTATTCAAGCAATCATTACATATCAATTGAGGATCATTTTCAGTAACACAACATCCGCCTAAAACAATCTTTTCTTGTTCCAAATCTTTTTTCAATTCTTTGGTCATTAACACATACCCATAAAGAATCTCTGAAGTATTTTTTGAATTACACTTAGAACAGACTGAAAATGTCATAAAACATCAAGAAATTAATAGATTAAAAATCTTGATCGTATTTTCAAATTCGCCTCTGAGCAAAGTAATTCCTTGCTACACAATACTGTTAATTTTGTTGAAGACCACAAATTCTGCTCTAATTGGATGAATATTGAACGGTATGACATTGACCAGATAATTCATTTTTGTCAAGGAATAGTAATATCATACTCTGTTAATTTCAAAGATATGTCTGCAGGAGCTATAATTTTGGGACTGCTCGGTTTAGCAGCATTAGTAAAATTATCCGAGCGAAAGTGCCCTGTTTGTAACAGAATAATTCCAATTACTCAGAATACTTGTTCTCATTGTGGTTATAGGTTGAGCAATTCTTGAGCTATTATTTTGCCATAACAAATTCAGGATTTCTAACACAAACCATTATTCGAATAGTGTTGGTTATAGTATTGATTGCAAATTTTTTCCTTCAAGTTCAATTTATAACAGATGTTGAATTATACCTAATTCTATATTTGGGATATTTATTGATTGTTCCGCCAATCATTCACTACAAACAAGAACAGACTAGAATAAAAAAAGAAAATGACACTCCGATTCGAAGGAAATTTTTAACAGTTAAAGAAGAACTTGACAAAGCTGTATCTAATGCTGCTGATCATCCTGAAGATGCAATGGGGCATGTCCGAACTGCATTAAATTTATCGTTGGCTAACAAATTTAATTTTGAAAAGATAACCTCTATGAAAGGATTTTTCAACGATGCAGAAAAGTTTGGATTGCCTTTACCTGGATATGAAATGATTTATGCTATATTTAATGAAGGAAGTAAAAGACTTCATGAAGGAAAAATTCATACTAATTTTGAAGTTAGTCATGCAATCAACACCATTACAAACTTTATTGTAGAATTAGAACGATTAGATATTCCTCAGGAATTAATTAAAGAATTTAAGATAAAATGCAAAAATGTGATTTGATTTATCTTTATCTTGAACCTATTCCTTCATAGAGTATGAACAATAATAAAATCCTTAAGTTCACATAGCAATTTTAAAAATATTGAAAAAACTAAGAAAATTAAATTCTAAATTCTCTAAATGTTTAAGTTTTATGCGTGAATTGGAACATTATTGAAAAAGTTCCTAGTAATATTTGCATTAATCATAATTAGCGTATCAATCACTGCTGTTTATGCTCAGAGCCAATATGAAATCCCATCATGGGTTAAAGGAGTTGCAGGATACTGGTCAGAAGGTAAGATCACAGACAGTGATTTTGGAGAAGCATTATCATTTTTAATTAATAATGAGATGATTAAAGTTCCAAAAATCCAAGAATTACAAAATGAGATTAGTCAACTTAAAACTGAAAATGCTCAGCTAAAAGCAAAACTAGGATCTACAACTGGAAAAGAAGTTTCAGCCACTAATAATTCTAAATGTTCAGGATCTGCAAAATGTGTTTCAGAGACGGTAACAAGAATAGTTGATGGAGATACACTATACACAACAAATTACAAAATTCGATTATCGCTAACAAATACTCCTGAAGTTAACGAGTCAGGATATTCCACAGCTACTACATTTACTAGCAAAATGTGTCCTGTTGGAAGTACCATCCTAATTGATCAAGATGATTTACAACTTTATGATACGTATGGAAGATTATTAGCAAATGTATACTGTGATGGAAAATTACTCAATTCCGCATTACTATACAATGGGTATGCAAACATCATGACAGAGTATTGTAGTACCAGTGAGTTTTCAGGTGAGAAATGGGCTAAAGACTTTGGGTGTGGTGTAAAACCTACTTTACCAACACAATCACCTACTAAATCCAGTACCATATCTCAAAGTTCTAGTAAATGTGATCCATCGTATCCAGACTTTTGTATTCCTACATTACCTCCAGATCTAGACTGTAAAGACATTCCACAAAAGAGATTCACAGTATTACAACCAGATCCACATAGGTTTGATGGAGACAAGGATGGAATTGGCTGCGAATCCTAAATCATTATTTTACTAATTATTTTATGAATTTAAGATTTTCATGATTCATTAAACTTTTTTAAATTATACCGATGACCGAATATGAGTGAAAAATACACATGTCATTGGAATTGTAATAATAGTAATTTTAATAATAATTGCAATATTTGGTGCAATACTTTACTATTCTTATACTCAGATTCATGTTAGTCTAAGGGATGCTTCATATCATAGCATAGAATGGTCATCTTTTTCATGGTCAACCCTTCTTAATTTAGGATTAAACGTCATAGCAGGAAATTGGTTAAGTGCTGCATTTGATCTGATTAATGGAATTAATCTGGATTTGACATTTGGATTGTATAATGGTGGACTGTTACCCGTGTATATTCCTGATTTATCTTATGATCTTTTAATCAATAATGTACGTGTTGGCAAAGGTTACAGTCAAGTCGATACAACCATTTATCCTGGTCAAACAAAAGAAATTTCTGCACTACAAAATTTCAAAAAAAGTAGTCTCTATCCTGTAATAGGTTCTATCGTAAGTAACGGTGGTGTAATTAATCTCAAAGTTAGTGGTACTGCCCATTTTAAATTACTTGTATTTGATATTCCAATCCAGTTTGAATCAACAAAATCTATTTCCATTAAAGATGAAATAAAAAAGAAGTTAGAAAGTGAAATTCAAAGACTAAAACCACAACCACAAAAAGAGATTGCATCTACAATTTCATCCTCTATTAAATCATTTATTGATACTTTAGACGGTGATGTAAAAAACTTGGATCTTCGTTTATCTGGAAGTAAAATTGTTGATTCTACATATAGAGTTCCTCCTGGGACATACAATTGGGTTTCATTTACCATGCAATGTACTGGAACTGTACAAGGCGGATTTTTGGCAAATGCTGCATTAGGCGATGATATTATTGTGTATCTTTTAGATGAAAATCAATTCAAAGGATTTGAAAATGGTGAGGCTGTTTCAACTTATTACAACAGTGGAAAAGTTGAATCGGGTACATTTAGTGCCAACTTGAAATCTGGAAAATATTATGTTGTAATGTCCAACTCTTACTCTATATTTTCCACAAAAACAGTCCAACTACAAGTTGCAGGAAGTTGTAGATAATGTTCAATAACTTATTTAATTCTAGACTCTAAAATAACAATTTTTGAAATCTAATATAGTAGAACATTATGAAAATCATATTGTCTGATCTTGATGATGTCAATGAACTACTTAAACTAGGAAAAGGTGATCCAGGTCGACTTGAACATATCAAAACTACTCTAGAATCAAACAAGACTCTTTTTGAATCTGACAAGACATATCTTCAACAACTAGTAGACGATAATCTATCTGAAAATACTGCTCCGAAATCTGTTGTCCATACAAGTAAAAATGACACAAATAAAGAATTTTGTGGCAAGTGTGGTACTGAAATTTCTGATAAATCAAATAGTTTTTGCTCTAAATGTGGTTCTCCAAGAAATGAACATGCAGAAGCATACTGTGGCAAATGTGGTCAGAAAATACACAATAATGCACCATGTCCAAACTGTCAAAATTATTCACCTCATACATCAAGACTACAAAGACCTGTAGAGTGGAAAAGTGAAAGCACTACTTTGGTTTTGTCTATTATCTTAGGATTGCTTGGTATTCAAGGTGTGGGGCATTTCTATGTTGGAAAAATTGGAAAAGGCGTTGCATATTTGATTGGTTCATTAGTGGTACTGATCATTGGAATTGGTTTAACTGTTACAGGAATTGGTGCAGTAATTGGCATTCCATTGCTTATTGTTTATTTTGTAATGTTTCTGTTTCAAATTCTTGATTCAAGAAAACTTTGTAGATATTATAATGATTATCTAGAAGAAAATAACAAAGCTCCCTGGTGATTAAAATTTCTCAAGGAATTATCTTTATCATCATAGGAGTAGTGCTCCTTATTCCAGGTTTCATATTTTTGAATATGCTTTTGCCTTTCCCATATGGTTTGGGTTCTGCATTATTGATAGGTCCTAGTTTTATTATTGTAGGAATAATCAAACTCAGTAAAACAAAAAAACTCGATAAGCCAATTTCTGATCAGACAAAATTTTGTACAAAGTGTGGTCAAAAACTATCTTCTGATTCACAATTCTGTATAAAATGTGGTGCTAAATCAAGTGATTAAAAATGACTAGTGAAAAATTTTGTACAAAGTGTGGTTCTGAACTTTCAATGGGCGATAGTTTCTGTACAAAATGTGGGAATCCGGTAAGTCCTGATTTGCCTGAGGAAAAAAATACTATGAAACGTCAACAGAGAAGTCCCTTTTGGTATCTTTTGCCAATATTCTTGGGTGTTTTAGGTGGAGTTGCGGCATATCTGATACTAAAAAACAATGATTATCAAAAAGCAAAAAGATCTTTATTTTTAGGTATTATTCTTACTTTGATTCCAGTATTCATTGTAATTTCTTTTGAAGTAGTATATGGCACACAAAATCCATTTTATGTAATAGCAAGCGGAAGTATGATTCCTGTTTTAGAAGTTTATGACATAGTTGTTATTCAAGGACATGTACCGTTTGAAGAAATCGAGGTAGATGATATTATTGTCTTTAATCATCCATCAGGGCATGATAGGGTTATTGTCCATCGGGTTGCATCAATTATAGATGACAATCCTAAAACAATCAGAACAAAAGGCGATGCCAATCCTGCATCAATTCCAGGAACTGATTTTCCAATTACTCAAGACGAGTATATTGGTAAAGTATCATATGTAATTCCACAAGCAGGTTATGTCACTCAATTACTGAAACCTCCGATGAATTATCTCCTGTATCTAATACCCTTGGCGATTATTTTTGGCATATTGGGATTCAAGCATCAAAAATACAAAAAATCAGGATAGAATACGTAAATAGACTAAATTTTTAATAAATACTTAAGTTCATACTTTTCTTAAAATTTATGTGAAATCCATCACTATTGGAATCATATTTTGTATTATTTTTTTAGTATAATCCAAAATGCGGATGCAAAAACATGGCAAGTTTATCTTAATCCAATGCCAAAACAATGGGAATCTCATTTTGGAAATATTTACTATGAAGCAACTGCCTACTGGGAAAAACGAGTACCTGGAACACATTTTACAGAAATTAATCAGCGTGAAAAAGCAGATTTTGTAGTCCAGTGGGCCAGTCAATTCTATGGGACTAGACTAGGATATTATATATCCAGTGCAAACAATGACCTTGGTAGGCCATACATTGCAATTACACTAGGATACATGGACGATGAATCTGTAAAATGGCAAGATGTAAAATTCAATCTAGTTGATGCTGAGTATGCAAAACTAATTACAATTCATGAACTCGGTCATGCGATAGGCTTTGATCATAGTGATGATCCTAATGACATCATGTATCCAACAATCTACAATTATGATGACTGGTTACAAAAAAAATCGCAAACCAAAAATCTTTTCAGTCAATTAGAAAACAACCTTCAAAAATCTCCTCAAAATATTATAACTCAATTTAATGCTAAGTCTATACCACTTAAAGAAGAAGTAAATTCCAAAGTAAGTGAAGCCAAAGGATATGTCTATTCAAGACAGGATCTTTTGTACTCTAAAAACTATCAAAATCCAGAAGCAAAAAAAGAACTGGATAAAGCTTGGGTTAAACTTGGTGAGGCAAAGGACTATCTTGCAAAATCAGAATGGACCCAAAAAGAAGGTGAAAAGTATCTATCTGTATCTGACCATAAGGAAGCATATTACAAGTATCTCTATTCACGTGAGATGGTAAACAAAGTATGGGATCCAATCCTTGAAATAAATTCTGCAATTCATTCAGCAGATATGTTGGAATTAGAGTACAATAGTCAAATTGAAAAGCAGATTGCAGACTCTGCAACTAAACAAAAAGACAAAACATGTCTTTGGATTTTCTGTTGGTAATTCAATCTCTTTATAACTTAAATCCAGTAATTCTACTCCCTTTAACTACCTTCATAAATTAACTATTGAAAATTAGAATTAAAACAATAAGGTTAACGAGGTTTACGAAAATTAACGGGGTTAACTAGGTTAACTAAGAATATCAAAGTTTCAGAATGTAAAGAATTTGAAGAAAATCATAATTTAATACATAACAAAATTGATTTAATATAGTTCTAGAATAATGATATAGAACATTTTATGATGGAACAAATTGAAGATAAATTTAAGAAAATAGTTGAACCTACTGAGCTACAATGTTTAATTGTGTTTTCTGATAAAAAGCATGTTCCATATGTTTATTCAAACATGATAAATTATATACAAATAATTCTTGAAGAAAAAAATTTCAAACCTATTTTATTAAATGAGAACATAAGAAGTGGAGAGGGTTATTTTGAAAGAGTTGAAGAGTTAGTTGATAGTTGCGTATTAGCGATCGTGTTACTTGACGGATTTCGTCCAAATGTATTATTTGAGTTTGGATTATTGAAGAGTAAAAAGAAACCAATAATCATAATTCAATCTTATGATGCGTACATAAATGTAAAAACTTTGTATGATGAAAGCATAAAAAATAGTACTCAAAAAATTCTAAACAAATTAGAAAATCCAAAATTAGATTTAAAAAAACATCTTAGTGATTATGCAGGAAAACATATCACATTCATTGACAACATGGCTAAAAGTTCAGACAATGATCATATTTCACAAGTATTAACAAAAGAAATTGAAAATAAATACAACCAGATAATTCAAGAAGCTAAATACATTAAAACAAAAAATATAAAACAAGAAATTCTAGAACCGCTTGCTCCATCATTAGTAAGAATAATTACAATGCATGGAAATGTTGCTAAATATACGATTGAAGAAATAACAAAAACTGAAAATGAAATAAGGACAATGGTGAAAGAAATGAGCATAAAACTCCCACATTCAATTTATGGCATAATTGCAGAAACATATAATGCTAAATCATCAAATGTTGCCAGTATTGAAGAGGAAATATATTGTTTAAAAAATGCAAAAAGAATTTTTGAAGAATCATTATCAAATATAGAAAATGATATTAAAAATAATATCGAAATAGCAACAACTAAAATAAAAATAGGAATAGTACTTCTTAATTTATCAGACATAGAAAACAAAAAAGAAAATCTAGAAAAATCAATTACAATACTAAAAGAAGCTTTGAAGATTATTACAAAAAAGAATAATCCTGAAGAATATGTTCAAATACAAACAAAAATCGGTATTGCCTATTCAATATTGTGTCTTTTCAGTAATAAAAAAGAAAATGCTAAAAAATCAATAGAGGCTCTTAAAGAAGCTTTGAAAATTATAACTCTGAAGAGAGATCCTGAAGGGTATGCTCAGATACAGATAAGAAAAAGTATTGCATATTATGGACTTTCAGACATAGAAAACAAAAAAGAAAATCTAGAAAAATCCATTGCATCTATAAAAGAAGCTTTGAAATTTAGAACACAAAAGATAGATCCAAAAGGGTATGCACATGCACAAATGCTTCTAGGGATTAGATATGGAAAACTTTCCGATGTAGAAAATGAAAAAGAAAATCTCAAAAAATCAATAGAGGCTCTTAAAGAAGCTTTGAAAATTATAACTCTGAAGAGAGATCCTGAAGGGTATGCAACTATTATAGAAAATATCGGAGTCACATATGATCGTCTTGCAACTATTGAAAATAAAAAAGAAAATTGTAAAAAAGCGATTAATGCTCTTAAAGAAGCTTTGAAGATTAAAACTCTGAAGAGAGATCCTGAAGGGCATGCACATGTAAAAGCAAATCTAGGTGGAACATACATTAAACTTGCAAATATAATATCTCTGAACACAATCAAAAAAGAAAATCTCAAAAAATCAATAGAGACTCTTAAAGAAGCTTTGAAAATTATAACTCTGAAGAGAGATCCTGAAGGGTATGCACAAGCACATGCGAAAATGGCTGTGGCATATGGAGAACTTTCTAACATAGAACATGAAAAAGAAAATCTCAAAAAATCGATTGAAGCCGTTGAAGAATCATTAAAAGCAGGAACCAAAGAAGTAGATCCTGAGGGTTATGCTTTTGCACAAACAAGTTTAGCTAATTCACTTACGAGACTTTCAAAATTAGAAAATAAAAAAGAAAACAAAATAAAAAATCTAAAAAAAGCAATTAATATGCTTAATGAAGCTTTGAAGATTAGAACTCTGAAGAGAAATCCTCAAGGGTATGTTTCTGTCCAGATAAATCTCGGCGTTACTTATGGAATTTTTTCAGAGATAGAAAATGAAGAAGAAAATCTCAAAAAATCAATAAATGCTCTAAAAGAAGCTTCGAAGATTAAAGATTCAAATATAAATTTGAAAATACGTCAAACAATCAATAAGAATTTGAAGATTTCATTAACTAGATTAGCTAGAACAAAAATAAAATACAAGAAAAAAATATCACTCCGATAGTTTTACAGAAAACTTCATTTCAAATATGGTATGTCCAAATGAAATATGTTGACCATTATTTCCTATTAATTCAAAAATTTTGGAACGACTAGTTACCTCATCAAATATTTTGATTTCTGGCTTCCATAGTGTTTCTTTAGGGTAAATTCCATTATTCTGTTCCCATCTTTCAATGTCTTTTTTCATCGAATTTATCATGCTTGATTTTGCTTGGAGGATCAAAATAGAATCATTTTTCTTGTTCTTTTCAAAAATAATTTCTTTTTCTAAAATTGCATATCTTCTGGTTCTTTTATCCCACATATCCCATTCAATCCAGTGGTACAACATTGGTAATTAGCAACACTTCCAGAATTTAGAACTTTTACTCTTGATGGATAAAATAAAAAGTATATTTTTATTTTTCACGCCTATCTGTGTCTATTTTTATCCCCGAAACGGTGGGAGTACACATGGCCATGTACCATCATGGTCCCGTCCAACTTGACATGAATTATTGATTCTTCCACTCTGACTAATTTTATGACATCCATAAAATATTATCAAATCTGTCATATTCTAGATTTGTTGAAAAATAGTTTAATCTACGGTTCACATAGACTAAACCTGCAATTTATATCAAATCCAATTATTTTGTTTGACATTGTCTCCTCGTATTCGAATGACCAAAAATGGAATACTATGTGAGACTGAAGGTAAACGCGTTAGTTTGGATCCTAAAAAAACTGATTCAATGGGAGTAAATTTTGTATCCCATGCACACTCTGATCATCTTCCATCCAAAAATGGCGGTACTATACTTGCCTCAATTGAGACAAGTGAGATTGCAAATCTCAGAGGTTTTAAGATGGAAAACCATGTACAAAATATTGTTGATTTTTCATTAATTGATAGTGGGCATATTTTAGGTGCAAAAAGTTTGCTTTTTGATGATATTTTTTACACTGGAGATATTTGTACGCGAGATAGAGGATTTCTTAAAGGTGGAATAATTCCAAAATGTAAAACACTAATCACAGAATGTACATTTGGTTTACCTGAATTTGTATTTCCAAAATTAGATGTTATTCAAAAACAAGTCAATGAATTGATCTCAGAACTTTATGGAAAAGGAATTCCTGTAATTTTATTGGGCTATCAGCTAGGAAAAGCTCAAACTATTACTCAACTTTTTGGTCATTGGGGACCATTGTATTTTCATGATTCTGTAAAACAAATGAATGCACTTCACCAGAAACTTGGTATTTCTCTAAATGATGGAATCGGTCATACTGAAGCAGAAAAAAATGGATTATTGAAAAACAAACCGTGGATGATGATAGCTCCGTTAATGTCTGAAAAGAATCAATTTCTCAAAGATATGAAGTCAAAGTATGGTGCAGTGACTATAGGTTTTAGTGGTTGGGCACAATCTCCTCGATTTGCATTTGGACGACGTTCAGATTATTCAATAATTATGAGTGATCATTGTGATTTTAATGAATTAGTAGACTTGGTAATTCGTTCTGAAGCGGAACAAGTTTACACTATACATGGATTTGTTGAAGAGTTTGCAGCACATCTAAGAACACTTGGAATTAGTGCACAACCGCTTCGTGAAAATTCTTTAGATGACTTTACTTAGTTTGAAATTTTCCACAATCACAATCTAATACTAAACATGTTTCAGAATTTCTAATGTGATCATGTGAGAAATGTTTGCATTTGTCATTTTTACATATTCTTCTTTGAGCCTCTCTTTTTACTACTGATTGGGCAATTGAATTTGCCTTGTCTATTGAATATCCTTTCTTATCCATGTAATAATGAACAATTCTATTATACAATAAATCTGGATTGAATTGTTTTTCTAGCATCTACTTTCCTCCTTGTGATGGTATGTAATGAAGTGTTATGGTTGAGCGAATCTTTGGAATCTTTCTAATTTTATTCGTAATTACATTATCAAGCGAATCTTTTGTGTCTGCTTGAACTTTGCAAAAAACATCATAAATTCCATATGTTCCTCTTACTTCTTTTACTTCTGGAATTTGCATAATTTGATTTATGATCTGCTCTTCGGAACCTAAATCACACTGTATCAAAATATATGCAATTTCCATAATTTATCCTCTTATCCTTCCCCGTCTATAATTTGATCCCTCATGGCAACCACATGCACAAGATGGATTATCGCATTTGCTCATACTTTTTTTATTCATGGTATGATTTGGTGATTATAGTATTTCAAAGCAACATATTTTTTATTAAAAAAATGTTTATTTTTTGAATTTGTTTTAAACAATTGTAATAATTTTTTACATCTTTCATATGTATTTTAAGTACCAATATCTGATGAATATTTTATCCTAACTAGATCTTTTGACTCTGATTTTTTGTAATCACTAATTTTTCACTACTATCTTATTTTTTAAAATGAAATTCATCTTGTATACATAAATCTCAGTAAAAATTCACTTTAACCATGAAAAAAATCCTTGTCCCTATTGATGGTTCTCCAAATTCTATAAGGGGTTTGGAAAAGGCAATTGAATTTGCTAGTAATGATAATTATTCTATAACTATTCTTCATGTTGCAACGCTTCCCCCAGTTCATATTATTGGGCACTCTAAAGACAAAGTCAAAAAATCTCTAGCAAAAAAATCTCAGAAATTTATCAAGGATGCAGAAGACAGATGTATTAATCAAAGTATACCATTTACAACGAAGTTAGTTTATGGTTCTGATCCTGCATATGATATTGAACAATTTGCTAAGAAATACAAACACGATCTGATTGTAATTGGAGCAAAAGGTAAAAGCACTTTAAAACGTCTTTTCTTGGGAAGCGTTTCAAGCTATCTTGTTGAAACCACAAAGACTCCAGTGACTGTAATAAAATAAATAAGTTAAAAATTTTAATGATTTAGAAATAATATGAATCTCTAATAATGTATATTTCCTGATTGTTCTATCTTATAAAATCTCATTAAATCTTTAAGTTTCAGTATTTTATGTGAGTGTTATGTGCGAAACTCTGGATGAAATTCATGAAGCGCAATTAGCTGCAGTTATAGCTAGAATGCGAAAAGAACATTCAAAGAAAGAACAGCAATCAATCTGTAATTGAAAATTTATTTCAATACCATGCCTATATCCATAAGATTCGTATGGGTAAAATCGGTTCGAATATTGCATTTTTGTTTTTGAAAGAATCTTGCAGAATCACTATTTTTTAAAAATTCTTTAATTATTGACTCGTCAATTTTGATATTTTCTATTATTGCTCCTGCAAATAATGAATTTCCATCAATCCCATCGGTACCTGCTGATGCAATAGCAATTTTTTTCATGTTTTGTGCATTCTTTAAAATTCTTAAAACTAACTCTTGATTTCTTCCTCCTGATCCTTTTCCGATTACTTCAACTGTCGGTTCACCACCAAATATTAGGCAAGTTTTTTGTTCATCTGAAATATTTTCCATAATTTTTTGTGTAGCATCTTTTATGTTACCAAATATCTGCATCGTTTTTGTTTTATATCCAAGCTCTTTAGCTTTTAATTCCATTGCATCAAGACAATTTTTATTGTTTGCAATGATGTAATTTTCAATCAGTGCTTTTTTCGGTGTTTCAGGAATCTTTCCTTTAAATCCATCTTCTAATCTTTGTAAAATTTCTAATGGGATTTTATTTTTTAATTTGTACTTGTTGATTATGTTTAGTGCCTCTAAAAATGTTGTATCGTCCATGTATGTTGTCCCTGATGCAATAGATGAAAGATCATCTCCTTCAACATCTGACATGACTAGTCCAATTCCTTGACATTTAGTATTTTCAACTAGTCTGCCCCCCTTGATTTTTGATAAGTGTTTTCTAATACAGTTAAACTCTTGAATTGTAGATCCTGATTTTAGCAACAGATCGGTCACGTAGATTTTATCATCCAATGTTATGTCATCAGGAATTGCAAGTAATGATGATCCTCCCCCTGAGACCAAATAAATCACTAATTCTCCTTCTCTTCTATTTTGTAGAAATTTTATCACTTCTTTTGCTGCCTTTACACTTGTCTGATCAGGTTTTGGATGTCCAGAATTAAAAATCTGAAATTTTTTACCTTTTATTTTTGATTTTGAACCTTTTGGGATTACTATGATGCCGTTTTTTATTGGAATTATAGCATTTAGTGCCCGTGTCATGGAATCTCCTGCTTTTCCAAATGCCACCGTATAGATTCCAGAAAACTTGTTTAGTTTGATAGTTTTTCCGTTAATTTTAATTTCTTCTGGAGTGACAAATTTTGGTATAATATTTTCTGGGTCTGCAGCTTTTAGTCCTTCCTCTAGAATCTTCAAACAATCTATCTTCTTTTCTGATGTTGCCAATTCTTCATAATTTTGAATAATCATACGTTTCTTTTTCACGCCAAGATATAATAATAATCAATGATGGTTAGATTTATGCACACAGTACGCATTCCAAAAATAATTAATTTTGGAAAAAATGCACTTGGTGAAACAGAATACCCAAAAAACGCCCTAGTTGTTACAACCGTTCCTCCAGAACTTTCTGATAAATGGCTTGGTAAAATGGGGATTAAGGACTATTTACTGTATGATCAAGTAACACCTGAACCATCAATTGATGATGTCAATACTGTTATTTCAAAATTCAAAGACAAGAACCCTTCAGTGCTAATTGGATTAGGAGGAGGCAGTTCAATGGATGTAGTAAAATATGCTGCACCTGAAATGAAAAAAGAAAAAATCTTAATTCCAACTACATTTGGAACAGGAGCTGAAATGACAACATATTGCGTTTTGAAGTTTGATGGAAAAAAGAAGCTATTGCGAGAAGACAGATTTCTTGCTGACATGGCTGTAGTCGATTCGTATTTTATGGATGGTACTCCAGAACAAGTCATCAAAAGCTCTGTTTGTGATGCATGTGCACAAGCCACTGAGGGCTATGACAGCAAACTCGGTAATGACTTTACAAGAACAATGTGTAAACAAGCATTTGAGATACTCTATGATGCAATTATGAATGACAAACCGGAAAACTATCCTTATGGTTCGATGCTTTCTGGTATTGGATTTGGTAACTGTTCAACTACACTTGGACATGCATTATCATATGTGTTCTCAAATGAAGGAATTCCACACGGATACTCGTTGTCTTCTTGTACTACAGTTGCACATAAGCATAACAAATCTATCTTCTATGATAGATTCAAAGAAGCCATGGCTAAACTTGGCTTTGATAGATTGACTCTAAAGGCTGACGTATCAGAAGCAGCAGATACTGTAATGACTGACAGGGGACATTTGGATCCAAATCCAATTCCAATCACTAAACAAGATGTCATCAAGTGTCTAGAGGATATTAAATCAGGTAATCTATAAAAAATCCACACGGATTTTACTTTTTTTCTATTTTATTGATACATTATAACGATTCTCGTTTTGACTAAACTTATTTATGCTAATGTTTTAGTCTAATTGTATGATTACTGAAAAGCCATTAAAATTCGGTATTCAAAACGGATTAAATGTTGCCCGTGCAGGATATTCTGAAGATCAAATTTTAACTGCCTGTATGCTTGCCGATAAAACTGGCTATGATTCTATTTTCTATATGGATCACACAAATGTGCCCCAATGGAGAAATGCTATAGTTTTAGATCCTTGGGTAATGCTTTCTGCAATCGCTGCAGTTACAAATAATGTTGAACTGGGAACTTGTGTAACTGATGCAATCAGAAGACATCCCTCAAACATTGCATTAGCTGCAATTACACTTGATAGAGTTTCAAAAGGAAGAGCAATTTTAGGAATTGGTGCAGGTGAAGCTCAAAATTTAAAAGAATTTTGTATTCCATTTGAAAAACCAGTTTCAAAATGGGAAGAACAAATTCAAGTTATCAAAACATTGTATGGTTCAACTCCTGATAATACTGTAAATTACGATGGTAAATATTACAAACTAGAAGGTGCATGTCTTCAAGCACCTCCAATTAGAAAACCACATCCACCAACTTATATGGCATCAGGCGGTACTCGCACTTTAGAACTCACTGGAAAATTAGGAGAAGGATGGTTGCCAATTGGTTATACTCCTGAATTATTTGAAGATCATGCAAAACAAATTCAAACATCTATGAATAAACATAATCGTACTCAAGAAGAAAAAGATAAGTTCCAATATGCACTTGACATTGACGTTTACTTTTCAGAAGATGCAGAAGAATCATGGGCAAAAATGAAAGAAGCTGTAAAGGTAAGTTTGTTCAAGCCTGAAGTCTTACGAGTACATGGCATTAAAGAAATTGAAGGGTTTGATTTTGTAAAATACTTTACAGAATATTCAATGTCTGATCAATCTTGGATTGTAAAAATGAGAGAAGCTGCAACAAAAATTCCTGATAAAATTGCTCGCTCATCAACTGCCGTTGGTACTCCTGATGATATTATTCCTACATTTGAACGATTTATGAAAGCAGGTGTAAACCATTTCGTAATTAGATTCTGGGGTAAGAATTACTTTGGCTCAATTGATAAATTTGCAAGCCATGTGATGCCTTACCTGCGTGAACAAATCCAAAAATAAGTCTGTTTTAAATCGAAAATCATTTACTATACCATAACTTGCTAATTGGTATGGATGACGAACTTCCTGAGGCAATAAAAAAGTGCATCAAAATTCTCGAAGAAAATATTGATATTTTATCTAACATTGAGATGGACTTGGAAGATCAAAAAGAAGATGAAATAGTTTCAAATCTAAAAATCCATGATCTTTATGATATGACTGAAGATCTTGCAGAATCTACAAAACTAAAACGTGCTGAATTCAATCTTATGCGCAGAAATGCAGAAAATCTTCCACAAAATTAAATTACGATTTATGTGGTCGCCTGTTTTTACTTTTCATTCTAGTGTATGATCTCACTTGTCGTTTTTTGTGTTGTTTTTCAATTCTTTTTCTTGTACGTGCAGTTGCATTTGTTTCACTTTGAATTACTTTGACTTTACTTCCATCTCTTAGCATTATTGGTTTTCCTTTAAATCTAAATTCTGCATCATGGCATTTTGTATAGTATTTACTTAGACAAAAAAATATTCTATTATTTGTACCATGCATCTGTTTTACATCTTTTGATTTTTTTAATTCATTGAGAATGTTTCTTAATTGCCCTTTGTCAACATCTGAAATTCTGTGTAACTCTCTAAACCAAATGAATTTTGAATTTGATCCCCAATCTTCAAGTGTTTTAAGCACTAAATTTGTTGCTTCCATCCATTCTTCTTCTTTTTCGTCCAACTCTTATTCTCTACATTAGTCCTATATTTTAGGAATCTTATTTCACATTTAGAATTTTTTTGTTCTAGTAATTTCTTTTAATCTTGATTTTGTTACTTTAGCTGATTGTGTTTGATTTTTTCCCATCTCTTTGGCAACTTTATCTATTTTTTTTATAATTTTTGATTGTTCCTCTGGAGAAGTTGATTTTAAGAGATTTTTTTTAATATTTTTAATTCTGAGGAATATTTTTTGAACTCATTTTTTAATTCATTCAGATATGGATCGTCCATAATTTTCTTTAATTACCTTGTATTTTAGCGATTAATGATCTGGATTTATAATATTATTAGTAGAATTGCTTTTATTGCAACTAGTTGGAATTTTACAAATAAAGTCACCCCAAAAAATTAAAGAATTTTTGAATCAAGAACATGTTGGACGTATTTCAAGTATTGATGAGAATGGATATCCTCAGATAATCCCAATGAATTTTGTTTTTTTAAATGATTTTGTATACATGCATTCGCATATCAAAGGTGAAAAAATAGATAACATCAATAGAAACTGTAAAGTTGGGTTTGAAGTTGATAGAGAGTTGGAATTTTTACCCTCATATTTTGAAGATCCAAAAGATGCATCTCTGGCTGATACATTGTATGTCAGCGTTGTAATCAAAGGTACTGCATCACTAGTATCAAACAAGGAAGAAAAAACACTTGCGTTAAATGGCTTAATGAAAAAATATCAGCCTGAGGGTGGGTATGATCCGATCCAATCTTCTATGAGAGTTTTAGATGCAGTAGCAGTTATCAAAGTTATTCCTGAAGTTCTTTCAGGTAAATACAAAATTGGACAAAACATGCGTCCTGAAAGTAGAGTTCATTTGGCACAACAAATACTAAAAAGAAATTCTCCAACTGCAAAAGAAACTTTGAAAATAATGGGATTTGAAATTACTAGTTCTGGATTGCAGATGGTTGATGAACCAGTTTGGTAATATCTTGTGGTTTGAATTTCAACCCTTTTTTTGATATGACTATTTCTATCATTTCCACGCTACAATTAGATGAACAACAATCGCTTGTTCTGTTCTCAAACTTACAATTGCAAACAATACACATCTTTTTCCTAACGAAATTTTAGATTTTTAATTAATAAATAAAATCAAAATCTGGTACTAATGCTAACATATGCTAAATTATGGTGTACCGTAGGTAACACTTGGAGAATAGTTAGCTATAAGTTCAGTTTTAGACGATTGTAACTGTTGCAACAAATCCATAAATTTGAACTTGTATCTGAATATGAGCCTACAGGTGATCAACCTCAAGCTATTGACACTTTAATTTCAGGTGTAAAAAAAGGAACGGTTCAGACACTATTAGGTGTAACAGGAAGTGGAAAGACATTTTCAATTGCAAATGTAATTGCAAGAACTGGAAAGAACACACTAGTAATTTCTCACAATAAGACTTTGGCTGCACAACTTTATTCTGAACTAAAACAGTTTTTTCCAAAAAACAATGTTGGATATTTTGTATCATACTATGATTACTATCAGCCTGAAAGTTATCTGCCTCAGACCGATACATATATTGAAAAAGATACTCAGATTAATGAAAAAATTGAAAAACTGCGTTTAGAGGCAACTGCAATGCTTCTATCTGGCGAGCCTACTATTATTGTGTCTACAGTATCTTGTATCTACTCACTTGGTAATCCAAAAGACTGGGAGGATCTGGCAATTACAATTAATACCGGTGATGTAATAAAAAGAAATGATCTTATAAAAAAATTCATTGATGCACGATATGAAAGAAATGATACTGAAGTGGCTCCTGGAAATTTTAGAGTAAAAGGTGATACTATAGATATCATTCCTGCATATTCTGAAGATATTGTTCGAATTTCAATGTTTGGTGATGATGTAGAAAAAATAACTTTGTTAGATAATATCTCGCTTAAAGAAAAACGTATCATAACTCAGATGAAAATATTTCCAGCCAAACATTACTTGATAGCAAAAGATGTTAGAGAAAAGGCTATCCTCTCAATCAAAAATGAACTAAAACAAAGATTGCCTGAACTCAACGAACTAGAAAAACAACGATTAGAGATGAGAACAAAATATGATCTAGAAATGATTGAAGAATTAGGTTATTGTTCAGGAATTGAAAATTATTCAAGACATTTTGATGGAAGAAAAGCTGGTGAGAAAGCATTTTGCCTGATGGATTTTTTTGGTGATGATTATTTGCTTGTTATTGATGAATCACATGTTACATTGCCACAACTACATGGAATGTACAAAGGTGATTATTCAAGAAAACAACAACTAGTAACATATGGTTTTCGCTTACCTAGCGCATATGATAACAGACCATTAAAATTTGAAGAATTTGAAGATTATCTAAAAAATACTATTTTTGTTTCTGCAACTCCCAGTGATTATGAGAAAAAAATATCTTCTCAAATTGCCGAACAACTAGTACGACCAACTGGTCTATTAGACCCTACTGTAGAAATTAGATCTACTAAAGATCAAATGGATGATTTAATCCAGGAAATTGCTAAAAGATCCGTCAAAAATGAACGCGTTTTAGTCACAACTTTGACAAAACGTATGGCTGAAGACCTAGCTGAGTACCTCTCCAAAAAGCAAGTTAGAGTAAGATACATGCACTCTGAAATCGAGGGATTACAAAGGACAGAACTTATTCGACAACTACGATTAGGCGAATTTGATGTTCTAGTTGGAATTAATTTGTTAAGGGAAGGATTGGATATCCCTGAAGTTTCCCTTGTTGCAATACTTGATGCAGACAAGGAAGGATTCCTCAGAAATTTTACTAGTTTAATTCAAACTTTTGGAAGAGCGGCAAGAAACGAAAATGGAACAGTAATCATGTATGCTGATACTATTACAAAATCCATGTCTAATGCAATAAATGAAACTAAAAGGCGTAAAGAAAAACAAATACAATTCAATAAAGAACACAACATCACTCCCAAGACTATCATAAAGTCAGTTCCTGAACAAGTTACAACATTAGATGAATCTAAACTAAAATCGACTCATGATCTTGCTACTGATATTATAGAGTTAGAATACCAAATGAAAAAATATTCTGAAGAATTAGATTTTGAGCGAGCAATTGAATGCCGAGATAGAATAAAAAGACTGGAAAAAGAGATCAAATTTAAAGATGGCAGAAAATAAATTAAAAATTCGTGGTGCAAGACACCATAATTTAAAAAATATTGATGTAGACATTCCAAAAAATAAACTCGTTGTAATTAGTGGGTTATCTGGTTCTGGAAAATCAACTTTAGCTTTTGATACGATTTATGCTGAAGGACAGAGACGTTATGTTGAATCTCTTTCTGCATATGCAAGACAATTTCTTGAAATGATGGACAAACCTGATGTTGATTCTATTGAAGGTCTTTCACCTGCAATATCTATTCAACAAAAAACAACAAGCAAAAACCCACGTTCTACTGTTGGAACCACTACTGAAATTTATGATTACATGAGACTACTTTTTGCAAGAATTGGAATTCCTTATTGTGTGAATTGTTCACGAAAAATTTCCAGTCAATCCGTTGAAACAATCTGTGATTCTATTCTCAGAAATTTTGCTGATCAAAAGATTTTGATTTTATCTCCAATTGTTCAAAGAAAAAAAGGAACGTATGAAAAATTATTTGAACAGATAAAAAAAGATGGATACTCTAGAATACGCCTAAATGGGGAAATTTTAAGCCTTGATGAGCCAATTTCTCCACTTGATAGACAAAAATGGCATAATATTGAGATTGTAGTTGACAGAATTCAGGCAGAAAAATCTGAAAGATCTAGGCTTTTTGAAGCAATACAAACTGCAATAAAAGCATCAAAAGGCGATGTTATGGTTTCTTCTGATAAATCTGAAAAGATATTTTCTCAAAATAATGCTTGCCCTTACTGTGGTCTGACAATTGGTGAGCTAGAACCACGAACCTTCTCATTTAACTCACCATTTGGAATGTGTAAAGCATGTAATGGTTTGGGAGTGAAGATGGAGTTTGATGAAGATCTTGTAATTCCAGATAAAAGCAAATCCATTTTAGATGGCGCAATTGTTCCCTGGAGTGGAAGATTTTCTGCATTTAGAAAACAAGCGTTAAGAGCTGTTGGTAAAAAATTTGGTTTTGATTTAATGACCCCAATTGAAAAAATATCTCTAAAACATCTTAAAATTATTTTACATGGCTCAAACGATTTGATTGATTTTAAATATCAATCAAAGTCTGGTGATTCATCTTGGCAATACACTGATGCCTTTGAAGGAGTACTTGTCAATCTTCAGCGGTCATTTATGGAGACCGATTCTGAATCTAAACGTGAATGGCTAAAACAATTCATGCGAGATACCCCTTGCACTGCATGTAATGGAAAAAAATTAAAACCAGAGTCACTTGCAGTAAAAATCAATGATAAAGGAATAATGGATGTATGTGACTTATCAATAGATCACTGCTATGATTTTTTTTCTACATTACAATTAACTGAGAATGAACAATACATCGCCAAAGACGTACTAAAGGAAATCAAAGAACGATTAGAATTTCTAATGAATGTGGGGTTAAACTATCTTACATTGAATAGATTAAGCTCAACACTATCTGGTGGAGAATCTCAGCGAATTAGATTGGCAACTCAAATAGGTTCTAATCTTACTGGTGTCTTGTATGTACTTGATGAGCCAACAATTGGATTACATCAGCGTGATAATGAACGCCTCATTAAAACGCTAACAAAGCTGCGAGATTTAGGAAATACAGTCATTGTTGTAGAGCATGACGAAGAAATTATGCGAAATTCGGATTGGATTATTGATTTGGGTCCAGGCGCCGGAGTTCATGGCGGTAACGTAGTATTTGAGGGAACTGTAAAACAAATACTTCATAATAAAAAATCTATAACAGGAGAATATCTAAAAAATAATTCTCTTATAAAACTTGATGGAAAAATTCGTAATCGTTCTGGAACTCTGGTAATTAAAGGCGCATCTGAAAATAATTTAAAGAGTATTGATGTTGAAATTCCTCTTGGTTTGTTTGTTTCAGTAACTGGTGTCTCTGGTTCTGGAAAATCTACTCTGATTAATGATATTTTATTAAAATCCCTTGAAAATTATTTTTATAAATCCAATATTAAATCTGGATCTCATAGTGGGATTTCAGGTCTTGAATATATTGATAAAGTTATAGCAATTGATCAATCCCCAATTGGTAGAACTCCTCGTTCTAATCCTGCAACTTACATTGGTGCCTTTACTCCTATTAGAGAACTATATGCAAATACTGAGTTAGCAAAAGAAAGAGGATATTCTTTGGGCCAGTTTTCTTTTAATGTGGCTGATGGAAGATGTTTTGCATGTGAAGGCGATGGTGTAAAACAAATAGAGATGCAGTTCTTGTCTGATGTTTATGTAAAATGTGATGAATGTAAAGGAAAGCGTTACAATTCTGAAACGCTTTCAGTTTTGTATAAAGGAAAAAATATTTCTGATGTTTTGAATATGACTGTCTACGAAGCGCTTCAATTTTTTGAAAATATCCCTTCAATTAAAAGAAAACTACAAACCGTCTATGATGTTGGATTGGGATATATAAAATTGGGACAGTCATCAACTACATTGTCAGGCGGAGAGGCCCAAAGAGTAAAACTTGCATCTGAATTATCAAAAAGAGGAACAGGAAAAACATTTTACATTCTTGATGAGCCTACTACCGGATTACATTTTGCTGACGTTCAAAAACTACTTGATGTTCTAAATAGATTGGTGAATTTAGGAAATACTGTATTGGTAATTGAACATAATTTGGATGTGATTAAAAATTCTGATTGGTTAATTGATTTGGGACCTGAGGGTGGTGATGAAGGTGGTAAGATAGTGACTGTTGGAACTCCTGAACAAGTTTCAAGAGCTCCTGGAAGTTATACTGGAAAATATCTTAAAAAATTACTCAAATGATGACTAAAATAATGACTTTTGACATCTCAAAAATTCACATTCCTTCAAATCCTGGAATTTATTTGATGAAAGATTCTGATGAAAAAATTATTTATATTGGTAAAGCAAAGAATCTAAAAAATAGAGTAAAATCATATTTTCTAAAAAATCAGAATTATAAAACACAAAAATTAGTAGAACATATTTCTGATATTGAATTTGTATTAACTGATAATGAAAGTGAAGCATTTCTTTTAGAATCTAACATGATAAAAAAATACAGACCAAAATTTAACATTGAATTAAAAGATCAACAACGATATACTTACCTTAGAATTTCGGATGAAAAATATCCTCGATTGCTAGTTGCACGAAGAACTCGTAATGGAAAGTTTCTAGGCAGTGGTAAAATCTTTGGACCATTTATGCACGGAAGCTCTAAACTGCTTACAATTGGTACTCTGCGAAAAGCATTTCAAATTAGAATCTGTAAACAATTACCAAAAAAAGTATGTCTTGAGTATCATCTTGGTAATTGTGAAGGCCCATGTGAATTTAAAGACGCCCAGGAAAAATATGCCGATCATGTATCTGCATTAGAAGAAGTTCTAAAAGGAAAAAATCAAACTCAGATCTTTACAGAGAAATTAAAAGAAGAGATGTCTCAGGCTGCTGCCTTCCAACAATTTGAACGTGCAAAGGATATTCGAGATACTTTGATTAGATTAGATAGTCTTCAAACAAAACAAAAAATGGAATATGTTGAAAATTCAGATGAAGAGTATTTTGGAATTGCTGATAAAGATCAAACTGTGACTGTGATGAATTTTAGAATGATAAATGGAGTAATGCGTGATAGTGACAAGTTCTTTTTTGATCTTGTTGGGGATAATGATTTTTCAAATTTTTTATTTCAATATTACACAGTACACAAAATTCCAAAATTTATCTACGTAAGTACTCTTCCTAAAAACAAAATACTCTTAGAATCTTTACTCTCAAAGCAAGCAGGTTTTTCAGTTAAAATAATTTATCCAAAACGTGGTAAAAAAAAGAATATTGTTGATTTAATTTTGAAAAATATTTCTTTAATTCATTCTAAAGGAAGTAATTTAGGTCTCATTGAATTAAAAGAAATTTTACATCTCTCTACCATGCCAAATATCATAGAATGCTTTGATATTTCAAATCATGGAGATGAATTTGCTGTTGGTTCAATGGCTAGATTTGTAAATGGGAAACCCGATAAATCTGGTTACAGAAAATTTAGAATTAAAACAGTTTCTGGAAGAGATGATTTTGCAATGATAAGTGAAGTAATCAAACGGCGATATCTTAGATTACTTGAAGAAAATTCCCAGTTACCTGATTTAATATTAGTTGATGGTGGAAAGGGTCAACTAAACGCTGCATTAAAGTCATTACAATCACTTGGATTGAATCTTGATTGTATTTCACTTGCTAAAGAAAATGAAGAAGTGTATATGCCAAATCAAAAAAATCCTACTATTATTTCAAAAGATAAACCCTCATTGAAAATTTTACAACATGCTAGAGATGAAACTCATAGATTTGGTGTTGCATATAATAGAACAATACGTAAAAATAAAATAAAATAAGAAAAAAGAAAATATTCTTGCTTAGTTAACTATAACTTTTCCAACCATCCATGGGTGTACCATGCAGAAGTAATCATAGGATCCTGCATTATCAAATGTATGTGAATATTTTGCTTTTCCCATGACTAGGCTACTGTCAAATACTCCTGATGGGCCATCAGCTGGACTGCCACCTGTTACTGTGTGTGCAGCAGTATCTACATTGTCCCATTCTACAGTATCACCTACATTGATTGTAACTGATGCTGGAGTATAACACTCATTAGTTGTTTCACAACCTGGAGATGAAGTTCCAGCTGGAATTATTACGCTAACTGTTTTTGGTTCAGATGTTTCAACTGGTGGAGCTGGTTCAGTTTCAACTGGTGGAGCTGGTTCAGTTTCCATCTTTACCTCTTCTTTAAGCTCTGTAGTTTTTTCTGTTGTAGCCGCAGCGCTTTTCACCTTTTCTGCAATGCTTGCCATTGGATCAACTTGCGTTTTTGGTTCAGTATTTGCAATTACTGGGGCTTTAGCAACTGGAGCGATATCTTGCGCATATCCTGCATATGCGGCAAAACCTACACCTACAGCTACAATTGCAATAGAAAATGCAATTGCTGCTTTGTCTATGTTTGCCATAATTGATCACATGATTTTTTCAAGCTAAATAAATCTAATCTTTGTTTCTACGTTCATATTTTGAAATAATTGCAATATTTGAGTAGTATCTTATTTTTTAACTATTTTTAATTTATGTATGTCTGCAACTTTCTTCAAAAAATTACACAAATCTAAAACATACGTTGAAAATCTCATATGATCGCTTTAATTGATTTAAACTAAAGTCAATCATATTGAACAAGTATTTCTTTTATGATTTGATACATTTCATAAATTAATAATGCGATGGAGCTGTCACCAAGTAACTCCCGTTTTTGGTCTTAAGCACCTTTGCATTATGTTTTTTTAGCAGCTAAATTTTTCTCAGATTCTACTAATTCATATTTAATTTTTAATTTTCTTTGCTCAATTAATTGTCTGATGAAAAAAGTTCTTTTTTCAATGAATTCATCATCACTTTTTTGATTTGAAATTAAATGCTCAAACACTGTTTTATCGTCAGTTGTTATTTTTACAATATCTTCATTTTTTATGATAAATGTACCAATTCCCCAAAATATCCCAATATGTAATCCGATGTATTTTGATTGTTGATTTGTTACTTTATCCAAGTAAATTTCTACATGTTCCCTTTTTTGTTCTACAATTGAATTATCTGTTTGAATGACCCATGAAATTCTCTTTGAATTACCGTCAAAAAATAAAATATGCTCCAATTGTCAACCAAAAAGTGGTTTTTTGTCTATATATTTTGAATCCCGCCCTTATGATCAAAGATTCAAAGATTAACATATGTTAGAGTCACACACATTCTTTTCAAAAATGGTTGATGAACTCGTAGAATTTTCCGAATATGATCCTGAACTTGCTGATGGTATTCGTTGGCTAGATGATCAGGCGCAGAAAAAAGGTATCTCATTTTATGATATGGTTTTTGAAGTATTATACAAACACGATGTGAATTCTAAAGCAAAAGAATGGCTTAATACTAGAAATTAAAAACTATTTTCTCAAATCCAGAGATTTGTATTCACAACCCTCTGGTCCACAATATTTTCCAACGTATACTGCTTTTGGTCTGTAAAGTGCAGGCTTTGGTGCAGCTTCTGCAAATTTTTCTTCAATGATATGTGCAGCCCATCCAACTACTCTTGATATTGCAAAAATTGGTGTATTGAGATCCATTGGTATCTTTAGCATATAGTAAAGAGATGCACTGTACAAATCCACATTTGGATAGATGTCTTTTCCTTTTTGTTTTTTCATTTCTTCAATTGTAGTTGTTTCTACTTTTTCTGTAATTGCATACCATGGGTCTCCCGTCTTTGCAGCAAGTTTTCTTGATAATTCTTTAAGAACCTGTGCTCTAGGATCATATGTTTTGTATACTGCATGACCCATGCCCATAATTCTTTCACCTTTACTCATTTTTTCTTTAATCCACGGAACAACATTATCTATTGTACCAATTTCTAAAAGCATCTTCATTACTTCTGTATTTGCACCTCCATGAAGTTCTCCGCTTAATGCACCGATTGCTGCACTTGTTGCTGAATACATATGTGCTCTAGTTGATGCAACTTGTCTTGCAACAAATGTAGATGCGTTAAACGTATGTTCTGCATGAAGAATTAAACAAGTATCGAAAATCTTTTCAATCTCGTCGTCTGGTTTTTCACCTGACATCATATACAAAAAATTTGCCGCATGATCTAAATTTGGATCGGGATCTACTATATCTAATCCGTCTCTTACTCTTTGCCAACTTGCAATTATAGTTGGTACTTTAGCAATTAGGTTGATTGCTCGGTCATAACTTGCTTCTTTAGTTGCAAATTCTTCATCATAATACCCAGCTAGTGCTGCCACAAATGCTTGTAGCATGTCCATAGGATCTGCATCTTTTCTCCAATTTCCCATGTTTATCTGCATTCTTTTTGTAATCCATCTGGCATCGCTTAATTTAGATTTAAATTCTAACAATTGCTCTTTGGTTGGCAAAGCATCATGCAATAACAAATATGCTGTTTCTTCAAAACTTGATCTTTTTGTGAGTTCTAATATGTCATAGCCACGATAAATCAGCTTGCCTTTTTCTCCATCTATGTTTGAGATTCTGGTATCTGCAACCTCAATTCCACGTAAGCCTATGTTTTTTGTCTCCACATCTTTACTTTATGAAATCTTTTATTATATTTATGCGAAAAACACGTCTATGAAATTTAGTAATTAGTCTAATCTGACAACTCTGGCTCATAAATGATTATTTTTTGATAAAAATTATGAATCCCTCAGAAAGAGAACTTTTAGAGAAACTTGATAATCTTGTTTTAACTGCATCTGGAGACGAATTACTAAAAATTCAAGAGATTGATATTCAAACTCAACTAGATGGCGTATCATTTTATGATGCATTTGTAAATTCCACATCTTTAGCAAATCAAAGCATAAAACAAGAATCACGTGAATCTCAGTAGATTTCATTCTTGATTTAAATGAGGGCATGTAAGTGAATCGACAATAATGGTTTCATCAAAGACAAAGAAAATTGTAAAACCTACAAAGAAAAAAATAGTGAAAAAAACAAAACCTGCTCAACCAAGAACCAAAGTAATTTGTATATCTCATAAAGAAGATGCAGACGGAATTAGTTCAGCAGCTTTGATTAGACAAGCATTTGGCGGTGATTCTGTTTTAGTTGATTATCCAGGCCAGATGGAAGCTATACAGAAAGTTTGTGCAGATGAAAAATTAAAGTCTCTATACATTTGTGATTTAGGCCTGAGCAAAAAGAATCAAGATGAGTTTGTTGAACTACTAAAAACTCTAAAAAAGAATCATGTATCTGTAACCTACATTGATCATCATGATATTGATCCAGAAATTACAAAAGCTCTAGAAAAAATTAAAGTTAAAATGATTCATGACATCAACGAATGTACCACAGTTCAGGTCTATAATGCATTTAAATCAAAACTCTCTGATCATGCTCCATTCATTGCAGCATGTGCAGCTATTACCGATTATATGGAAGATAGGCCAATTGGTTCCAAATTACTTCAAATCTATGATAGGCAATTTGCTTTAATCAACGCAACTGTTCTTACCTACAACATAGTGGGACATCAAAAAGATCCTGATTACTTGTTGTATTTAGTAGAGGAATTGGCAGAATCTAAATTCCCACATGAAATTCCAAATACTTTTGAGTTTGCACAAATTCAAGTTGATAAATTAGCTCAGATAATTGCCAAAGTCAAAAAAGGAATGAAAACCATGAAAAATATTGGATATATGGAAATTATGGACTCTGGAGCAAGCGGTGCTGTTAATTTTGTTTTAGGATTATCTGGAAAAGATGTTGGTGTTGCATACAAAGAACGAGTTGATCACGGCATCTATGCTGTTTCAGTTAGAGGTTCAAAATCTTGTAAAATTCATTTGGGTCAAATTGTTAATCTGCTTGCAACTGAACTTGGAGGCTCTGGTGGGGGACATGATAAAGCATGTGGCGCAGTAATTCCAAAACCCAAAATTAAAAAATTCCTTACAGAATTTAATAAAAAATTGAACTAAATTTCAAAATTTAATTATTTTTTATTTAATTTCTACTATTGCATCTATTTCTGTCATTGAGTTGAGTGGCAAGCTTGATACCCCAACTGCAATTCTGGTGTGTTTTCCAACATCGCCAAATATTTCATAAAGTAAATCTGATGCAGCATTGATTACTTTTGGATGTTGTGTGAATTCTGGTACTGAATTCACAAATCCAGATAGTCTTACAAATCTAGAAATTTTCTCTAGATCTCCTAGCTCTTTTTTTAATTGTGCTAGTATGTTTATTGCGCAAATTCTTGCTGATTTTTGTGCAGTTTCAATATTTTCATCTGACACTTTTCCTGTAAATGCTACTTTTCCATCTTGTAATGGAATTTGTCCTGAAACATATAACAAATTCCCAGTTTTTACTAGTGGGATATATGAACCAGCAGGGGTTGGTGGAACTGGAATGTTTATTCCAATTGATTTTATTTTTTCCTCTATCATGAATTATGGTTTAATTCAGATGATTTTAGTTTTTACTTATTTTTATGGTGACCTTTTCGCCTTTGGTTTGATTATTTTGATATACTGTTCTTGTTTTGAATCCTTGTTTTTGAAGACAACCGTCTAATACATATGCCCATGGTAAAGAATGCCCACTGTTTAATTTTGATTCAATTGTTATGTTTTTGGTATTTGCATCAAAATTTACATGCCCTGAACACATAATTTGTAATGCTGCATCCATAATCTCAATAATTTCATCTAATGACTTATTTTTTAAATGAATTCCATTTTTCTCAAGTAGTTTGAGCATATCTAAATCAGGTTTTTTTGAAATCATGATTGAATTTAGAATGTATGTCAATCCATTTTCATTTATAATTCGAATAATTTTGTATACTTCCTGTGCTTCATTTTTTGTCATATCTGCAAGAGCATCTGTTTTAACTGAATTTCTCCAAATATCTGCAAAAATTCTATTTTGATTTGTTCCTAATACTTCAGTAGATGAAAATATTGCCCCTTTTCCATTTTCATCATCAATCATTAATACCTCTGTTTCATCAAATACAAAACAATTTTGTATAATATCTGATGATCTAATTTTTACTTCGTTTGGTATTGCTCTGTATGATTCTGAACCAATTTGAGTTGACGGTAACAATAATTTTACTTCTAAATTTCTACGCAGCACTGAAAGTAACTGTTCTTTACATTCTGCAAGTAACCCCAAACCCCACTGATCAACCATGATGTTGATAGAAGATTTTGATCCATCAACCATCATTCTTAATTGTTCAAGTACGTTGTTTGCGCTAATATGGACATATCTTTTTTCTTCTGACCCTCTTGATTTTCTGCTTTCCTCACTTGCCTTTTTTAAATTTGAAATTAAAGCATTCATTGCATTCACTTTGTTAATTTGTTCATGAATTACTGAATCAAAAGCGTCTTCAGGTGCAGTTGCTGTACACATAATTGGTTTGCTTTTTGAAATAATAACTAATTTTTTGCTTTCTAGCTTTAATAGAGTTGGATATATCTTGGTTCTTGGAAGATCTGAATAATATGCAAGCTCGCTTGCGGATATCGTGCCTTTCGATATAAGGGCAACATATGCCTGAGCCTCGTATTTGCTTAGTCCAAATTCTTCAAGACTTACAGTTAATGCTTGTTCATTTACCATGATTCTCATTTACATCTGATTAGGTAATATTGAAAGCTAAATTCCTTTACACAAATACTCAAAAAAATTCAAAATTGTAACTCTTTGGTGGTGTTACTGCGGTTACTGGTAAAATTGTGACACCGTCCTGAAATATCAAATCTATGTTGAAAATATGGCATGATGGTTAATCCTAATCTTGTTAGAAACGAATGTTCTGGCGTATTCCAGACTGTTACTATTGTTCCTAGATTGGAATATTCTAATTATTTGCTGTGTGATATAATGGATACTTTAAAAAGAAAAAAGGCAGAGATAAAAAAATCAAACCGAGTATATCTAGAACTAGATAATGATGACCATACATGTGTTAGAGCACTTGATTTTGAAAGAACAATTTCATTTTCTTTAGAAATTCTCTCTAAAATACACAAGAAAATTAACTCTATCTCTGGTATTACCAGTATTCCTAAACTTTTACCTTTAATCCCTATGATGCGAACTGTCAGCGCTCAGCTTTATACTTTATTTCCTATTTGCAGTAAAAATCTCTCAGAGTTATCAGTCCATTTAGGTAGTATTATTTTAGATTCTGCAATTCTTACTGAGGCTAGATTTGATTTTAGCCAGTCAAATACTGAATCATCTTTGATCCTAAATGAAGTAAAATTGATGGTAGACTCTAAAATAAATAAGCAGTATCCTAATCTTGATTTTTCTAAAGTATGCAATACTTGAATTTTCTTAACCCTAAAACTGATTTACCAAAAGATATCTCTAATATTCAATCAATATCTGCAAAAATTGAAAAAAAACTATCTGCATCTGGCGTTCAAATTGATAAATTAACTTTGGAGGAATTACAGGATATAAATAAAATTGTTGGATTGGCTAACTTTATGCTTTGTAAATATGAAGATAAAAAAGAAACGCGTTTAATTTTACAGCATTTTGTTTCGATAATAGGTGACTCTGCCCAGTCCATGGAAAGCGTTGATGATGATATCTCTGAATTAATTTTATCCGCTGAAGATTCTATTAACAAAGTCAAAAATATGCACTCAAAAATTTCAGAAAAATCTGATCTTGAAAAATCATATCTTGATGAATCTGATGTTGAATCAAAAAATGGTTCATTTAATTTAACCAATTTTACTACACCAATTAACACCTCCAAATACCAAGAAAAATCTAAAGGGGATACTGTACAAGTGATATAGATGAGTTTAGCACCACAAGAATTAGAAAATAATGCAAGCAAGTATGCTTCTGAGGCAATCAAGTTTGACTCCCAAGGAGCACGAGGCATGGCTATTACTCATTACCAACATGCAATCGATGCGCTTGTAAAACTAATACAACTTTATCCTACTAGCAAACTTAATCCAATTTACAAAGATAGATGTAATTCATACCATAACAGAATAACCGCACTTCAAGAATCACGCGGTGTCGAGCCTGCAGTTGACCCTAACGCTTCTCCTAAAGAACAACAAGCTTCTGTACAAAGACAAACTGATGAAAATGACTTTGAAGATCTTGTAATGAAAGAAAAACCTAATGTTACTTGGAGTGAAGTTATTGGGCTGGATGATGCAAAGAATGCTTTACGTGAATCCATTGTTTATCCAACAAAAAGACCCGACCTATTTCCTTTAGGCTGGCCAAAAGGAATGCTACTTTATGGTCCACCTGGAACTGGAAAGACTATGTTAGCTGCTGCAACTGCTAATGAAATGGACGGTTACTTCATTAATGTTGATGCAGCATCTATGATGAGTAAATGGTTAGGAGAAGCTGAAAAGAATGTTTCAAAATTATTTGTAATGGCAAGAAAATATGCAGAAAAAGAAGGTAAACCTGTTATTCTTTTTGTAGATGAAGTTGATTCTCTTTTAGGTTCTAGAAATAGTGAAGTTGGTGGAGAAGTAAGAACTAAAAATCAATTCTTAACTGAGATGGATGGTGTTAATGGAAAAGGTAAGGATTTAATGCTTTACGTAATTGGCGCTACAAACAAACCATGGAGTCTTGACTGGCCATTTCTTAGAAGATTCCAAAAAAGAATTTATGTTTCACTTCCAACTCAAGCTGCAAGAGAAAGTCTATTTCAACAATATACTGCTCCACTAAAAAACGCTGTTAGAGTCAACGTGGCAGAACTCTCAAAATTGTTTGACGGTTATAGTGCAAGTGATATCAAAGATGTTTGTCAGGCAGCACAAATCAAAGCAGTTCATGAGATATTCAATTCTCCTGATTATCATGAACCAGTAGAAGGTGAAGCTCCAATACAACCACGTGAACTCACAACTGCAGACTTTAAGGCAATAATGGAAAGAAGAAAACCAAGTGTTTCACTTGAAATGGTACGTGCATACCACAAGTGGAGTGAAGAATTCCGCGCCCTTTAAGATCTATTTTATTTTTTTAGCGATCAACCTTCAAAAAACTTAAATCCAGAATCAAAAGTACTCGTCGAGGGTCACAATTACTACAAAGAAATCAGTCCACGCAAACAAGTTTGGGAAGCTAATTTTTGATGATGGCACGGTTTTAGATGGTAAAGGATTTGGTTATTCTACGACTGTTTTTGGTGAAATTGTCTTTAATACTGGAATGGTAGGCTATACTGAGACTCTAACTGATCCATCCTACAGTGGTCAGATTCTTACTCTTACTTACCCACTTGTAGGAAATTATGGTGTTCCTGATCCATCACTTACCGATAAAGATGGAATTTCAACATTCTTTGAATCTAATAAAATCCAAATACGTGGCTTAGTTGTACATGAACTTTCTTTATCTGCTAGCCACTGGAATATGTCTATGACTTTAGATGAGTGGATGTATAATGAAAAAATTCCTGGAATTTCAGGAATTGATACTAGAGCAGTAACAAAAAATCTTCGTCAAGGTGGAGTAAAAATGGCAGCATTGGTAGTCTCTGATACTGAAATTAATGTAGAAGAAGTCAAAAAACAACTTGCAAATGCAACTCATTATAATTCTGAACAATTCATGGATGTAGTATCTACAAAACAAGAAGTAGTTTATGGTTCTGAAGAAAAATCTGTTGTTGTAATTGATACTGGTACAAAAAATGCTATACTAAGAAACATCCGTGAATTGGGATACAAAGTAATAAGATTGCCTTGGAATACATCTTTTGAAAAAATAATGTCATATCATCCTAATGGTGTTGTAATTAGCAATGGTCCTGGTGATCCTCAAAATTGTCCAGATACTATTGAAACTGCAAAAAAATTAATTGAAAAAAATATTCCTACTCTTGGAATTTGTTTAGGTGCACAAATTATTGGTCTTGCAGGCAACACTCAAACTTACAAATTAAAATATGGTCATAGAGGACAAAACAAACCGTGTGTTAATTTGGAAAATAATCAAGTCTATGTTACAAGTCAGAATCATGGTTATGGGATAACTCCTGAATCATTGAAAACATCTGAATTTACTTTATGGTTTACAAACGCAGACGATAAAACAGTCGAAGGAATCAAACACAAAAAACAAAATTGTATTGCAGTTCAGTTTCATCCTGAAGCTGCACCTGGACCTTATGATTGTAAATTCGTCTTTGAAGAGCTCAAGAACCTTATGGAGGAAGGCAAATCTGCCAAAAAATGAGTCGATAAAAAAAATTCTTGTACTTGGTAGTGGGGCAATAAAAATCGGAGAAGCCGGCGAGAGTCGCTAAAAACGACCGTCAATTTGACTACTCCGGAAGCCAATGCCTCAAAGCAATACATGAAGATGGACTGCAAAGTATTCTAATCAATCCAAACATTGCAACAATCCAAACAGATACTAGATTTGCAAATAATGTGTATCTGTTACCTGTTAATACTGAGTATGTAGAATCTGTTATCGAAAAGGAAAGACCAGATGGAATTATGCTGGCATATGGTGGTCAAACTGCTCTAAATTGTGGTATTAATCTTGCAGAGGCAGGTATACTGCAAAAGTATGGTGTGAAAGTATTAGGTACACAAATACCCGGAATTCAAAGAACTGAGGATCGTCAGCTCTTCAAAGACTCTATGACCCAATGTAATGTTCCAGTTCTAAAAAGTAGAACTGTTACTAATTTTAAAGATGCAAAGGAAATAGCTCAGGAACTAGGTTATCCTGTAATTATTCGAGTAGCATATACACTTGGAGGTAAGGGTGGTGGAGTAGCTTACAATGAAATTGAATTACATGAAATTGTAGAGCGTGGATTACGTGCAAGTCTTGTGGGACAAGTTCTAGTTGAAGAATACATTGGACATTGGAAGCAAATAGAGTATGAAGTAATGCAAGATTGGGATGGAAACAATGTTATTGTGTGTAATATGGAAAATGTTCTTTCTATGAAAGTTCACACCGGTGATAATATTGTCGTTGCACCTTCTCAGACAATTAATAATCATGAATATCATATGCTACGAACAGCAGCATTACGTGCTACAAAACATGTTGGAATTGTAGGAGAATGTAATATTCAATATGCATTAGATTCTGATTCTGACCGATATGTTGCAATTGAAATTAATCCAAGATTGTCTCGTTCTTCTGCACTTGCAAGCAAAGCAACTGGATATCCATTAGCATACATGTCTGCCAAAATTGGATTGGGATATACTCTCCCTGAATTAGTTAATAGAATCACCAAATCCACTACTGCTTGTTTTGAACCATCGTTAGATTATGTTGTGTGTAAACATCCTAGATGGGATTTTGGTAAATTTGATCTTGTAAAACGAAAACTTGGTCCTACAATGAAATCAGTTGGTGAAGTTATGGCAGTGGGAAGAAGCTTTGAGGAATCATTACAAAAAGCAATACGTATGCTTGACATTGGAAATGACGGACTTGTTTTAAACAGAGCAAACATGAAAACATTTGATGAAGAGCAAATAGAAGATAAACTATCTCATCCTGATGATTTGATTTTGTATTATGTTGCAGCTGCACTTAAAATTGGAATTTCAGTTGAAAGAATTTACAAATTATCTTCAATTGATCCATGGTTTATTGAAAAGATCAAAAACATCGTAGATGTAGAATCTAAATTAAAACAAGAAGAACTTTCAACTCCTTTACTTTGGGAGTCAAAAAAATTGGGATTCTCTGATAAGCAAATTGCTCGTGCTAAAGATAAATCTCCTGAAGAAGTACGTGAAATACGCAAAAAAGCAGGGGTTTTACCATCTGTAAAGCAAATTGATACGCTTGCAGCTGAATGGCCAGCGGTCACAAATTACCTATATCTGACATATGGTGGAAATCAAAATGATATTACCGTTAATCCTGATGAAAAAGGAGTAATTGTACTAGGTGCTGGACCATATCGTATTGGCAGTAGTGTAGAATTTGATTGGGGCACTGTAAACATGGTTTGGGGTTTGCAAGAAAATGGAGAAAAAAATGTTTCAGTAGTAAATTGTAATCCTGAAACCGTTTCAACTGATTATGATATTTGCAGTAGATTGTATTTTGAAGAATTGACTTTGGAGAGAATTTTAGATATTGCTGAATTTGAAAACCCAAAAGGAATTATCACATGTGTTGGAGGCCAAACTGCAAATAATCTTACATTGGGTCTTGCAAAACTTGGTGTTAACATTATGGGTACTAGTGCAAATGATGTTGATAGAGCAGAAGACCGTTCTAAATTTAGTGCTGAATTAGATAAATTACACATTCAACAACCTCGATGGCAGGCATTTTCAAATGTTGTAGAAGCCAAAAACTTTGCAAATGATGTAGGATTCCCCGTAATTGTTAGACCTTCCTATGTGTTGTCTGGAGCTGCAATGAAAGTTGTCTGGTCTCAAGATGAACTAAAAAAATATGTTAAGGAAGCAACTGATGTATCTCCTGATCATCCTGTAGTGATTTCAAAATTCATGTTAAATTCACTTGAAGTTGATGTTGATGGAATTAGTAATGGCACTGATGTAATAATTGGAGCAATAGTTGAACACATTGAAAGCGCAGGCGTTCACTCTGGTGATGCTATGATGTGTATTCCTCCATGGCGATTAAACAATAAAACTATTGATACCATAACTGAATATTCTATAAAGATTGCAAAAACCTTTAATGTTAAGGGGCCATTCAATTTACAATTTTTAATCCATGATGATCATGTTTATGTAATTGAATTAAACATAAGAGCATCACGTTCTATGCCATTTGTATCTAAACTTGTTAAGACAAATCTAATTATGCTTGCGGCAAAGGCCATCTTGGGTAAGCCACTACCTAAAATGCCTGAAAATAAATGGCAAAAAATTCACAACTTTGGAATCAAAGTACCACAGTTCTCATTTATGCAATTAGAGGGAGCAGATATTACATTAGGTGTCGAGATGCAATCAACTGGTGAGGTTGCATGCTTTGGTACGAGTTTTTACGATGCACTAGCCAAAGGACTTACTTCTGCAGGGTATACTCTTCCTAAAACAGGTACTGCGCTAGTAACTGTTGGTGGTTCTCAAAACAAAGAAAAATTGCTCCAACCTATTGCGCGATTAAAGGGTCTTGGATTTAAAATCGTAGCAACAGAACACACTGCAGAATTTTTTGAAGAAAAAATAGGTGATATTGAAGTTGTACATAAAATATCTGAGCCTACAAGAAAACCAAACATTGCGGATTTACTCTATGATAGAAAGATAGATTTCATCATAAATATTCCAAGTACATCCACACTTGAAAAATATGTTGGAATGCTTGAAGATGAATATCAAATTAGACGAAAATCTTTGGAATTAGGGATTCCTGTTCTTACTACCATTGAACTTGCTGATTCTTTTGTAAAGACTCTGGAATGGCTTAAAGATAATAAAACAACCAGAGATCCAATAGAGCCATATGATAAAATTGATTAATCTTAAGAAATGAATTTTATAATTTTATTTTGAATTTCATTTATGTTGAAATATTTTCTTGATGTATATTTCATAATACTTGATCAATCATTGATTCGTCCCCAATAATCGTCCCATCTAACGTAATTATTTTAGCCGTTGATACATGTTTGATTCTTTCTATTATTGGTGAAATGGATTTTTTATATTTTTTTTTATGTGTTGCATAAAAATATCTGTTAAATGATGGAATTATCGTAATCTCTATGTCCCCCGATTTGTTTGGAAAAATATTTTGTTTTTCTGTTTTCATTGTCACCCAGACTCTTTGTCCATTTAATAATGAATCCTCTTGAAAAAATACTGGATGTACATGACCCATTATAATTTTGTCAACATGAGAAAAATTCTCTGAAGGCATTGTATGTCCATGTGTAAGTAAAATGTTTTCTTCTACCATTCCAGTAGCACTGATCATTGAAATGTTTTCAGGAATAAGTCTCTGAATATTTGCATCATGATTTCCAGGAATTAATGTTATGTGACATTTTTCTTGGATTTTTTTAAAAAATAATGGAACATCATCCCATTCGCTCTTTGAAATATTTTTAATACTTGATTTTACATCTCCTAGTAAAATCAGAGAATCTGGTTTTTCTAATTCAATTACATCTAATAATTCTGATATTGTTTCATTGATAGAAGAATTCTTTCCAATAAAAATTTCATTTGATGCAAATATGCTTTCAAAACCAATATGAATATCTGTTATTATGAGGTTCTTTTTTTCTCCTTCTAAAATCATTATTGGTTTTAATGACATTATTCTAGTTTTGGGCATCAAAGATATACGATGGACTTTGGATTAAATTCTTGTGAACAAAGATTCTGAGAGAATTAAATCTGTTGTTTCTGAAAATCGAGTTAAATTACATCTCTTTGAACCAAGTCAAAGAAAGATCTGGACAGTAGTAGGAAAAAGCAAGGAACATTGGTTAGATCCTGATGCCGAGTATTGTTCATGCAATGGGTATTATTTTGGACGATTAAATGAAAAAACAACTTGCTATCATTTGGAATCTGTGTATTTAGCACAACGAGAAAACAAAATTGAAAAAATTATTTTTTCTGATGATGAGTATAGTGTTTTTCTTTCAGGATTGATTTCTGATTTATAATAATATTAAATTAGAACTTGTTAATAACCAGGAAAAAATACCAAATAATTATGGATGAGAATCAATACAATTCATTAATTGAAAAAATTGCAACAATGATGGAATCTGATGGAATTTCTGTTGATGAACAAAATGTTCAGAAACTTCAAAAATACAAAGACGATGTAAAATCAAATTCAAATCTAAACGAAGATGATTCATTAAAATTGGTTTACGAATCACTACTTTATTTAAAATTAAAAAATTCTGATTCTGGTGATCCACTTCAAAAAGGCGATGAGTTTGGGGCTGGATTTTCTTAAGTTTATCCTAGTGAAACAGTATCGATATCATCTTTAGAAACCCCTTTCCATAACCCTATCATTCCTTCTGGTTTTACTTGTTCAACTTTGGTTATGTGTTGAATTTTTATATGATCTGGTGTAGGTGGCAT
This sequence comes from Nitrosarchaeum koreense MY1, assembly GCF_000220175.1. NCBI lineage: Archaea > Thermoproteati > Nitrososphaerota > Nitrososphaeria > Nitrosopumilales > Nitrosopumilaceae > Nitrosarchaeum > Nitrosarchaeum koreense. The sequence continues at coordinate 990,368 of NZ_AFPU01000001.1, read as the reverse complement.
CCAAAGCATAGCCATGTAATCTCCAACATTTCCAACTTTGTTTGGAACTGCCATTATGATCTTCTCCTTCGAGAATCCTTTTGAAACTAGGGCTGTGATTGCTTTTTCTTGTAGATCCATTCGTCCATGTGTGAATAGATAGACGTTTTTTTGATTGTCAATTTCTACCATATTTTCTTTGAAGTCTTATGCTAAATCAATCTTTCCTGATCCACTGCCTACCAAAAAGGGTTAAATTAGAATAAACAAAATTTTATACTGTGAAGATATTTACTGTTGGAAGCAAATCCTTTGTTACAAGCTTTCAGTTAGCTGGTGTACCTGGGGTGATATCAGATTCTCCTAAAAAGACATTAGACGAAATCAAAAAACTAACTGATGATTCTGACGTTGGATTAGTATTGGTAAGTGATGACATGACTGAATCTATCAGTGATGAACTAACCGAGCTTCGTGCAGAAAAATCCACTCTGGTCTTTGCATTACCTTCAGCAGGAAGTGAAAAATCTGAAGTTGATTATAGATTAATGCTCAAAAAGATACTTGGTGTGTAATTTAATCTACTTATATTCAATATTCTAAAGTTTTGATATGAAAACTGCATCTGTTAAGGAACCATCTGTTATTTCAATTAACGAAACAGAACAGCCACTTTTGAGTTCTGGTGATATTTTGGTTCAAATGCATGCATGTGGGATTTGTGGGTCTGATCTGGAAAAAGTATTTGGGGAATATGGACAACCATCAATGCGACTAGGTCATGAACCTGCAGGAATTGTGCTGGACGTTGGTCCTAATGTTACTGCATTTAAAAAAGGAGATAGAGTATTTACTCATCATCATGTACCATGTTACTCTTGTCACTTATGTAATCATGGTAATGAAACAATGTGTCCAAAATATTATGAAACAAATCTGTCTCCATGTGGTTTATCTGAAGAGTATGTTGTACCACAATGGAATGTAGAACACGGTGGTGTACTAAATATTCCCGATTCTATGAGTTTTGAAGAAGCTGCAATGATTGAACCATTAGCATGTTGTGTTAGGGCATGGACAAAATACTCTTATCGTGAAGGAGATTCTATTGCTATTTTTGGTGTTGGACCCACTGGAATGATGCACGTAATGCTTGCTAAATCCAAAAAATTCTCAAAGATTTTCTGCTTTGATGTTAATGAATTTCGATTGAAATTTGCAAAAAAATTTAACATTACTGATTCAATCCATTCTCTTGACGAAAAACGAAAAGAAAAAATTTTAGATCATACTGAAGGACGTGGTGTAGATGTTGCAATTGTAGCAACTAGTAGTCTAAAAGCATTAGACGATGCAATAGACATGGTACGAAAAGGTGGTGCTGTTATGATGTTTGGTGTTCCTTCTAAAGACGCTAAAATCCTTTTAGATATGAATAAAATTTATTCTAAAGAAATTACTCTGGTAACAAGTTATGCTGCATCTGATAATGATACTAAGGAAGCTCTCAAACTGATAGAGTCATCTGAAATAGATGTGAAACAATTGGTTACTCATACATATACAATTTCAGAGTCTCAAAAAGCATTTGATCATGCTAAAAGTGGAGATAACGCAATGAAAATAATTATCACAAAATAAGAAAGGCTTAAGAAAGGTATTTTTATTCTTTCAAAAACGAAGATACATGGATTGGGGATTAAAAAATAGAATTTCACAAATAATTAAACCACAAAATAATCGCGCATTAATGTTAGCAGTTGATCATGGATACTTTTTAGGCCCAACTGAAAAATTAGAAAACCCGAAAAAAGTAATTGAACCACTACTGAAATACTGTGATTCATTAATGCTTACACGTGGTGTACAGCGAACTTCAGTTCCAACCTCTACTAATGTACCGATGGTTTTACGTGTCTCTGGAGGTTCTAGTATTATTGGTGAAGACTTGTCAAAAGAAGAGATCACCGTTAGTATCAAAGATGCTATCCGATTAAATGCTAGTGCCCTTGCAATGTCTATCTTTGTTGGCTCAAAATATGAACATCAAACAATTGTAAATCTTGGCAAATTAGTTAATGAAGCTGAAGAATACGGAATTCCTGTGCTTGCAGTTACTGCAGTAGGTAAAGAACTTGGTAAAGATGCTAGGTATCTTTCATTGGCATGTAGAATTGCTGCAGAACAAGGCGCTCATATTGTTAAAACATACTATTGTGAAAATTTTGAAAAAGTGGTTCAATCTTGTCCAGTCCCAATAATCGTTGCAGGTGGAAAAAAGATTCCTGAAAGAGATGCTTTACAATTAACTTACAATGCAATCAAAGGTGGTGCAGTAGGTGTTGATATGGGCCGAAATATCTGGCAATCTGATAATCCAGTAGCAATGATTAGAGCAGTCAGATCTATTGTACATGGAAATTCAAATGTTGATCAAGCCTACAAATTATATCAATCACTTCGAAATGAAAGATCTAATCAAAACAAACCTAATCAAAACAAACCTAATCAAAACAAACCTAATCAAAACAAACCTAATCAAAACAAACCTAATCAAAACAAACCTAATCAAAACAAACCTAATCAAAACAAACCTAATCAAAACAAACCTAATCAAAACAAACCTAATCAAAACAAACCTAATCAAAACAAACCTAATCAAAACAAACCTAATCAAAACAAACCTAATCAAAACAAACCTAATCAAAACAAACCTAATCAAAACAAACCTAATCAAAACAAACCTAATCAAAACAAACCTAATCAAAACAAACCTAATCAAAACAAACCTAATCAAAACAAACCTAATCAAAACAAACCTAATCAAAACAAACCTGTAGTAAATAAAAAATAATTTTATATTTTAGATAAATGAATATGTGCAATTTTCCATGTTGGATGCTTTATCAACACGAAAGTTGCTCTCCCATCAATTGAAATATGCTCTCCTGTGAATGCTTTGTTATCGACCAACATTCCTTTTTGTTTTAATTCTAATGCAACCACTGCAGTATCTCCAAATACACTAATCTTTGGATTTTTTATTTGATAGTCATAATCTGAAATACTTACAAATCTTAATTCTTCTAATTCAATTGTAGTTTGAAAATCTTTTAGATCATATGGTGGTAAGTCACTAAAACTTGAAAATTTAGAATCGTTAAGATGAATATCTCTAAGTGATGTAAAGTCCTTTGTCTTTCCTGATTCAAAAAGTGTTTCAATTATTCTAATGATCTCTTCATTTTCAGACAAAATTGTCATTTATGATGTAAGAAATTATCAGTTTAAGTCTTCTGGAGTAACTACGTCTAAAAACACTGGTACTTTTCTGATAATCTTTATTAATTATCTATGCCACAATACTTTTGAATTTCAATGAGCACAAAGACAAGTTACAAGTTGGGTGTTTTATCACTAGTTAATCTAGTGCTGTAAAACGTGCTCAGAATTTTAACACATTAAAATTATGGAGAAAGATTTGATTGAATAAAATGGAAACTATGACAGGCGCCAGAGCATTAATGGTAGCTATGGAAAAAGAAGGGGTCAAAGAAGTATTTGGCTTACCTGGCGGTGCAAACCTTCCAATGTATGATGAATTTGCAAGATGTGATATTAGACATATTTTGGTAAGACACGAGCAATCTGCAGCACATATGGCTGATGGATTTGGTAGAGTAAGTAGAAAACCAGGAGTGTGTTTTGCTACATCTGGACCTGGTGCTACTAACATTCTAACTGGTATTGCTACTGCCCAAGCTGATTCTTCTCCAATGATTGCAGTTACAGGTCAAGTTCCAGTAGCAATGATTGGAAAAGATGCTTTTCAGGAAAGTGATATCATTGGTATGGCAAACCCTGTTGTAAAATATGCATTTCAACCAAGAACTCCTGGAGATATTCCAGAAATGGTCAGAAAAGGATTTTACATTGCAGAGACAGGCAGACCAGGACCTGTCTTAATTGACGTCCCAAAAGATGTCCAACAAAAAGAGGCATCCATGGTTTTTCCTGATGAATTCAAAATTCGTGGTTATCATCCATGGACTGATCCTGATATCATGCATGTTGAAAGAGCAATTGAGATGTTGCTTAGTGCAGAAAGACCAATTATTTTAGCTGGTGGTGGTACCATTATTTCATCAGCATTTGCTGAATTACAATCTATTGCTGAATTACTTATGATTCCAGTTGTTACTACATTCAAAGGAAAAGGTGCATTTCCTGAAAATCATCCGTTATCATTAGGTCCAATCGGAATGCATGGTCACGCGGAAGCAAATAAAATGATGACTGAAGCTGATTGTGTTTTAGCTATAGGCACACGATTTTCTGATAGGTCTGTTGGAACATTTGAAGCTTTTGAGAAGAGGCTAAAAATTATTCATATGGATGTGGACCCAGCTGAAATTGGTAAAAATCAAACAACATCTGTTGCAGTGGTAGGTGATGTACGTGCATCACTTAGAATCATGGTTAAAATGCTTATGCAAAAAGCTGTTAAAAGAAACGAAGAAAATATTTGGATTAAACATGTTAAAGAAACAAAAGCATACTGGAAAGAACATTTGAAATTACATCCAGGTGAAATGGGTGCTGCAAAAATATTGAGAAAACTTAGAGAAGTTTTACCACATGATTCCATTGTAACTACTGAAGTAGGTCAACATCAAATGTGGGCATCTTTATTTTATGATGTAATTCAACCTGGTACTTTCTTTAGTTCTACTGGACTTGGAACTATGGGATGGGGATTTCCAGCTGCAATCGGTGCTAAAGTTGCAAGACCTGATGTTCCTGTAGTGGATATTGCAGGAGATGGTAGTTTTAGTATGACCGAAAACTCACTTGCAACTGCAGTGTTGGAAGATATTCCAGTCATTGTATTTTTATTAAATAATTTTACATTGGGAATGGTCGCACAATGGCAAAGAACTTTCTATAATCGAAGAATGATTGGAGTTGATCAAGGAAAATGTCCAGATTATGTTAAACTTGCAGAATCATACGGTGCTCAAGGTATACGTGCACAATCGATGGATGAATTAGATAAGGCAATAAAGACAGCATTGAAAAGTGATGTTGCAACTGTTATTGATATTCCAATTGATCCTGAAGAAGATGTGTTGCCATTTGTAGCTCCAGGAACTTCTCTTGCGGATATGATTTTACCATCTTAGTGATTATCATGTGGGCAATTCTTACTTTATTAGTTGAAAACAAACCTGGAATCTTGTTTAAAGTTACTCATCTTTTTAGATCCAGAAATTTCAACATTGATAGCATTTCCGTAGGTGTCACTGACAATCCTGAATATTCAAGAATGACAATTACCACGTATGGTGATGAAAAACAAGTTGAACAAATTGTAAAGCAGCTTGATAAAATGATTGATACATTAGAGGTAAGGCACTTAGATGAGCACAAAACAGTATATCGTGAACTAAGTATTTTTAAGATAAAACTCGGTAATGCTAATGATAGTATGGAAGTAAACAAATTAGCAAATGCGTATGGTGGCAAAATTCATGATGTTAGAAAAGACTCCATGATGGTAGAATTGACTGCTACACCTGATCAAATTAGAGCATTTGAAGAATTGGTAAAACCATTTGGAATCATTGATGTTGCCAGAACTGGTGTTGCCGCTTTACAGAGGAGCGGAGCATGAAAATTAGAATTTTTGATACAACATTAAGAGATGGAGAACAAACAATTGGAGTCTCCTTATCCCCAGATCAAAAACTAGCGATTGCAAAAAAACTAGATGAATTAGGGGTTGATGCAATTGAAGCAGGGTTTCCAGTAATTTCTGCAGGTGAATTCAAAGCTGTCAAAATGATTGCTGCTGCAGGATTATCGTGTGAGATTGCTGGATTGACTAGAACCATTAAAAACGATATTGATGCCGCAGTTGATGCAGGATTAAATTACATTCACACATTCATTGCAACTTCTGATATTCACTTACAATACAAACTCAAAATGACAAGAGAACAAGCACTTGAAAAAGCAATAGAAGCAGTAGAATATGGAAAGTCAAGAGGTCTTCAAGTAGAGTTTTCAGCTGAAGATGCTACCCGAACTGACCGAGAATTCTTAAAAAAAGTATTTGGTGATGTTGCAAAAGCAGGAGCTGATAGAGTCAACATTCCTGATACAGTTGGATATTCTACTCCTGAATACATGGCAGTATTAACAAAAGATACTGTGGAGGTTACAAAACTTCCGGTAAGTGTTCATTGTCATAATGACTTTGGTTTGGCAGTTGCAAATTCATTAGCGGGAATTCATGCTGGAGCTTCTTGTGCACATGTAACAATTAATGGAATTGGAGAAAGAGCAGGGAATGCATCATTAGAAGAATTTTCAATGGCTTTGAAATGTCTTCCATTTGAGAAAAAATATGAGACTAATATCAAATCTGAATTAATTTATGATACATCACGGTTTATCTCAAAGACTGTGGGAATTATTGTTCAACCAAACAAAGCAATAGTTGGAACAAACGCATTTGGTCATGAATCCGGTATTCATACACACGGTGTACTAAGCAATCCGCTTACATACGAGCCAATCAGTCCTGAATTAGTTGGAAGAAAGCGATGGCTCCAAGTTGGAAAACATGCTGGAATTCATGGAATGAATGCAATGCTTGCAGAATATGGAGTAAAACCTACAGAAGAACAATCTAAACAAATCTTAGATAAAGTCAAAACATTAGGTGATGCTGGAAAACAAATCACAGATGTTGAATTGTTATCAATTGCAAGTGATGTATTGGGAGAAAAAGAACTCAAACGAATTGTTCAGCTAACTGGATTCTCAGTTTCAACTGGAATTGGAACAATGCCTTATGCATTTGTAAAATTAAACATTGACGGTCAGGATCACATTGGAACTGATTATGGAGTCGGTCCAGTAGATGCTGCATTAAATGCCATTCAAAAAATTACCGGAAAGATTTCTGAAATTAGAATTAAAGATTATGGGTTGGCATCAATTTCTGGTGGTTCTAGTGCATTATGTGAGGTTACAGTAAAAGTAGAGGATGCTTTTGGAAACAAAGTCTCAGCAAAATCTGTTGGTGAAGATATTGTAACAACATCTGTTAAGGCAGTGATTGATGCGATTAATAGAATAATGCTCAAAAAAATGCTTCAGGAAAAACAGGTAAGATAATCCTAAAATTGTATTGAGATACTGTTCTATTATGTATAAAATTTCATTAATTACTGGTGATGGAATTGGTCCTGAATTATCTGAATCTGCAGTTTCTGTGATTAATGCCATAAATGACAAGCTCGGATTAAAATTTGATGTTACAAAATTATCAGCTGGCGATAAAGCCCTTAAAGAATCAGGTAAAGCATTACCTGATGAAACAGTTGATACTATAAAAAAATCAGATGCATGTTTGAAGGCCCCAGTTGGCGAATCAGCTGCTGATGTCATTGTTGTTTTACGAAGGATACTTGATTTGTATGCCAATATCAGACCTGCAAAATCTTACCCACATATGCCTGCATTGCGGGATGATATTGATATGGTGATTGTTAGAGAAAACACCGAGGATCTTTACACTGGTAAGGAATTTAGCTTGGGGGATTCAGCTGTTGCATTAAGAATAATTTCAGAAAATGCATCTAAGAGAATTGCAAAATATGCATTTGAAACTGCAAAACAACGAAATTCTATGAAAAAAGTTACATGTGTTCATAAATCAAATGTCATGCGAATTACTGACGGGTTATTTGCTAGTTCATGCACTGAAGTTTCAAAAAACTATCCTGATATTTTATTTGAACAAATGTATGTTGATGCATGTGCAATGAATCTAATTCGTCAACCTGAACAATTTGATGTTATAGTAACTACTAACTTGTTTGGTGATATTTTATCTGATGAATCTTCTCAAGTTGTTGGTGGATTAGGTATGGCACCCGCAGCAAATATTGGCGATAATTTTGCCTTATTTGAACCAGTTCATGGAGCCGCATTTGATATTGCTGGAAAGAATATTGCAAATCCCTCATCGTTTCTCTTATCTATCAAAATGATGCTTGATTGGCTTGGTACAAAAAATAATGATTCAAAATGTCTTGAAGTTGGACAAAAATTAGAATCTACGATTTTTAATTTAGTAAAAACTGGTGTTAAAACTAAAGATATAGGCGGTACAAAATCTACATCTGAATTTACTCAAGCAATTACTAATATGCTTTAGATATTCTCTCAATGTATTCTTCATGAATTTTTTTCTGAGTTTTTACCATCCACAAAAATGCTTGTTGATTTGTATCCATAAATGATACTCTTATTTTTAATTAACTTCTCAAATGTGTAAATAATTTGATTATCTAGTTGGCATTTTTAAAAACTTTAAAGATTGATTTATGTCTATTTTGTTAACTTGTTTATCCATTTTCAGAGCTGTTACTTCTTTTGTAAGCGTTACTTTATTTCATAATTAAACAAATTGCCAATTTTTATAAATTGCTGATTCCAAAATCTAATGATGGTTGTTTGTGTTATTTGTAAAATAAATCAAGGCACTTTAAAAATCACAGATGGAAATCCAAAGTACAAGGGAAAACCTATTTGTAAAGAGTGTCATGAGTATAGAAAGCTCCTAAAAGAAACCAAATAATTCATTTGGATTCTTTACTTTTATTTTTATTAGCCCACTCTTCATACATTTTGATTAACTCATCCACATCCTTTCCGTCTTCTGAATAAGTGACTATCACGCCAAATGTCCCTTTTGTATCATGCCCTCTTGCAAAATAACCCCAAAAAGAATCTGGTAATTTTTGAAAGCTGTTGGAGTCATGTGAGACTCCTATCAGATTATTTCCTATCACTTCTACTACTTTTTTTGCATCCGTTTGTTCTATCATGTAATTTCTGTTGTTGTTTTATAATAAAAATCTGAATTTATGGACTCAATCTGTCTGGATCTCTTGGATACAGTACAACTTCTCTAACATTATCTATGCCAATTAATGTGGTCATTAATCTGTCCAAACCCATTCCCCAACCTGAATGTGGAGGCATTCCCCAATCAAATGTCTGCAGATGGTCAGCAAATTGAGCAGGATCAAGACCCTGTTCTTTGAGTCTTGCTTTTAGTACGTCTGTATTATGAAGTCTTGTTCCTCCTGAAGATAACTCTAGATATCCAAATTGAAGATCAAATGAGCGTGACAATTTTGGATCTTCATCCTTTTCTCTAATGTAAAATGGTTTTAGCTTCATTGGCCAATCTGTTAGGAAATAAAATCCTGGGTGTTTCTTTCCAATTATTCTTAGATGTGAATCAAGCAAGTCATCGCCGAATTCTACTTTTTCACCTGCTTTTTTTAATTCCTCAATAACTTGAGTGTATGTTATTCTTTCAAAAGGGGATTTTGGAATTTCAATTATATGCCCAATTTCTTCTTGTTCTTTTTTACATTTCTCGGAAGTTATTTTGTAAACTTCCATTACTAGTGATTCTAAAATATCCATTACATCATTGTAATCCATAAACGCCGCTTCAATGTCTACACTTGTAAACTCGCTAAGATGACGACCTGTATGTGAATTTTCAGCTCTATAGAAATTTGAAATCTCATACACTCTTTCTAACCCTATTGTCATTTGTTCTTTGTATAGCTGTGGACTTTGTGCAAGGTATGCTGTCTTACCAAAATAATCTAATGAGAATAAATTTGCACCTCCTTCACTTGCACTACCAATTATTTTTGGCGTTGTGATCTCGATAAATTTTTTTCCTGATAAAGTTTTACGTAATGTTTCTAAAACAAAATGTCTTAATTTAAAAATTGATGCCGTTTTCTGATTTCTCATATCTAATGCACGATGATTCAATCTTGTATCGATATTACTTTCTAGTCTTCCAATTGGATCAACTGGCAATGGGTGAATCGCTTTTGCTAAAATTTCTATCTCTTCTGCTTTTATTTCAAAAGCAAAATCTCTTGCCTTTGTTTCTTGTACTATTCCTTTTACACTAATTACACTTTGACGGTTTATTTCTCCTAGATTATCATTTAACTCACCCTTTACTATGATTTGAGAAATTCCAGAAACATCTCTTAGTGTGATGAATGTCATTTTTCCTAATTTTCGGAGATCCTCTACCCATCCCCCAAGCACCACTTCTTTTCCAATAAGGGTGGCGTCTAGTTCTATAACATCATGAGTTTTAACAAATCCCACTATTTTCACCGTCTTTTTTCTTCAAATTCTATCTCAATGTCAAGGTTTCGGGCATTTTTGACAATTTGAATTATCTTATTTGTATCGATTGGAAATCTTGGAGTCCATTTTCCAGATACAACTGCTTTTGTCTTTTGGACTCCACCAGGCGCCCAAACTGAATTAATTGACAAAATTTTTGTTGGAAAAAACAAATCTTCTATGAATTTTTTATCATCTTCATCAGCTTCTACAAGCCATATTTTTCCTTTGAATTGATCTTGAAGTAATCTATAGAGTACACGGCTTTGTCGAATTACCATAATGTCGTTCTTGGCTAGTGCCAGTACATAATTTCCATTGAATTCTTTACATGAATAAAGTGAAAATTTATCGATAGTTGGATTTGATTTTGCCAACTTTGCAAGAATAATTGATGCATCTGCATCTGCCTTTGTAATTATCCCTGTTTCTACATTGTTTTCACATTTTGGGCAAAGCACCGCATTTTTTGCATCAAAATTACATATTGGTAGTTTCATTTGAATCGATTTTTTTCTTTCTGTAAAGTTGTTTATATCCCTTAGCGAATCCCATTATTGATCTTTGAATTATTCATCTATTCATAAGCAAATTTGGTTAATTGATCGCCTTAGTAAAAAATCACTCTAACATGTTTTTATCTAAATTCAAATGTGATGTCTTTTGCTATGTTGTATGAATTCATCTGATGTTTTTCGAAAACGAAATCTTACCAACATTAATTTTGATTATGAAGATCTCATTGGAAGAAATATGTCTGATTCAATTATGTGCGGTGTTGATCTTCAAAATAGAGATATCCATAATGCTGACTTGAGTAGTAGTGATTTAAGCGAGGCTAATCTCCATAATGCAATCTTGTTTTATGTCAAACTACGAGGTGCAAATATGAGAGGCACAAATCTTTCCAATGCAAAACTTTGGGACACCGAACTATATGGTGCAGATCTTCAAGATGCTGACCTTAGAGGGGCTGACTTGTTTTATGCTGATCTGAGAAGTGCTAATTTGACCAATGCAAATCTTAGCGGAGTGAATCTAAGACATACTAACTTTGATGGTGCAATTCTTACTGACACTGATTTTACAGGTGCAAATTATGATTCTCATACATTAGATACCTTAATTGGTGATGCAAAAACACTATTACAAAAATATGGTAAATTATGGTGATATTTTTTTATGGCTAAATTTTTTAACTATTTAGTGCAAGACAGAAATTCTAGTTTGATTTTACTAAATACGTGGTATTAATCGTCAATGGGCTTTCAGCTCAATATCATACATCAAAAGGTTCAGTATATGCAGTAGATGACGTCGATTTTAATTTAAGCGATGGTGAATCTATAGGTATTGCAGGTGAAAGTGCTTGTGGAAAAAGCACTTTGGGTCTTTCTATTGTTAGAATGCTTTTGGGAGGTAAAGCAAATGGCAAAATAATTCTAGACGATACTTCGATATTGGATATATCTGAATCTGACTTTACTAGAAAATTCAGATGGAAAAAAATTTCAATGATATTTCAAGGAGCTATGAATTCTCTTGATCCTGTGTTTACCATTCGTGAACAATTTGTTGAAGTTCTAAATCAACATAATTTTGCAGGAAACTTTGATGATGCAATTCTAAACGCACTGCATTCTGTCAGTTTGGATGATGTTATTTTAAAAAAATACCCTCATGAGCTAAGTGGAGGAATGAAACAAAGAGTGATAATTGCTATGGCATTATTGCTTGAACCAAAATTTGTAATTGCTGATGAACCTACAACTGCACTTGATGTATTAATTCAGGCTCAAATTATTAACCTCTTGAAAAAACTCAAAAAAGAAGGAATGTCAATTATGTTAATCACACATGATTTGGCAGTTTTATCTGAAATTGCTGATAAAATTGGAATCATGTATGGTGGACAAATGGTAGAGTTTGGTTCATCTTATGAAATTTACAAAAATCCAAAGCATCCTTATACCCAGGGACTACTGGAATCAATTCCAACATTAAAAGGAAATATTCCTAAATACATCAAAGGTAATCCTCCTAGTCTTATGGAACCTGCAACTCAATGTAGATTTATTGAGAGATGCCCACTTGCAATAGATAAATGTAAAATGGTTCCACCTAAATTTAAAACAGACACTGGCTATGTTCGCTGTTGGTTGTATGATCAGTCATAATTTCTTATTTTAGATATTCTGTTTCAATTTTTTTTAGATAAACGTCTTGAATTTTTAGTATTTCTCTTTCTGTTGTGTTTTTGCAAATAGTTTTTGCATAATTTGTTAAATCATGTTGTAATCCTTTTACTTCAAAATCTTCAATTCTTTGAATTATATCTTGTTGAAACTTCATAACCTCTCTCATATTTGCACTTAACTCTTCAATTTTCATTTTTTGATAATCTTTAGAACCTGAATTTCTCATGTTTATTTTATTTATTACTTCTTTAATTTCATCAATTTCTTCCATGGGTTTCTTAAAATAAATATTCTAAAAAAGTTAATGGTGGTATTCTAAAATCTATTTTTTATAAATTGTGGTCTATGCCTTTGCATGTTTTTTTACAATTGGCAAGCATGAATCAATTATTCGTAGCATCTCTGAACGTATTACTTTTTTATCAATTGATATCCATACTCTAACTTTTTTAATCGCAAATGATATTGTCTGAACTTTTTTTCTTTCCTCCCATACAAATTCCACTTCTCCAAGATTTTTATCAAAGAATTCTTCCAAGTCTGTTTTTATTGCAATGTGTGAAAACTGATACTGGGTGTTTTTTGCATCTAAAAGTGGGGTCAATTCAGGTCTTCTTTTGTATGCCAAGAGTTCTCCTCCCTTTCCAACTATGCCTACAAATCTAATAAATGGACTAATTCCTGATATTTCATCACAGATTTTTACATACTCTTTTTTTATCATCTATTTTGTTGTAAAAAGATGATATTTTAATGATTGTGGTGTATTTTGAAAAATAATTATCAGTTCGCTTTTAATAAATAATGCCTATCTGCTGATTGTTTTGTGGATTTTTCAGCAATTTTTCCATTTGCTCCTGAAATTGGGTATCTTGGCTTAGTATTGGTTAATTTTTTTGGTTCTTTAATTCCATTTATTCCTCTACCTGGATTTATTTTTCTTGCTTCAATGTCTGTAGGTGATCAATTCGATCTTCATGTATTGGCAATTCTTTCTGCACTAGCTGCAACTGCTGCAAAACAAATTATCTTTTATGTAAGTTATCAAGGGCGCCGTATTATTAGTGAAAAAACTAGAAAGAGAATGCGACCATTTGAAAGATTAGTAAAACGATATGGTGCAGGGGCTGCATTTTTTGCAGCAGCAACTCCTATACCTGATGACTTGATTTATGTTCCACTAGGACTTGCAAAATACAATCCAAAACGATTTTTCATAGCCACACTTGCTGGTAAACTGGTTCTTAGCTATTCTATTGTTTTTATTTCTCATCATCTTGGAATGTCATTAGTACAACCATATCTTGAAGATATTACTGATGTGACTACGGTATATGTTGGAATTATTGTATTTGGAATTATGATGACTGTTGTTGTTGTTTTACTTTTGAGATTAAACTGGGAAAAAATTTTGGGCCGATTTGTACCTTGGACATTAGATAAAAATAATGAAAAATAAATTTATCGTGTTCCAATTTTAAAATTCCATAATCTGTCGGTAGCGTTTTTAATTCCAATTCTTGGACTGGAAATGATTTTACTTGATATTTTTATTCCCTCTGCGATGAATAATTCTGAGTTTATTGTTAGATCTAACCCGTAATGTTTTTTTGTAATTCCTAGTGCCTGAGTTAATTTTGCAGGTCCATCTGTTAATCTTTTTGAATCTTTCATGCCTCTATTTTTTTCCATAATTTCTATTCCTTTTTCAGGAGTGATTGCTCTAATCAATACAGCGCCTGCCTCAAATCTTGAATTTCTTGCAACGATGTTAAAACAATAATGCATTCCATACGTAAAATAGACATACGCTTTTCCTACTTCTCCAAACATCACTTTGTTTCTTTCAGTAATATTTCTAAACGCATGACTTGCTGGGTCGTCTTTATGCCTGTACGCTTCAGTTTCTACTATTATTCCTGAGATTTCTTTTCTACCTATCTTACGAACTATTTTTTTTCCTAGTAAATTTTTTGCAACTGTAACCGTATCTTTTGTATAAAATGTTCTAGGTAGTATAGTCAATGTCTATTGAAATTTGTTTGTTGTTTTTTAACTCTCTGATTAAATCAAATAATTTTATGATGTCTTCTTTTAATACTGTGATTAATTCTTGATTGTAAATTGTTGCCGCAGGATGTACTGTCAGAAAATAAATCTGTTTGTCTTTTTTTACAATTTTTCCTCTATGTTTTATAATTTCAGAACCTCCTAAGATCGAATTAAATGCAGTATTTCCTAAAATACAAATTATTTTTGGTTTTATTATTGCTATTTCTTTTTGAAGATAATTATCACATGCATCTCTTTCAGAAATAGAAGGAACTCTATTTTTTGGTGGTCTGCATTTCACAATGTTTGTGATGTAAATCGACTCTCTGGATATTCCAGCATTTTCTAATGCACTGTTGAGTCTTTGACCAGCTATTCCTACAAATGGCTCCCCCCTCTGATCTTCATTTTTTCCAGGCGCCTCTCCTACGAAAATTACATCTGCTTTAAAATTTCCTTTCCCTGGTACTGAATTTGTTCTTGTTGTGGAAAGTTTGCATTTAGTACATGTTTTGACATTTTGTCTTATTGTTTCTAATTCTTCATTCATGTTCTCATTATCTGGCATATTGTTGATTGTAAGTTATTCTTATTGGTTGTATGTTCTATTTGTTTGGTATTTCATTTTTACAACCTATCTGAAGACATATTCGATAGTACTTTAATCTGAGAATTTATTCTATATTAAATTGATAAAATTAATCTTATATTTTGAATTAATGACTTGATATGGCAGGCATGGTAAAGTAATACTCATCTTCAAAATTGTAATCAGTACGTCCTTTTTTACGTAGAAATTCAAAATATATAGCACAATTTTCATAAAATTCCCCATTTTTTTCATCTGTGTGATTATCTTGATTCATTATTTTTAATTCTAAAAAATCCATTTTTTAGGGAGAGTGAGTGATTTTAGTTAAGAAAGTTTGTTTTCTTTAACTAATGTCAATTGGGGACTTTGTTGGTTGTGAATTTTTCGGTAGAGTTATTGTAAATTCTGCTCCTTGATTTGGAACACTTTTCACAGAAATTGTACCGTCATGACTTTCAACTATTCCTTTGCATATTGCTAATCCTAAACCGCTGCCTCCTTTTTCTCTTGTTAATGTTGCATCCACCTGATAAAATTTCTTAAACAAGTCTTGTTGTTTTTCTAATGGTATTCCAATCCCGTTGTCTTTTACACTAATTTGAATATTCTGTGGTAGAATTTTCATTGTAATCTCAATTTTTCCAACTTCTGGCTGTATTACGTTTAAGCTATTTTTGATTAAATTAGTAAGAACTTGTTTTATTCTAACTGGGTCATAATCAATTTGGACATCTTGCAAGTCTATGATTTTTGTTATTTTCTTTTTTTGTAAATCTGGCTCAAAATCTGCTAGCGCTTCAACGATAGTATTTTTAATATTATGTGTTTCTTTTTTCATTCTAAGTTGACCTAATTCTAATTTTTGAGCATCAAGTAAATCTGATATAATTGATAGTAATGTCTCTGAACTTGTTTTTATGATGCTGATTCTTTCTTTTTGTTTGTCTGTTAATTTTCCTAAATGCTCACTTAGTAAAATATCTGCATATCCTTGAATAGGTACTAGTGGTGTTTTTAATTCATGAGTGATCATTGCTAAAAATTCATCTTTTGCAATATCTGTTTTCTTAGTTTGTTCATCTTTTTCTTTAATTGTGTTTGACATCACGTTAAATGTGTCTACTAAGGTTCCAACTTCATCTGCTTTATTGTATTCTATTTTTCTTCCATACGTACCTTCTTTTATTTCTGAAAGTGCATTTGTAATTAATCCTAAAGGTAATAATGATTGACGAATGATGAATAACACCAAAAAGAATACTCCTACATCAATTAACAATAATGCTTGAATGATGATTTGTCCTTCTTGACTATTTTTTACAATTTCGGCATTCCATGACAATAAGATATCATCTATACTTGAAAACAAAATTGATTTTTGTTGAATCATTTCATTTTTTGCCAAATTAAAATCTGGAGATAAAAGAGCTCTTTCTTCAAGAATAATTATTCTTGCTTGTAATGCTTCCCACAAAGGATCAATTTTTCGTAATTCATTTGAATTCTCCCTAGGAATTGGAATTAACTCTTCATTTGTTTTTCCTACGCTTTCAACATCTAATTCTTCTGTTGGTATTCCTAGCAGTTTCCTTAGTTCTATTTCGAATGCTATTCTCTCATTTTTCAATTTTTGTTGTATGTTATCCTCTTCTCCAATTGAAATTAACAATGTTAACTGTCCTATCTCTATTGCCGATTTTTCTAATTCTTTTGCAATTTCTTTATGTCTATTATAATCTCTATCTAGATTTGATAATTCATCCGATACTGTTTTTGTTGATAATACAAGTTCGCCATTTTTTTGTAGAACATAATTCATGGCATTTGTTGCTTCTCGATCAAAAACCGATGTTTTTTCTACTTTTATTATTTTTTCTCTGTATGATTCCCAAGATGTCTTCATTTTATTATATTCTTCAGTTAACCCTGTTGGAATTTTTTGTAGTTGTTGTCCATTAACACTTCCACCGTTTTCTAATTTCAATAGAAATTCATCTATGTCTTTTATTGCATTATTTAGATTCTCTTTATCATTGATGTCTCCATTTGCTACAGATATTGCTAAAGATGAAATATGCTCTGCATCTACTTTCAGGTCCCCTGTTTTGATAATTGAATTTGAGAGCGAATTGTCTATTTGTTGTGATTCATAAAGCAATAATAAATTAATTATTGCTGCAACAATTAATATTAGAACCAAGACATATGTCTTGTTGATTATCTTCACACTGTCTAACTCTTACCATAGAGTATAAAAATAATGAGCATGGTTTCTTTATTTGTACCAATATGTCTAATGAATTTCTTAAGGTTGCTACTGCTGAAATAAACGATGAAATTTCTACAATTTCTAATATCTTAAGTGCTTGTCATACTCCTCTAGATGTATCTGCTAATGCCTCCAAAATTCAAAAATCAACTCACAAAATCAAAGGATTGGCTCCAATGATGGGAAAAGAGGAATTGGGTGCTCTATCATCAATGCTTGATTCTCTGTTAAAAAAGATAACAGATGAGACAATAACTGATGAAATATTTGAATCTCTTATCATTTCAGTTGATGCTATGAAGAAATCTATGACTCAATCCGATATTAATTTGAATGAAATAAAACAAAAGATTTTCCAAATATCTTCTACTTTTATCTGATCAACCTTTTTAATTACCTGTCAGTTTAAGATGATTTAATGGGAAACATCATGATTGCCGATGATTCTGATGCAATTAGACTTGTCTTAAAAGATATTTTGTCTATAGGTGAACATAATATTGTATGTGAGGCAAAAGATGGTGCAGAAAGTGTAGATTTTTTTTTCAAATTTAATCCTGACTTGTTACTTTTAGATTTAGCAATGCCTAAAAAAGATGGATTTACTGTTGTTAAAGAAATACTCTCAAAAGATCCAAAAGCCAAGATTATCTTGGTTACTGCAAGTGATGATCAGAAAGTTATTCAGCAATGTTTGGATTTTGGTGCCTCATCTTATATTTCAAAACCATTTAATTTTAACAACATATTGAAAGTTGTTTCGGATGTTTTGGCAAAGTAATTTAGGATCTAACTTTAATTAAAATTGATAGAAGATTTGTCGAAGATTGTTGTAGATACTAGTATCATAATTAATGGACAGCTAATTATATTGATTGAATCAGGAAAAATTAAAAATTCTGAAATCATTATACCTCAAGCAGTTTTTGATGAATTACAATCACAAGCATCTCAGAAAAAAGAACAGGGTTTTATTGGTTTGGAAGTAATAAAAAAACTTAAAGAAATATCCGGTAATTTTGAGTTGGTCATATCACTTTCAGGCTCGCACCCAACTTCTGAGGATATTCGTATGGCTGGTTCTGGTAGAATTGATGCGATAATCAAAGATGTTGCAAAACAAAATCAAGCAATTCTGTATACTTCTGATAATGTTCAACATCTAGTGGCACAGGCCGAAGGATTGGAATCTGTGTTTGTAAAACCAATTCCTAAAAATATTACTTTGGAATTTTTAAAATTTTTTGACTCTGAAACAATGAGTGTACACCTAAAAGAGAACATGACACCAATGGCAAAAAAAGGAAAACCTGGGTCATTTGTTTTGACAAAAATAAACGATGAAATTTTAACCCGTGAATATCTCCAACTAATTACCTCTCAAATTTTAGAGACTACTGCTTCTGATTCTAGTACTGTTGAAATCTCAAAAACTGGTGCATATGTAATTCAGTACAATGATTATAGAATTGCAATTACCAAGCCTCCGTTTTCTGAAGCATTTGAAATCACAATCGTTCATCCTATCGTGAAATTGACTTTGGATGATTATACTATTTCTGAAGAATTAATGAAGCGATTCTCTGATAGGGCTGAAGGCATCATAATTTCTGGTCCTCCAGGTTCTGGAAAAAGTACTCTTGCATCTAGCCTTGCCAATTTTTATCACAATACTGGAAAGATTGTAAAAACATTTGAATCTCCACGTGATTTGCAAGTGGATCCAGGAATTACTCAATACACAAAGCTTGATGGTAGTTTTGATAACACTGCTGATATTTTATTATTAGTTCGTCCTGATTACACAATCTTTGATGAGGTAAGACGAAGAGAAGACTTTCGAACGTTTGCTGATCTACGACTCACTGGTGTTGGCATGGTCGGTGTTGTACATGCCAACTCTCCTTTGGATGCAATACAACGTTTTATCGGAAAAATCGAGTTAGGAATAATTCCAAATGTTATTGATACTGTAGTTTTTGTTAAAGATGGCACAATAGGAAAAATATATGATTTGGAGCTTGTGGTTAAGGTTCCAACTGGAATGACCGAATCTGATTTGGCAAGACCAGTAATTGAGATTAGAAATTTTGCAGATCATGTGCTTGAGCATGAAATTTACACATTTGGTGAAGAGAATGTCATAGTTCCAGTATCAAAAAAAGTACAAAAAGTAGGTATTGAAAAACTTGCAGAAGACAAAATACGCGAGCTCTTTAGGAAATATGATCCTAGAGTAGAAGTTGAGATATTGTCTGACAATCGAGCCAAAATCTTAGTAGATAAACAATCAATGGCATCAATTATCGGAAAAGGTGGTTCTAACATTAGTGAGATTGAAAAAGTGCTAAAAATACACATTGATGTAGTTGAAAAGACTAATTCTAATCGTTATGAATCTAAAAATTCATCTAATGAAATATCTTTTCATTTTTCAGAATCTAAGAGCGGGTTAGTTTTAACTGTTGGCAGAGAATATTCTTCAATGCATGCTGATATTTATGTTCATGATAACTATGTGACTTCAGTTAGAATTGGGAAAAAAGGTGAGATTACAATTCCAAAACGTTCTGAAGCGTCACGAACTTTAATGAAACTAGCATCATCTCAAAACGATATTCAAATATTTCTTAAAGATTAAAGAAATAATAGTTTAGCATATTTTATGGATTCTTAAAACTTTCAATAATTTTTGGATTTGCTTTTAAAAATGTGATAAACTTTCGTAATTGTTTGATTGTTTTTGGATTCAAGTGATGTTCAATTCCTTCAGTATCTTTGTTAGCAGTATCATGATTCACTCCCAAAATCTCAAAAAACTCTAGTAAAATTCCATGGTTTTGTCTTATCTCGATTGCTATCTGAGTGCCCTTACTTGTTAGATTAATCCCGTGGTACTTTTCATATTCTAACAACTTGTTTTCTTCTAATCTTTGTAGCATTTTTGTAACACTTGGCGCACTCACATTCATGTATCGTGAAATGTCTAATGTGGTTGCATATCCTTTTAGCTCTACAAGCTCAGAGATTACCTCCAAATAATCCTCCATTCTAGTGCTATAGCTTGCTTTTTCTGACTGATGAGCTGCTTTGATAGAGTCTAACCTCTTGGAGTTTTTATCCTTCAATGTATCTTAGTAATTAAACTAAGCCTAGTATAATTGAGTGTCTCTTAGACTTGTTATCCTTTATTGACACACAGGTGATTGATATTGATCATTGAATCTTATCTGATTTTTTCTAAATAGAAATCATGGTTGATCACTTAAAGGCACGCCTAGATAAAATACGTAAATTTTCTGACTCAGCCAAGAGAAGAGCGTCATTATACATGGACATGACAAAGTTTGATGATAAATCAACTGCCCATTCTCTGGGATGTGTTCAACGAGCATCTGCTCCGGGTAAAAAACTTCAAAAAATTGGATTTATTATATTTTGGATTCCAGAACCCACCGGTATTAGTAATGCAATTGCTGCTCCTATGATCCTAACTGGCAGGTATCTTGACAAAAAATACAATGGTGCTACAATTCATGATATTGGTCATGAGACAAAACGTACTATTTCAACAATAAGTGATTTCAAAAGTAACGTGATGAAGTAATTTTTCTGTATTGTAAAATGATTTAAAATTTATTCCCCAAAAAATTCGCCCCATTGACGACCCAGCTTTTCAATTATTCTAAATGCTAATCTGTCAATGTTGACATTTGGTTCTGCTACTATCATTATTACTTTTTCAAAGATTGGAAAACTCATTATCACAACATGCTTTCTGCGAGATGCTGAATATTTTACATATCCTAATTCTACATCAAATTTTTTTCTTTTTACTACTCTTCCTGCTAACTCTTTACAAACTTCATTGTGTTGCTCTTCAGTTAATCTTGGATCCACATCTACTTTATACCCTCCAGCAAGTATCTTTCCAAATTCATCTAAAAGTGCGGCAAATCTTACTTCGCTATCTTGTAGAATTTCTTGACATCTTTTCTCATACTCTTCTACATTAATCTCTGGCATGCTCTATTTTATTGGTAATTGGTCTCTATTTTTACTATGGCAAATGTTTTGATTTTTGAAATCAAGGCTAAATACAACTAGACTGGAATTGTCTTGATGAGTCTAACATTAGCTCAGAAAAAAATCGCCATTGGTTCATTTCTTGGTTGGTCTTTAGATGGATATGATATAGTTTTGATGCTACTTGTTATTCCTTCAATTAGTCAGCTATTTTTTCCATCTGCGGATCCTGTGTTTAGTATACTTGCAACATTTGCATCGTATACTGTTACATTGATTATGAGACCTTTAGGATCTGTGATTTTTGGGATCTATGGTGATAAGTTTGGACGAAAAAAAGCAATGGTAATTACCATAATGGGATTTTCAATTGCAACTTTTGCAGTTGGATTGTTACCAACATATCTAATGGTAGGAGTGATGGCACCAATTCTTCTGATACTGGTGCGTCTAATTCAAGGAATATTTGCTGGAGGTGAGTGGGGCAGTGGTGCTGTACTAACAATTGAAAGTATACCAAAACAAAAGAGAGGTGTAATATCTGGATTTTTGCAAAGTGGATTCTCTTTTGGTTTTTTATTGGCTGCAATATCTTTTCAAATAATTACTATTTTATTTCCAGGGCAGTTGTTTGAGGAGATTGGATGGCGGATACTCTTTTTTACAGGAATAATTCCTGGATTTGTTGCACTTTTTGTGCGATTAAGTATGGATGAATCTCCGTTATGGATTAAAAAGAACAAAGAATCTGGTCTTGTTAAAACTCCATTGAAAAGTATTGTTTTTGGAAAAATTCACAGAAAGGAATTTTTGCTTTGTGCTGCAATAATGACTGGACTTGTTTACATGTATCATGGCTCCATTAGTATTTTGCCTACATATTTGGGAGAGTTTGGTGATTTTCAAAAAGAACAGATTGCACTAATTATGATTTATGCTACTGCATCCTCTTGGGTTGGGATGATCCTAACTGGTTGGTTATCCCAAAAAATTGGCAGAAAAAAATCAATGCTTATTTTTGTATCTGCATCAATTCTTGTTTCAATTCCACTTGCAAGTGCAATATTGAATAATTTGTATGGCTTGGTATTGTATGTTATAGTTTATGCCATTGTTATATCTACTGCATCAGGTCCAATACCTGCATATTTTTCAGAAAGATTTCCAACCCAAATACGAAACAGTGCAGCTGGTTTTTCATATAATGCAGGATTGATCTTTGGTTCATGGTCCCCCCTGATTGCATTATACTTTATGTCAAGTGTTTCAAAAGAATTGGTTCCAGTTGCTCTAGGAATTAATATTATGATTGGTTCAATAATTCTGATAATCCCCACATTACTTAGTAGAGAAACCAAAGATGTTGAACTTTAGATATTTCTAGAAATGTTTGTTTTATTGAACACACATTTTGTTAAGTAAAAATTTTTTCAATAAACTTTAATGAAATTAATTGGAAAAACAAAACTATCTCATGGGATAGTAATGCATTATTCTACAAATAGTGGAAATGTGGAATCGCACTTTTATCCTGATGAGTAATTTTTAGTAATGTCTTTTTTTGTATGCTATATTACTTGAAATCAAAATTATCCCAAAACCTACAATTCCTATTAGAATTGAAGTAACAAGTATTCCAAATGCTATAAAAAATAACATTCTTCCAACCTTTTTTGGGTTTTTTATTAAAAATGTAATTATGATTGCAATGAAACTCAATATGCTGGAAATTATCCCAAGGGATATGAAAACAGATGCAAGTCCTGACAACTCTATTCCTGTTTCATAGTTGATTGCCTCAAGTAATGGCTCCATTCTTGCAACGATAAATAATGTTGGAATCATTGCCATTAATCCTCCAACTATGGCAAGACTTTGATACGAATTTGGTCTTGATATAAGTTTTAATGGATTGTATCTTTTTACAATCTTCTTTACGTCATAATTTTGAAATGTTCTTTCTTGTCTAGTTCCACATAGGGTGCAAAATTTTGCATCTTCAGCAATGCTGGTACTGCAATTACGACAATTGATTAATTTTGGTGATTTGATTTCTTCTATTTGATGATCTTTAATGTATGTCTCTGCTAGATTTTTAACATATTTTTTATCACTTGTGTAAAGTGGTTTATTTTCTAGTATCATTCTTTTTACGTGCTCTAATCTTGATAAATCGCCTACCTGTAAATTTAATAAAATGTCTATTGTATCTAAAAATGATTCTGTAATATTTATCACAACCTTGGGTTTTTCTGTAATTCTAATCAATATTAAAAAATTTCTTAGCTTTGTTGATTAACTAGTATAATTTGGAAGCTGACTAATGCGGATCAACCTTTGCGTAGCCATGCAAGTAAGCAAAGACCAGCAAACTGATGCCAGGCATTTGACCTTAGGATACTGCGTCAGCTTTCCACATCTATTATACATTTATTGAATAAAAACCATCTGTGCTAATTTGGATATTATTTTAAAAAAGATTCTAGTCTTTGTATACTATGACGAAAACATACAAACTGTGACCTGAATCTCATTATTCATTACGTGAATCTGACATTTAAGATGCTCTTTATTTCTTTTGTATTGACACTAGTTGAAGAGTAGAAAAGGCGTAACCCTCAATTACAGAACATAGAGAGATTTCCTCTCGTGGTCAGTTCGTTAAACGACTGATTGCCTTTTTTTGTTCTGCAGGGTCACGCAGTTTATTCAGCCGAAAGTGATTTCGACATCATACATTATAAGAATTTTTAATATTTAAGGTTTAAATTGGAAATTTCTAAAATGATCTATTATTTATTGTAATTTTTTATTGTTATTTTTTTAAAACATGTAATTTTTAATATGATATTCATTTATTTACATTTATTAAGTTTAATTAATATTATTCAAATGAATTTAATGATTTTTGGTAGAATCTCTTTAATATCATTTAGTTGTATATTGTATGGCGAGGAACTGTCGTAGTTAATGACAGTAAAGGAATAAACGAAAAAGGATGGAAGCATTCAAAATTCGTTTTAGTATTCCAATTCCTCGTTATGGTCTTTTTTGAAATATTTAATTTGAATAGCTAATTTAGAAAATTAATGAATGACGACATTGGTCAATGTCCAAAATGTTTTGGAATGATATTTCTTGAACAAGGTGAATCCGTATCTTGGTATTGTCCAACATGTAATCTAAAATATAAAACTGAATAAAATTATTTAGTATGATTTTATTTTATAATTTCTATCAACCGAAATGAACATACACTAGTAAATTTGAACATAATGTGAAATGATCTCTTTTGAACATCGAGTTTTAAGCGAATACAAACTAAAGACTTCAAAAATTGATACATTATCAAATTCAATTATGGCTCATCGAGACCCAAAGGGTCAAGAAGCAAAAGAAGCGTCTGATTTTCTTGATGTTTTGATTAATGAAACTGATAGTTTCTATGACAAACACAGTGATATTTTATCAAATAATGGAAAAAGACCTCATCCTAGATCTCATCTTTCAGAATCTAAACAATGGAATGAAAATGTTGAAAAGTTTTATGAAAAAAATCCTTATCGAAGGCGTAAAAACTAGTTTTTCATTATAACCACTTCCTTTAATCTAAAATTTCTCTAATTTTATTTCTATGAATTATCGTTGTCTTATTTGTAATGTGGTTGTGAATTCTCCTAATAAGTTAGAGACGCATCTGCAAATTGAACACAAATGGGGAAAAAAGAGAGATACTAAAGGGATTGACACTTGGTCCTAAATTATCAATAATCTATTTTCTTGATTCGAACGTTACTTCCTTTGGTTTCGAGATAATGTCCTATGAAATTAGTCATCTGCTCTCCAATTTTAAACCCTAAAGCCCCTTTCATCATGCCTGATTTTTCAATTTTTTCTGCCATTTTTTCACTAATTTGAATATTGAAAAATGTCCATCCAAATTTCTCAAAGGGAACATCAATTGTATATCCATTAGTTTCATCGCATTCTTTTTCCAAGTCCGCCAATGCTTGTTTAACAAGAATGATCTCTTTTTGATATCTTCTTGTACTAAGTTGAAATAATGGATTCATGATGATGATTCTAAATACTTTAGTTGTATATTGTTTGAGGTTCTCTTGACTGTGTTTTCTATCGCACAAACATTATCTTAAGTTTGTATAATACTATGTAGAATCATTGAATTTCATAATTTTAGGAATTACTCTTATGGTTCTACTTGGAGTTTTGGCAGTTTTTTTATATTATGAATCTGCTCAAAATACCGAAAAAATCAAAGTACAAATTCCAATATCTGAGGTAACTGAGATTATTTCAGAAAAATTACAAATAGATTCTAAAACAATTGCACCTTCATCCATTGAATCATCTAGTTCAAAATGTATTG